>JAJEAC010000091.1 GCA_022824315.1 Silicimonas sp.
ACGAAGTTCCCTTTTCATTCTCCATCATGAGAGATCTTGCCGCACATGTTCCCCGCTCCCGCCGGCATCATTCGCGCGGGCGTCTCGTTCGAGGGTGCCGTGCCGGAGGAGGAGGCCTGACGGGCTGTCAAGTTAAGCATATAAGCCCCAATCCAATCCCCGATCCGGAAAATGGATCACTTAATTGACAACTGAACCTGAAAAAGAAGTCCTCAACATACGTAGCGGGAGCGGCGGGAGATGTGCCGTTCTGACTCAGAAACGTCCGGTGCAGGTGGAATTCAGTCGGCCCAGTTGCCGTTCCGGAAAACCGCGACGCGATCGCCTGTTGTCGTGATACCGTCGATATCCGTATCCGCCGCTCCGATCATCCAGTCGACATGGACGATGCTGCTGTTTCCGCCGCGCCTTGCGATCTCGTCCTCCGATGCCCCGTCGCTGTCGCGCAGGCAGTCCTTGTAGCACTCGCCAAGCGCGACGTGGCAGGCTGCGTTTTCGTCGAACAGCGTGTTGTAGAAGAGTATGCCGCTTTCCGAGATCGGGGACGCGTAGGGCACCAGCGCCACCTCACCGATGCGGTGCGCACCGTCGTCGCTTTCGAGGAGCTTGCGAAAGACCTTCTCGCTGCTTGATGCATTGGCCTCAATGACACGGCCTTCCTTGAACCGGACTTCAATGTTCTCGATGAGGGTGCCCTGGTAGGCGAGCGGCTTGGTCGCCCGGACGATTCCGTCAACACGATCCTTGTGGGGGACCGTGAAGACCTCTTCTGACGGAATGTTCGGGTTGCAGACAATGCCGTTCTTCGCTTCGCTCGCGCCACCCATCCAGCAATGCCCGTCAGCCAGGCCGACGGTCAGGTCGGTGCCGCTGCTCTTGAAGTGAAGCGCGGCGAATTCGTGGCTGTTCAGCCAATCGCGCCGGACGGCAAGATCCGCATTGTGCACGGCCCATGCCGCGACAGGATCGTCCTGATCGGTGCGCGACGCGGAGAAGATTGCCTTGGCCAGTTCGGCCTGTGCCGTGTCCTCGTCCAGATCCGGAAACACCAGCCTGGCCCACGCGCGCCCAGGATATGCTGCAATCGACCAGTTGATCTCGAAGCCCGAGATCTTTTCGAGTGCGGGGCGAAAGGCTTCTGCCTGGGCAAGTGTTGCTTGGGCGACATTCTCCGGATCTTCTGAAGCAAGCGCCATCGGGTTCTCGGCGGCTATGTGCAGCCGCGCCGTGTTGCTGCCAAAGGCGTCGGCCATGCCTTGGTAGAGCCAGTCGGGCGCTTGATCGAAACTCTCTTGGCGTCCATACCTGAATCGGGCTCGTGTGACGTCTTCGTCGCTCAGGATTGGCGTGACGAGGCCGCCGCCGCGGCGATAGGCGCATTCGGTTACGCGCCGCACGAGCGGCAGCGCCTCGACGGAGGCTGTGATCAGGAGATGCTGGCCTTCTGCGAGGTTTACGCCTGTCGAGACGATGGTCTCGGCCAAGCGATCAAGTTGGGATGTGTCGAACGGAAGGTCGTCGGGCATAGGGCGGAGCCTCCTCGGTGCATTGGAGCGTCATGTCACATCAACGCAGGGAGGAGAAGTCCGCGATTGGGGAAATGGCGTGGACAATGACGGATCACCTGCCCGCCCAAGGCTGTGCATGGGTCGGTTCACGAAATTCGAAGATTTGCCGGGAAGTGATTCAGGCGGCGCGCTTGGCCTCTTCGGCCGCGGCAAGTTCTGCAGCGTGCCGACGCTCGCTCTCTTCGCGGCTGAGTGCCACGGACGTGCGGACGCCGTTGCCCACGAATGCCATGAGGCCTTTCACGACGCGCTCGTTCGGATCAATGCCCGCGCAGGTCAGCACCTCGCGTCCATCACGCGACCGCGCCCAGCGTGCGATCTGCTCGGGGCCGTTTCCATATTTTTTGTCATCGGCAATGGCGTCATCAAGCGCGGCAAGCACCACGGCCGCGAAGAGCTTCCGCGCACGATTGCCCTGTTCATTGTTGAATGCAGTGCCGTCCACAAAGTCTACCATATTTGGTCCTTCGGTCCTTTTCCTCGCAAGTGATGGGCGCGACGCCCCTTATGCAGGTATTGGCATCAATTTGCTATTCTTTTTCGGAATATCTGCCATGCGCCAAATGCATAGCAGTCTCGGATTTCCCGCATACCTTCCGTGTTGCAGTTGAGCATATCGTCAAATATATGGCAGGCGCGTTTTGGATCAACAAATTATCGAGTTTGTCGCATGCCAAGGATCAACGGAAACGAGATTCGGCCCGGCAACGTGCTGGAACACAATGACGGCCTCTGGGTCGCGGTGAAGGCCGAGCATGTCAAGCCCGGAAAGGGCGGTGCATTCGCGCAGGTGGAACTCAGGAACCTTCGAAACGGCTCCAAGCTGAACGAGAGATTCCGGTCGGCCGACAAGGTCGAGCGCGTCCGTTTGGAGCAGAGGGACCAGCAGTTCCTGTACGAAAGCGACGGCATGCTTGTCTTCATGGACAGCGAGACCTTCGAACAGACCGAACTTCCCGCAGACATCCTCGGCGAGCGCCGGCCGTTCCTGCAGGACGGCATGACGATCCAGGTCGAGTACTACGAGGCTGAGGCCCTGAACGCGTCACTGCCGCAGAAAGTGACGTGCACGGTCAGCGAAACCGAGCCCGTGGTGAAGGGCCAAACGGCAGCAAACAGTTTCAAGCCGGCGCTTCTGGACAACGGCGTTCGCATCACCGTTCCGCCTTTCGTTGGCGAAGGCGAGAAGGTCGTGGTGAACACTGAAACCATGGAATACGCCGAACGGGCATAGATCCGGGTCGCATGACATTCGCCGGAACGTGGCGGCCTCGGCGTGCCAATGCCTGAAATTCAAACTGATCCGCGACCGATGTTGGGCGTGAAGCAGAAAGCCATGCCTTCCAGCAGAAAGCCATCCTAGAGTTCGGCAGCGCTATCAGCTTGAGGGACCAAGCGTGCATTGAGGATTTCCCTCGCTTCACGATCAGGCTGCGCTCGGAATGCAATTTGCGATGGCGTTGCGACAGCATTGGCGGCGAGGCTCACGGATGCAGTCATCTGTCCTTCCCGCAGGATACCGCTTGAGGGAGTGTTTCTGGCTTCGCTCCATGAATCCTGGAGACCTGCGACGCGATATTCATCACATGTCCCGAGGTTGCGTTTTCTGTGTCCTCGGTGAAACGTGAAGCTGGCGTGGCGACCGCAACGGCACCTACGGCTTCGCCGCGAAAGCCGATGATTGCCGCAGCGATGCCGACCACGTCGCTTTCAAATGTACCCGACGCCTTGGCATAACCTGTCTCCTGCACCTGCTCGATTTGCCTATGCAACCTGTTACGGTCCATTTCGGTGTTGCCCGTGAATCGGAGCAGGTTCCCACTGAGGACCTTGTCAACCCACGCATCCGGCGAGGCAGACAGGAATGCCAGTCCGGACGCTGTTGCATGAAATGGCAGGGGTTCCGCAGGATCGATGTAAACCCGGGTGCCCTTGATCTTTGTTTCGGCGATCCCGGTCGTCATCAACCTGTCGCCAACGAGCATGCTTGAATGTGCCGTTTCACCGGTGGCTTCCGAAAGATCGTGCAAGGCCCGCGTTACCTCGCCTGCCACGGGATGGGTAAGATCGCGCAGCATCGACAGCCGCGTCAGGGACGGCCCGAGATAGTAGGATTTGTCCTTCGGCGACTGTTCCAGGATGCCATGCCGAGTCAGGTCAGACACGTAGCGTTGTATGTTTGATTTGTCCCAGCCGAGCTGACGGGCAATCTCTGACAAGCCTAGGTTTGGGGTGCTCTCCGAAAATAAATTCAGCACACTCAATGCCTTATCCACAGTGCTCATATTTTTGTTCCCGGACAAGACGCGAAATTGTTGACTCGCGAACCCATAAAATTGATCATTATCGCACCAGCGTGTCAAATATTGATCATCTCAGGGAGGATATGATGAAACACACGATAGCGTCCATAGCAGCTGCGGTGGCTGTTCTGAGTGGGGGCGCAGCCCTCGCGGAGTACCCGGAGAAGCCCGTGAGCTTCATCGTGCCTTGGCCGCCGGGTGACTTGGAAGACGTTCTAACCCGCATGATCGCCGAAGACTTCCAGGAGGAGTACGGCGTGGCGGCTGCGGTCGTGAACAAGCCCGGCGGCGGCGGTGGACCTTTCCCCGGCGCAATCGAGGTGGCGACCGCCCCTGCCGATGGCTACACGATCGGGTCCTTTGTGATCGGTGTCCCGCTAATTGGCCACGAAATCGGCATTCCCGAACTCACCCCGGAAAAATTCGATCCACTGGGCATCTTCGTGACCTACCCGTTCGTTATCGTCGCAGGCGGCAATGCCCCGTATGACACGATCGAGGAAATGGCCGAACACGCAAAGTCAAACGAGTTGGCGCTTGGACATTTTGGTGCGACCCTGATTCCGACCCAGGTCACCATGGCTTACGCCAAGGCTGCCGGGTTCGAGTGGGGCGCCGAGGCCGCCTACCCAATGCTCGACTGCAACACACTGGCTTCGGGTGACGCAGATGTCATCAATACGACGCTGCAACTGGTGCTGCCGTGCCTGGACAACATCAAGGTTCTGGCGTCGGTGACCGGGGAACGCATTCCGATCACCCCGGATGCGCCAACGATGGGTGAGCTTGTTCCGGAATTGAACATCTCGCTGTGGAACGGTCTGTTTGTGCACAAGGACACGCCGCAAGACGTGCGTGACAAGATCATCGCGGTTGCCGAGAAGACGGTCATGGGCGAGCGCGCCCAAAAGCTGGCAAGCGAGACAGGTGCCGGCGTGTACTGGGTGGGCGCTGCCGCGGCGGCCGAGCAGATTCAGACGGACATGCAGACGACGGCCACGATTCAGTCGATGCTGGAATAGCCGTTGGCTGAGCAATTGGGGCTGGCGCGATCAAGCGCCAGCCTTCCAAAGGGGCAGTTATTTCGGGTAACTGGATACGCAAATGACCCAGCATCGCGAAGAGTCCATCCACCGTCCGGGTGTTCAGATCTTCATTGCCCTATTCGTGCTGTTTGCCATCTTTCTTCTCTCCCAGCTGGCTGCTGAGACGCGATTTGTCCCCAACGGAAAACTGGTGGAACAGCCACGTTTCTGGCCTGCCATCGGAGTTCTTTCGATGGTGTGTTTCGGACTCGCGCAAATTGCGTTGAGTTGGCGGGTCAAGGCGGGCTGGAACCCGGGCGAAGTGGCGGTTTGGCTGCGTGCCTTCGAATACCTGATCTGGTTCATGGTCTATGTCGCGGTTGTACCGGTGCTGGGTTATCTTGCGACGACCATGGCATTCACGATTTCGCTGGCCTTGAGGCAAGGCTACCGCGACGTCAGGAGCTTGGGCGCCGCTGCGCTGCTGGGGCTGGCGATCGTGTTGGTGTTCAAGACTGGACTTGCCGTGAAAATCCCGGGCGGCGCGGTCTATGAATATCTGCCCGGTCCCCTGCGCAACTTCATGATCGTGAATTTCTGATCATGGAACTGCTCGGTTCCGCAATTCTGATCCTTGCGCGTTGGGACGTTGTCGCCGCTCTGGTGGTGGGTTCAGTCGGTGGCGTTATCATCGGCGCCATTCCCGGTGTCGGGGCGGCGGTGGCCATTGCCATTCTCTTGCCGGCCACATTTTCGCTGGACCCCATCGTGGGACTGTCCGCGTTGCTCGGAATTTACGGGTCGTCCATGTATGGCGGCGCCATTCCGGCGATTCTCATCAACACGCCCGGAACGGCCGTCAATGCTCTCACCACCTACGAGGGCACGCCAATGACCGAACGCGGAGAGGCTCGGCGCGCGTTGTCGCTGGCTTATTCCGCTTCATTTTACGGCGCTGTATTCTCGATAGTCTGTCTCATCCTCTTGTCCCCGGTTCTGGCGTGGATCGCACCGATGTTCGGAAGCCGGGAAATTTTCTTGGCGGCATTGTTGGGGGTCATCCTCGTTGTCCTCGCACATCGAGGTCAAATTCTGCTTGCAGGCATGATGGCGGGTTTCGGCATCTGGCTGAACACGATCGGGCTTGAGACGCTTCAATACTCGCAGCGATACACCTTTGGACAAACGTGGCTGTCAGGCGGCGTGGACCTTATCGTTGTTGTTCTGGGCCTTTTTGCCATCAGCCAGGCATTTGTCCTGCTCGTCGAGCCCGACAAGCGCGCCCATGCCGAGCCGATCACCGGAGGGCTGTTGTCAGGGTTCAAGGAACTGGCGGTCTATAAGCGCGTCGCCGCAGCCTCCGGCAGCTTTGGCGTCATGATGGGCATGATTCCCGGCGTGGGCGAGTTCACCGCCCAGTTCCTCAGCTACACCTATGCGCAGAAGACCTCGAAAACCCCTGAGGCCTTCGGCAAGGGGTCGCCGGAAGGATTGATTGCCTCGGAGACGGCCAACAATGCAGTGCCGGCAGCGGCGATGATCCCGCTGCTTGCGCTTGGCATTCCGGGCGAGGCGCTCACGGCGATGATGCTGTCGGTGTTCTACGTCCACAATGTCATTCCCGGACCCGGCCTGTTCCAGAACCAGCTGGACTTCGTCGTCGCAATTTACCTGGCGCTGCTTGTCCTGAATGTTCTGGTCCTGGTGTTCTTGCTGTTTTCGACGAACATCCTGCTGAAGGTCATCGAAATCCCGACCCGTTTCATCGGAATGGCCGTTCTGACGCTATCGTTTGTCGGGGTGTATTCGCTGCGAAATTCCGCCATCGACTGCGCAATGGCGGCCGGGTTTGGAATCTTCGGATTCATCATGAAACGGTTCAGCCTGCCGATTGTGCCGATCATCCTCGGCATGGTGCTTGGCGGCATCATGGAAAACAAGCTTCGCACGTCCATGATGCGGGTAAAGACGCCCCTCGATTTCGTCGATCGCCCGATCGCGTTCATGCTGTTCCTGATCATCATCATTGTTCTGGCAAGCCATGCCTTTGGCCTTTGGCGCGGTTTCAAGACATCGCGGGAAAGCAACCGATGACAGTCTCCTCGGGCGGAGCCCAAGCCGAAGCACCGCCAGCCGGACTTCCTGAAACGAACGTGCCAGGACCAAGGGGCGACGGGAGGAGGTCTCATGAAGGACAGTAATTTCCTGAAGGAAAACAACGCCAAGCACCTGTGGCACCCAATGGCACATCCTGCGGACATGCGTGCCAATGCGCCACAGATCCTGACCAAGGGATCAGGTGTGCGGGTCACCGATCTTGACGGGCATGAAGTCATCGATGCCGTCGGTGGACTTTGGAACGTGAACCTTGGCTATTCCTGCGATGCCATCAAGGATGCCATGTATGCGCAACTCAATGCGCTGCCCTACTACTCGATTTTTCGCGGCACGACCAATGACGTTTCGATCGAACTCAGCTGGATGCTTCGCGAGTTCTTCGATCCTGATGGTCTGACCCGGGCGTTTTATACGTCCGGCGGGTCTGACGGCATTGAAATCGCGCTGCGTCTGGCGCGCCAGTATCACAAGTTGCGCGGGGAAGAAGGCCGGATCAAGTACTTCAGCCTGAAAAAGGGCTATCACGGCACGCACACTGGTGGAGCCTCGGTGAACGGAAATTCGCCATTCCGGACGCAATACGAGCCGCTGCTGGCCGGATGTCATCAGATGCCGTGCCCGTGGACCTATCGCAATCCCTTCAACGAAAGCGATCCCGAGAAACTTGCCCAGCTTTGCCTTCAGGCGATCGAGGATGAAATCGCCTTCCAGAACCCGGCAACCGTCGCCGCATTCATCATGGAGCCCATCCTCGGTGCTGGCGGCGTGATCGTTCCGCATGCCAGTTTCATGCCCGGCGTGCGCGAGATCTGCCACAGGGCCGGAATGCTGCTGATCGCGGACGAGGTGATCACAGGCTACGGGCGCACCGGAAGCTGGTCGGGTTCGCGCCACTGGGGCGTCAAGCCGGATATCGCGGTGACGGCAAAGGCGATTACCAACGGGTACTTTCCTTTCGGTGCGGTCATGGTGAGTGACCATGTGGCCGACGCGTTTGAGAGTGACGAAACGGGCCGCGCCTACATTGCTTCGGGGTACACCTGTTCGGGTCATCCCGTCGGTGCGGCGGCCGCGATCACGACGCTCAAGGAGACCCTGAAGCTGAACGTCAAGGAGAATGCGGCGGCGCGAGGCGCACAGCTCTTTGAGGGGCTCAAGGCGCTCGAGGACAGGCACGGCATCGTCGGAGACCTGCGCGGCGGTGAAGGTCTCATGACCGCTTTGGAACTGGTTGAGGATCGCGAATCCAAGACGCCGATCGATCCGAAAACGGCCAAGAGGATTTATGACGCAACCTATGCAGACGGCGTCATCGTCCGCGTTTCCGGACCCAACATCCTTTTGTCACCTCCGCTGGTCATTTCGGAAAGCGAAGTCGAAGCGATCATCTCGGCGCTCGACACTGGCCTTGGCGCGGCCTGACACCGGGAGAGCAGGGTCATCATGGCAGCGGACCTTCCACCCCGAGCGCCGGTCGTCATCATCGGCGGTGGCGTCATTGGTGTCTCCACGCTGTATCATTTGGCCCATCGCGGCGTACCCGCCGTTCTGGTCGAACGGCGAAGGGTCGCCAGTGGCACGACCTGGCACGCCGCGGGAATCGTTGGCCAGCTTCGCGATAGCGCGGCCCAGACGGAGCTGGGAAAATACACGGCCAAACTGTTCCGGGATCTTGAGGTCGAGACGGGTCAGGCGACGGGATACAAGCAGAACGGCACGATAAACCTCGCACTGAGCGACGTGCGTCACGAGCAATTGTTGCGCAGCAACGACCACGCCAACCGTGTCGGAATTCCATCCAGAATGATGCCCATGGAGGAATTGTCGGAGCATTGGCCCGACCTCGTCACGGAGGACGTGATTTCCGCCTTTCATGTTCCGTCAAACGGGCAGGTCAATCCGCTGGACGTGACTGTCGCATTGCAAAAGGGAGCCAGGGCGCGGGGTGCGCAGGTGTTCGAGGCCACCAAAGTCGAGCGTCTGGACATCCGTGATGGAATGGTTCGCGGTGTTGTCACCGACCGCGGTGTCATCGCAACGGACAAGGTCCTGATTGCAGGCGGAATGTGGAGCCACCTCTTTGCCAAGTCGCACGGAATTACAATTCCGCTCCACGCCTGCGAACACTTCTACATTGTGACGGAACCCGTCGAAGGTTTGCCGTCGACCCGACCGATCCTCAACATCAGCGAAGAGCGATCCTATTGGAAAGAGGATGCCGGCAAATTGCTGATCGGCGCGTTCGAGGCGCAGGGCAAGACTTGGGCCAAGGATCAACCGATCCCTGAGGACTTTGAGTTCAACGAGCTTCCATTCGACATGGAGCATCTGGAGCCCGAACTGGAACTGATGTTCGCCCGGATGCCGTCGCTGTGCTCCTTGGGCATCCAGACTTTCTTTTGCGGACCGGAGAGCTTTACGCCGGATGGTCGGCCGTACCTTGGGCCGACCCCTGAAGTGCAGGGCGTCTTTGTCGCGACGGGCATGAATTCCAACGGTATCCTCAACTCCGGCGGCGTCGGGCTGACCATGGCGGAGTGGCTGATCGATGGCAGTCCTTCGCGATCTATGGGTCCGCTCCTGGCGACGCGCGCGCATCCCTTTCAAGCCAACACCCGTTACAACCAGGACCGGGCCGCGGAATCCGTGGGCTTTCACTACGGACTGCATTGGCCCGGGCGCCAGATCCAGTCCGCCCGGGGTGTCCGCCGCGTGCCGCTGCACGACAGGCTTGCGGCAGCTGGGGCGTGCTTCGCCGAGCGGATCGGTTGGGAAGTCCCGATGTATTTCGAAACCGAAGGTGGCGGCTGGGTCGATGCACCGTCGCTACGCTGGAAGCCTTGGTCGCGTTTCGTGCAGCAGGAATGCATCGCGGCGCGGGATGCGGCTGTTCTGGTCGATCAGTCCATGTATGCGAAGATCGTGGTGCAGGGCCCTGATGCGCAGCGCATCCTTAACCGGATCTGCGGCGCCCAGATGAATGTCGAAAGCGGGGCTTCGGTGTATACGCAGTTTCTGAACCAAAGGGGCGGAATCGAGGCAGACGTCACCGTCACTCGCCTGAGCAAAGACAGCTTCATGATCGTCACTGGCCACCCAAGCCAAATTCGCGATCAGCAGCTTATCCGCTGGCATGCCGACGCCGACATGCGCTTCGAGGTCTTCGACGCAACATCGGCACATTGCCTGCTTACGATTCATGGCCCGAAATCCCGCGAGATCCTGCAAAGTCTCAGCCTTGACGACTTCTCGAGCGAAGCGATGCCCTTCGGAGCCGCACGTGAGGTAGATCTGGCCTATGCCAGGGGATGGGTGATCCGACGGTCCTTCCTGGGCGAACTTGGCTACGAGATGCTGTTCCCGACCGAGTTTGCAGCAGGGCTCTACGAGGCCGTTTTCGGAGCCAGTCGTCAGCATGGTCTCCGGCACATGGGGATGTTCGCGCTCAATGCTTGCCGGATCGAAAAGGGCTTTCGCCATTTCGGTCATGACATCGGCGAAGACGATACACCGTACGAGACCGGTCTTGGCTTTGCCGTCGATCTCTCGAAAGACGAATTCGTTGGCAGGGCGCGCCTGACTGCCCAAAAAGAATCGGAAGCACCGGCAACACAGTGGCGGACCGTCTGCATCAAGGCTCCCGGCCTGACGGTCGAGGAAGGACCATATCTCATCCACAATGAACCCGTCTGGAAGAACGGCGAGATCGTTGGCTTCGTAACGTCCGGAGATTGGGGCTTCCGGATCGAAGCCATGGTTGGACTGGCGAGTCTGCATTGCGGCGGCGGGGTCAGCAAGGACTGGATCGATGAAGGAGGCTTCGAAGTCCAGATCGCCGGGGAGATGTATCCGCTGAATGTTCAGTTGGCGCCGTTTTATGATCCTGCGGGCGAGATCATGCGGGGCTAGACCAGCAACTGGGAGGACAAGATGAGTGACGCAAAGACAATTCTGGTGATCGGCACCTACGACACGAAGGATGCCGAACTGAATTTCGTGTGCGATCGTATCCGCGAGCTTGGCGGCAGCGTGATCTCGATGGACGTGAGCGTTCTGGGTGATCCTGACGCTCCCACGGACATTTCAAAGCACCAGGTAGCCGAGGCCGCGGGCAAGACCATTCAGGATGCCATCGACAGCGGGGACGAGAACCACGCGATGCAGATCATGGCCCTTGGGGCCGCGAAACTGACGGCAAATCTCCACGCGAGCGGCAAGATTCACGGGATGCTGGCAATGGGCGGTACGATGGGTACCGATCTTGCCCTTGACTGCGCGCGCGCCTTGCCGATCGGCGTGCCGAAATACGTGGTCTCGACCGTTGCCTTTTCCGCCCTGATCCCACCCGACCGTCTTTCGGCGGACATCCAGATGATCCTGTGGGCCGGCGGTCTTTACGGGCTGAACGACATTTGCATGGCAACACTCAGCCAGGCGGCAGGGGCGGTCTGGGGTGCCGCACAGGCCGTGGTGGCGCCCGACCCGGACCGGCCGGTCATCGGCATGGTCAGCTTCGGGTCTTCAGCATTGCAATACATGGTGCACCTGCGCCAGCCGCTGATCGACCGCGGGTTTTCGCTGGCGGTGTTTCACGGCACCGGCATGGGCGGCATGGCGATGGAGAGCCTTGCCGAACAGGGCTATTTTGCCTGTGTTCTGGAGCTTGCCGTGGCCGAGATCGGCAACTTGATGGTCGGCTCCATCGTCAATGCCGGCGCGCATCGGATGACTGCGGCGGGGCGTCGGGGCACGCCGATAATAGCCGCGCCAGGATTCGGCGACATGATTGACTTTGCAGCCTGGCAACCAGTGCCCGAGCGATTTCGCGACCGCCAGTTCCATGCCCACAATCGGCTGATCGCCTCGTCCGCCCTTACCGCCGAGGAACGCTGCGACCTGGCCAGGGAGGTCGCAGGGCGGCTCAAGAAGTCGAAAGGTCCAGTCCAGTTTGTACTGCCGACCCATGGCATCCACGCCTGGGACACCGTAGGCATGCCTGCCCACGATCCCGAGGCGCTGGCAACGATGGTCGAGGCCTACAAGGCGGAGATGACCGCGCCTGTCGAGCTGACGGTGATGGATTGCCACATCAACGATCTGGCGTTTTCAGAGAAGGTCGTGGAAATCATCGACGGCTGGGTCGCTGACGGCACCATCAGGATGGGCTGAGCGTTGGCGGATCAGCGATACAAGGTCTTGTTCGATCCGGTCCGGATCGGGCCGGTCACGGCGCCCAACCGGTTCTCGGTTGCGCCTTACGCCAATGGCAATTCCTACCTTCAGCCCAATGGCGCCATCGGCAACCGTGCGATGCGGGCGGAAGGCGGTTGGGGCATCGTGGGGATGCAGCTGACGGAGATCGATCCGACGTCGGATCTCTCGGGTCTTCCCTATGAACGACTTTGGGACGACGGCGATGTCAAGGTGCACGCGCGCTCGGTCGAAAAGATCCATGAACATGGCGCGCTGGCGTCGATCGAGCTTGGCCATACGGGACTGAGGTCGCGCGGCATCGAAAACGGTTACCCGATCCTTGGACCGTCAAGCATGCCCTCGTTGAAGCCGGACATGCCCTATTCGGCAAAGGCAATGGACAAGTCCGACATCCGGCGCCTGCGACAGTCGCACCGAGCAGCGATCGGGCGGGCAAAGAGGGCCGGCTACGACATCGCCTATGTCTATGCGGCGCATGATGCGTCGATCCTGTGGCATTTCCTGCAGCCGAGTTACAATTTTCGAACCGATGAGTACGGCGGCTCCTTTGAAAATCGCCTGCGGCTTCTGCGCGAGGTCCTGGAGGACGCGATGGACGAAGCGGCCGGCGAAATGGCAATCGCCCTGCGCTTTGCGGTGCACGAAGCGTCAGGCCCCAAGCGCATCCAGTTCGATGGGGAAGGACGCGACACAGTGGAAGCGTTGGCCGAATTGCCCGATCTCTGGGACGTCAACGTTTCTGGCTGGAGCGCTGACAGCAGCACATCGCGCTACGCGCGGGAAGGCTTTCAGGAAGACGTAACAAGATTCGTCAAGCAGGTAACGCAAAAGCCAGTCCTGGGCGTCGGTCGCTTCACGTCGCCTGATTCAATGGTCAGCCAGATCAGGCGCGGCGTGCTCGACATCATCGGCAGCGCAAGGGCTTCCATCGCGGATCCCTTCTTGCCTGCCAAGGTCCGGGAGGGCCGGGTCGACGACATTCGCGAGTGCATTGGGTGCAATGTGTGCGTATCGGTCGAGGTGTCCGGCGTTCATGTGCGCTGCACCCAGAATCCCACTGTTTCCGAGGAGTGGCGCCGTGGCTGGCATCCGGAATTCGTGCCAAGATCGGAAGAGACAAAAGGCGTCCTGATCGTCGGGGGCGGTCCTGCCGGATTGGAGGCGGCGCTGACGCTGGCGCGCGCGGGGCACGAGGTCACGGTTGCGGACAAGGCGCCGGAGATGGGTGGCCGGGTCGCGAAGGAAGCGGGTATCAAGAACCTGTCTGCCTGGGGTCGGGTGCGCGACTATCGGCTCTATCAATTGCGACAGATGGCAAATGTCAGCCTGTTTCCGAACAGCAACCTCGATGCTGACGGAATTGCGGAGTTCGACGCCGACGAAGTGCTCATTGGCACAGGTTCGCACTGGCTGGATGACGGGCGCGGTCGTTCCAACCTGACGCCAATCGAGGGATTCGCTGGTCAGGCGCTGACCCCCGACGACATCCTGAATGGGGCGGTGCCCGGTGGAAGGGTCGTCATTTACGATGACGATCACTACTACATGGCCAACGCGCTTGCGGCGCATCTCGCGGACAAGGGGCATGACGTTCACGTCGTGACCGGCGCGCCGATAATCGGCGGCTGGATGATGAGCACGCTCGAGCACCCAAGAATGATCGCCGAATTGAAGGCGTGCGGCGTGAGCATGCATCCAAATTCGACAGCCACGAGTTGGGAAAACGGTGCCCTGCACATCGTGCGATCAGATACCGGTGACCGCGTCGGCCCGATTCTCGGGTCGACGTTGGTATCAGTGACCAATCGGATGCCGGACGATGCACTGTCGCGCGAGCTGCACGGCCGCCATATCCCGCACCGCACCATCGGCGACGCCGAAGTCCCGGGAACGATCCAGGCCGCCGTCTATTCCGGCCACAGACACGCCCGCGAACTTCTGGGAAGCGAACCAGAAGACCGCATCTTCAAGCGTGAACGCCCGACGCTTTTCATTTGAGAGGGCAGGTTCGACATGGATGCCAAGAAGACCCCTCCATGCCATGCGTTTTCGAAACGCGTTGCCAATCTGGTCAACGCGGGCGGGTACTTTGGGCCCTGCACTTGCCCATTCGTGCCTGCCCATTTCCACTGCCTTGCCCGTGACCGGCGGCAGAGGGCCGCTTGTGGCGGCATGCCCTTTGCACTTGCGGCTTCCGTGGGTCTGGCGACGGTTCCGGTTCACCGACCAGACCGGCTCGCGAGCATGGATCGCAGCCATGGTGTCAGGGCAGTTGCGGCCCGCTGCCGGCATGCGTTCGTCTCGTGTGCGTACGGGGGGGTAGGGAACGCCCGTAGCATCGCGTTCCAGTCCCACTCCTCTTCGGGGTGAGCGTGCAGGATACCGGGATGGTGTCCGGCAAGGACCGTCGCAGCAATGTCGCCGACCTTGTCTGCATCGTTTCCGCAGAGCAGGGTTTCGGGCTGGAAGTGCGCGACCCAGAACTCGACCTGCGCCCCTTTTGGGGTCCAAGCGCCATGCCTCGGAAACATCGTCATGGCCGGATTCCGTGTCGTGTGGCGCGGGCCTGCATGCCATCGAATCCGGAGTCGTTGCATGCCGGATGCGTGTCACCTTCCTTGCCGGGCTTCTCGGCATGCGGTCCTGCAAACGGACGGTCGAGCATCCCAATGCCGAGAGCCAACTTGCAATTCTCGACCCTTCCTGTTTCGCCGCAGGACACACGGTTCCGAGCGGAAAGTCCACGAATCCAAGGCCGTAGAGCAACGGACCGACAAGGAACGACAAGAAACTCTTCCAGGAATTGCGGATTGTCATTCGCGTTCCGATCAAGTCCGGTTCCGGAATTGCCGGTTCAGGATCTGTGGCGACGCCAGGTCTCGATCATCCAGCCGAGCATGATCGCATTCAAAATGTGCCATGCGAAATGCGTGCCCAGCGGGAAGGCTGTGCAGAACAGTTCATCCACGGACCGGGCCGCCAGCGAAACGCAAAGGATTCCCGCTCCGACTGCGAGGTTGCGGGACGTCACCGGGGAGGATCGCAGCAACAGCGCCGCGTAGGCGAATATGAGAAGGGGCAGGGGCCAATAGAAGCTTGATATCGCGAAGAACGGCAGGGCTTCGAAGACCCGCGTCAGGACAAGGGAATAAGGCAGGAAGGCCAAAGTGCCGAGGCCTGACAACCAGGTCGGCCAGCCCATGAAGTCCCGGTTTGCACGGTAGAGATAGGCAAGAGTGAACACCACGATTGCCGCAACGTCCGCAACTGCGGCCCATCCCGTCGCAAAGGTGTGGAACAGTCCCGACCCGACCCCGATCAGGAAGAGAAGTGCCGACAGCACCTGTCCTGCCGGCATGCCCCGCGTTCGTGTCCACATCACGATTGCGGCTAGGAGGAACGCCAGGTTGGTGACCGCGTTGACAGGTTCGGACCAGAACGCGGGATCCGTCCGTTCGCAATATCCGTCGATTGTGCCTGTCCAGTCCATGTCGTCTCCTGTTATCCTGAACCAGAGATAGATGGGAGGTACAAATGAAACTCACTTGGCTGGGCCATGGCGGATTCCGGATTGAAATCGAGGACCAGACACTGCTCCTGGACCCCTGGTTGAGCGGCAACCCTGTCTTTCCGGAGGAGAGCCGCGACGCGGCTATAGCGGGAGCCACCCACATACTTCTGACCCATGGGCATGGCGACCATACAGGAGATGCGCTTGCGCTGACTCGGGAGACCGGGGCGCCGCTCGTCGGCATCTACGACCTGATGGGTCATTGGGAGGCGGCCGAGGGCGTGGCAACGGTGGGGTTCAACAAGGGCGGCACGGTGAATCTGGGCAAGGTCGCGGTCTCGATGGTTGCGGCGACCCACTCGTCCTCGCTCGGTTCCGATGCGGGACCGGTCTATGCAGGCGCCGAGGCCGGATACATCATTCGCGGGGAAGGACACTGCATCTATGTCTCGGGCGACACCGACATCATGGCAGACATGGCCTGGATCGGAGAATACCATGCGCCGGACATCGGGATTCTCTGCGCTGGCGGGCATTTCACGATGGACATGAAGGGCGCAGCCTGGGCGGCAAAGAAGTTCTTCAACTTCAAGACCGTGATTCCCTGCCACTACAAGACCTTTCCGATTCTCGCCCAGTCGGCGGACGAACTTGTAGCCGACCTGCCAGGAGTGGACGTGCGCACACCGCAAGTGATGGAGACACTTGAGATCTGATCCGCGTCGGGCACCATGAAGCAACTGCCAATTCGCACGGACTTCGACGACATCGAAACCCTTGATTGGTGCGGGCGCCCGGCGTGGACAGGGACGGCGATTGCGAGGCGCGCACCTTGCCACGCCCGGTGGCTCTGTCACCGCTTGTCCCGGAACATTCCCCGGAGCAGCTTCTTGGAAGCCTCTGCGCCAATGCCGTCATAGACTTCGGGTGCGTGGTGCGCCTGCGGATGCGAGAACACGCGTGCACCGTGGGCGACCCCGCCGGATTTCGGGTCCGACGCGCCGTAATAGAGACGCGCAATCCGTGCCGCCGAAATCGCTGCTGCGCACATCGCGCAGGGTTCCAGCGTCACGTAAAGGTCGCACCCTTTCAGGCGTTCGGAGCCGAGGCGCGTCGTTCCTGCACGAATGACCAGCATTTCCGCATGGGCGGTCGGATCGGACAACTCGCGGGTGCGGTTTCCGTCGCGCGCCAGGATCTCTCGGTCAGGGCTGATCAGCACGGCACCGACCGGCACTTCGTCCCGATCTGCGGCGGCGCGCGCTTCCTCCAAAGCGAGGTGCATGTAGCTTTCAAATTCCATGTTCTCACTTGCATTGCGAGTTGAGCGGTATCAAGGGCAAGCGTGCTTCGTCCCGAATTCCGTCGCGGAACGAATTGTCGGCACCTAAAATATGGGGAGGCCGACGATACCCGTGGCGATCACGGGCGGTTCGGTGCCACGTGCTTGCGTGAGGACACAGGCGCGCTGCGCGGGGAGACGATGGCGACTTGATCCAGCTTGTCATAGTCCCCTGTTCCTTGGCATGAGGACGAATTCCCAGGGGCTGTTGAATTCGCCGACCGGCACTTCGATCAGTGTCGGACCTGCATGTGCCATGCCCTCTCGAAGGCGTGCGCGCAGCTCGTCCGGCGTGGTTGCGCGAAGGCCCTGTGCACCGAACGCTTCGGCGTACTTTACGAAATCGGGATTGGCGAGCTCGTTGGCGATGAAGCGACCCTGATAGTGAACTCTTTGGAGGCCTCTCACGTTGCCGAAATGGCCATCCGAAAAAACGACGGTGGTGATCGGAATTTCGTGAAGAACGGCGGTCGCCATTTCGTTCAGCGTGAACATGATCCCGCCGTCGCCGCAAAAGTTCACGACCGGCACGTCTCGCCGCGCGTCAGCCACGCCGAGCGCGGTGGCATATCCGTACCCAAGTGTCGCCTGGTGCCCGGGAGTAACAACCGTCCTTGGCAGGTAGCTCGGGAACCCAAACCGTGCCACGTATCCCATTTGCGTAATCTCATCGACAAGAATGCCGTTGCGTGGCAATTCCGCACGAATTGCACGCAACCACGAAAGCTGTGCGGCGAGCTTTTCGGATATCGTTGAGTTTGTTCGGGCCTTTTCGGCAAGTACCGTTTCGACCCAATCGTCGCGCTTGTCCTCGTTGCCTTCCAGCGCTGACAGCAGGGCCGGCATGGCGTCACCAAGATCGGCGCAGAGACCGACCGTTGGCTCCTTGATTCGTCCGATCTCCTCGGGGTCAATCGTGACATGAATGATCTTCAGGTCGTCATCCGAACCCCAGGCCATGACCTGTGATTGCAGGCGCGACCCAAGCCCGATCACCAGATCGACTTTGGGCCACAGAGCATGTGCGACAGGCATGGCGATGTGCAATGGTGCGTCTGCGGACATCACGCCCTGCCCATTGCGAAATGCGACGACGGGTGCGGAAAGGGCTTCTGATAGTCGCCGCACGTCCTGGCTGACATCCAGCGCACCGCTGCCAACGACGATCAAGGGCGACCTGGCCGATTGCATCAGCTTCGCGGCCTCGGCGATCATGTCGCCGTCGATGGCGGGGCCGGGGTCGGAGGCCACGATCAATTCGCCGGCAAAGCCTGTATCCGACGTCCAGAAATTCACCGGGATTTCCAGGCCGACCGGTCGCGGCGGCCCAGATTTCAGGGCACGCCATGTGCGTCGAAGGGTGTCTGCGGCGTCTTCTGCGCGATCAAGCGTCGAGGCCGTCTTCGTCAACCGCGCCAATATGCCCAGCTCGTCCGGAATTTCGTGCAGCACGCCGAATCCCTTGCCGATCGCGCTCTTCGGTATCTGACCAATTAAGGCAAGAACCCGCGAATGGATCGCATACGCGGTCGAAAGGGCCCCGGTCGAGTTCAGAAACCCGGCGCCAGGCACGACACAATAAGCCTGGGGGCTGCCAGTCGCCACTTGCGCTCCCATGGCCATGTAGGCCGCGCCTTGTTCATGGCGGGTATGAACGATCCGCAGCCTGTCCCTTGTGTCATAGCAGGCATCCAGGAACGGATCGAGTTGAACCCCTGGCAGACAATAGAGAGTGTCGAGGCCGTTCGAAATCAGCGAACCGACGGTCAATTCCGCAACTGTTTGCGTCACGTTGATCCTCCAGAACTTCAGCCTCCATTTGGCAGCATGAACTTCATGCATCGTCTCCTCTATGGCGGGCATCTCCAGAAAGATGACCAGCCACGCTTTGACGGCGTAATGCGTGACTCATACACGCATGTGACCATCAGGTCGCCGCAATCGCGTGCACGAGATTGCGGCGACAGCTGCGAAATTCACGTCCTGCAAGCCACCTGCGACTTCCGGAAGATCTCATTTTGGCTGGGACTCGCCTTGGCGATGTCCGCCAAGACTCACCCCCGGGCCTTGCCGGTTGGAAGGAAGGAATTCCTGAATTGCACCTCGGCGCCGAACCTTGAAAAGCGCCAGATCCGCGATATCGACGACTCACCACTCTCGCTGCCTGACAGCCTTGGGGCCAGCTCCACGCGATTTCAGGCAAGCCGCGCTTGGCACCGCAGGATTTC
This sequence comes from Silicimonas sp., assembly GCA_022824315.1. Lineage (GTDB taxonomy): Bacteria > Pseudomonadota > Alphaproteobacteria > Rhodobacterales > Rhodobacteraceae > JAJEFO01. The sequence goes on from JAJEAC010000091.1 coordinate 19,310, forward strand.
ATGGGGACGGGCTCACAGACTCAACATAATGATCTACTTGACATTGCGTGCACAAGGATCGCGCAACGTGTCGCGAACCGTTCTGCCAGGATCGACGGTTTCGCGCGTCTCCGTCGCAAACGGTGAGGACGCAAGCCTTTGCATGATGCGTTCGGCCGCCCTGTGAAACCCCGTTGGCAAGTCTAGCTCCCCCAGAGCAGACGCGATCTCGCGCATCTCGGGCGTCCAGCGTTCGGCATCAGCCGGCATGCGAGGGATTACGCTCTCAGCCCTGGAAAGAAGTGCTTGCTGTGACACTGCCAGCTCCTCGACATACGCCTCGAACAGGCCTGCACGTTCTGCCACCATGAGCTGGTTGACCAAGAGAGCGTTCAGTCCTTTGGTCAGCCCGGCATATAGCATCTTGAACATCGAGGCTTGCCCGGCTTGACCATGCAGAACGACATGATCAAAGGCTTGCCCGTCGAGAGAGGCGACCGCGTCGGTGTGGCTCCCCGCAAGATATAGCCGCGGGCGCGCTGCACCGTTCGGCGGGCCGCCCACAATGCCACCGTCCAGGAACGGCAGGTTCGCATTCCCGCACACAAGCACCATGCGCTGCACTGTTTGGGGTGCTACCGCGTTGGCATCCACAAATACGGGTTTCTCAGAAATTCCCGCGCTTGCGCCGGCCAGAGTTTCGGCAACAGGAAGTGCCTGGTCGGGCGGCACGATGGAAAACAGGATGTCGACTTCGGTCATGAGCTGGTTCAGGCTGTCTGCGACCTCGATCCCGCGCTCGATTGCCCGCTGAACTGACACTTCGGAACGTCCGCCAAGGTCGGTCAGAACACGGTGACCAAAGGTCTTTAGGGCGGTTCCCACAGCCGCGCCCATGGTTCCCATGCCCAGGATGCCGATAGCAGCCATTTTCTAGCCCTCCGCAAGGTTCGCGGTCGCGATCACTTGGATGATGCGGCCTTCGGGCAGTTCGGGCCGGGTCGCGTGGCGGGTCGGCCAACACTGCGGAACGGGATCCCTTTCTGTCCAGTGCGGATTGATCAGCAGCAAGGCACCGAAATCCCGGCGAAGCATCTTTATCCGCATAACATCCTGGGGATCGGTGTTTGTTGCATCGAGGATCTTGCTGAAAAGCGCAATGCGGAGCGCCACCTGACGCAACTTTGAGGCTGGATATTCTTCCGTCTCATGATCGCGGCGCAGGATTGTCGAGGTGTCCGACAAGTCGTGAAGGATAGCTGCGCCAGGTGTCGATTCGTTGTGATGCGGACATCCGTCGACAATCAGGGACAGAACCAAGCGCTCGACCTTGGTAAAATGCTCGTCCAGCCAATGTTCCAGCGCCATCACCGGATCCTCACACACTCTCTGCAGGATTGCGGTCCAGTTCATCGAAATCCCCTCATTTTTCTTCGTGCTCATAGGCAATGGCCGCAGCAAACTCGGCATTGCCTATGCTCTCGAGATCCCACGCCACCGTCGGCGCATCAGGGAAGCTGAACACGCCGGTCTTCACGCCGCGCACCATGGCGAGCGGAACCTCGAATTTGGCGGTATCGATCGACAGGCCGGCACCGACCGCCTTGATCAGTGCCTCCTTCAGGGTCCAGATGCGGTAGAACTGGTCGACCTTGCCCTGTCCATGCACGTTCTCGAATTCGGCCTGTTCGTTTGGAGCAAAGAGCAACCGGATGCAGACGTCCAGGTTGCGGTTGGGCGAGCGTTCCTCAACGTCCACCCCGACCCGGCCTTTCGGTGCCAGTGCGATCAGGCCATGCCGACCGCTGTGGCTGACATTGAAGGCGACAGGTGCCGCAACGCCAATCACCCGGGCGAACGGCTTGCCGTGTCGCGATGTCCCAAACGACAGATCGTCGTTGCTGCACTTGAGTTCGCGGCACAGCAATGATCGGAGGGCTGCCCGGCACAGCGTGAATTCGCGACTTGGCCGGGGATGCACGAACCGGCGTTGGCGCGTACGCTCCGTTTCATCGAGCCATTCCATTGCTTCGGCTTCGCGCGTTGCATGGCGCGACAGATCAACGTGAAAGACCTTGGCGGCCTCCAATTCGTGGAACCGACGACAAAGGAGGAACTCACCCATGGTCGCCGCCGAGGATCGGCTCGCGGCGACTGGCGTCAAGGACCGCTGAGGCGGCACTTTGAGGTGGGCGCGGCTCGCACTCCGCCAAAATCAAGTCTGGAAGCGTCACTGCAAGGACTCCGCCGCGTCTCTCGAATGTCCGTACGCCCGCGTCGTGGGCAACTTCTCGGTGCCGCAGCATATATCGGCAATTGGGATCTGGAAAGCCGAGGGCATCCCGCTTGGGGCAGCGCGTTCCTGGTCCGGTCCCACGATGGTTCCCAAGGCTGGGAAGCGGCGAACACCGGGACAGTCAAGTCTGATCTGGAGGTGCAGCAAGGAGACGATCGTGGCGTTCCTCGGGAGGAGGCGGTCCCGGTGCCAGAGCCAGGAGGACGTTGCGATGATCTCGAGGCAATTCGATGCAGATCGCTCGGCACCGGAAGGGCTGCTGCGAGGTCACGGACGCTGACAGCCTTTCGGCCAGCCGGCCTGACCGCGTTCCTGGATCGCCCGATTTGCATTGGAAAGGCCAGATGGCCCAAGCCTGAACGCGGTCTGCGACCTCGCTTCCGGCTTGAGCCACCAGCCAACGCTGTTGGCGTTCCTCAACACCACCTGTCCGAGGCGGACAGGCCTGCACTGGTTATGCCGCGGCTGTCGCCGACGCGTACGAGTTGTCTTCCGACAGCGACTTCAGCAGGCCGTAGGTCATGAACAGCATGATGACCGAGATCGGCAATGCTGCCGCGATGGATGCCGTCTGCAGCGCCGTGAGGCCGCCAGCCAGCAGCAGCACGCCGGCGACGAATCCTTCGCCCAAGCCCCAGACGATCCGGAAGCGCTGCGGCGGGCTGTCGTTGCCCATGGACAGCATGGTGGTGATCACAAGGGTTCCCGAGTCCGACGAGGTGATGAACCAGGTCGCCAGCAGCAATGTCGCCAGTGCCGCCATCAGCCACTGCAGGAACGCGAGTTCGGTCAACTGTTCGATGGTGCCGTAGAGCGCCGCAGGCAGGTTCCAGGCTCGCACCAGTTCGATTATGCCGGCCGTGCCTGCGCCACCTTCGGCCGTGAGTTCCATGTACATGGCATTGCCGCCGAACATGCACAGCCAGAAGAAGGAAATCGTGGTGGGCACGAACATCACGCCAACCATGAATTCGCGGATCGTGCGACCGCGGCTGATGCGGGCGATGAACATGCCGACAAAGGGCGCCCAGGAAATCCACCAACCCCAGTAGAAGATCGTCCAGCCGCCTTGCCAGTCGATCTCCTGATCGGTGCCGGCTGTCCAGAAGCCCATCGGAATGAAGTTCCAAATGTAGTCGCCGATGGAGGTCACGAAGAAGCCCAGCAGCCACTTGAACGGCCCGAAGCACAGGAAGAACGCCAGCAGCGCCACGGACAGCCAGATGTTCCACTCCGAGATGATGCGAATACCGTTGCCCACTCCTGACACGGCCGACAGCGTCGCAATGATCGAGATGACCACGATCAGGGCCAGCTGTGTCACGAGGCCCGGATCGATCCCGAACAGCACGTTCAGTCCTGTCGCCATCTGGGTCACGCCGAGGCCAAGCGACGTGGCAACGCCGAAAACGGTTCCGAACACCGCCAGAAGGTCCACGCCGTGCCCGACATGCCCGTAGATCCGGTCGCCTATGATCGGATAGAGGGACGAACGCAGCGTGAGCGGCAGCTTCTTTCGGAAACCGAAATAGGCGAGGCACAACCCGACGATCACGTAGATCGCCCAAGCATGGAATCCCCAGTGGAAATAGGTCACGCGCATGGCATGGACGGCGCGGTTCATGTTCATGTCGATCACGCCGACAGCGTCCGCGTGGGGATTGTTGGGATATCCGAACGCGCCCGAGTTGTCGAAATAGAAGATCGGTTCGGCCACGCCGAAGAACAGTATGCCTATGCCGACGCCGGCGGAGAACAACATGGCAAACCAGGAGAAATTGCTGAACTCCGGTTTCGAATCGTCGTCTCCAAGCTTGATCGATCCGTGTCGCGAGAACATGAGGTACAGGCAAACAAACATGATGAACACGACGATCAGGATGTAGTACCATGCCAACGTTGCCTCGATCCAGCCTCGGATCGCCTGGTAAATGCTGTTGGCGAAATCCACGTTCAAAATCGTGAACACAACGAACGCGACGACCATACCTTTCGCCGCGAATCCCATGCCCGAGTGAAGGCCCTTCATAAGCCCTGCTTCAGCCACGAGCGTTTCCGGTCTCTTATCTGCCATGACGCGCTCTCCTCTCAGCTATTGCAGGGTTTCTTCCTTGTGTCAGTGCTGTCATCCACCACGGGCGGTGACGCCGTGCTCCGGTCAGCTTTCGCCGGAGCGCGAGGCGCGACGACGGTATCGCCCCTGCAACGAAGCCCGCCTGCCGAACCAACATTCGATGGATCCTGGATCCGGATCGCCGCCTCGGATGAAACCCTGCAACGGATTCCGGCCGCAAGGCAAGACAAAATGTCGCAGGTGTCCGCGGCATGCGTTGTTTCCGGTCCGTCTTGTCTTTCGGTGCGTTTGTGCAGACGGACCCGAATTTGCGATGCATAGTCCAGCGCGAAGTTCACCGTGCCGCGGCCGGGCGGAGTTCTGCCCGGCCGCAGAGTTAAGCGAACGCCTATGGGAGAAAGCGATACCCGAATGAATGATCCGGACGTTTCCCGAGACATTGCCGGCGCTCTGTAACTGCTCGGGCCATTTTTCGGAATTCTGGGTTGGCCTCAAGCCATCTCTGCGGCCTTGCCCATGAGCGCGATCTGTATTGCGGTCATGGGGTTGTAGCCCTTGTAGGCCATGGACTTCAGGTAGCTTGAGATTCGGCA
>JAJEAC010000008.1 GCA_022824315.1 Silicimonas sp.
CATGCCCCGCGAAGCACCTCCTCGGATTCGTGGCCGGCATGGATCGGGAAGGCAACGTCATGCCGGATGCCGGAACACTCGTGGGGCTCTGTTGACACAATTGCAATGGATCATCAAGGGGATGCGGGCGCAGCGGCGAGCGAATTCGGGGACAACCTTGCCGCTCCGCCCGATTTTCCGGCGCAACGGGCTGCTGGCGATGTGCAGCAGTCGCGGCTCGCTTGGCTCCGGTTTCGGTGCTGTCACCGGCTGGGTTCAGTCGGTGCATCGAGGAGTCAACGCTCTCGTTCAGACCCGGATTTCGGAGGTCGCGCGACCTCGGAGAGCCAAGCCATCAATCGCCGGTGGGCGGATGCGCAGGACGTCTTGTTCAGATCCGGACTGCGATGCGCATTTTTCATAAAAATCACCTTTCCAGATACGTTTTTCATGCGTTAGGAACAAAATTCATGGAGGGCCAAGTCTCCGAACAGAATTCGCAACGAGGGCGCAACATTCATGCCATCTGGTTATGAGGTACAGTTTTCAGGCCCCAGGAACGTTTTTCAGGAACGTCGCCTTCCCGAGACCGCAACCCTCGCCGGCTATGGCGCCCTGATCGATGCCTACGATCTGAAGGTCCCGCTGCCCCGCAAAATCTTCGCGACGGGAAGTCGCCACCGAATTGTCGAAGATGAAGCCTGGCGCATCATGACACCACGTCACGCCCCTGGTGCGGACGTCGCTGGCCACCTCACCTTCGCGCTCAAGTACGAAGGGCTTGATCTGACCGTCCTCAAGAGGCTGTTCGCAGCCACCGGCCCTGACGTCATCGCAAGGGTTCGTGCGCGACAAGCCGACTGGCAGCTACGCAAGACGCATCTGGTTCCTGTTTGAATGGCTTACGGGCGAGCGGCTGGATCTGCCAGATGCGGAAGGCGGTCGCTATGTTGCAGTTGTTGATCCGGACCGGCAGTTCGCGACGGAGGGAGAGAACGCTCCAAGGTATCGCGTGAAAGACAACCTGCCGGGAACTCGAGACTTTTGCCCGCTTGTCTTTCGCACGCCAAAACTTGAGGAGTTCACGGCAATGGATCTGCCGGGGCGCGCTCGCGCATTTGTCGCCGACGTGCCGCGTGACCTGCTCGCGCGAACGGCTACGGTCCTGCTGCTGAAGGATTCGCGTTCAAGCTATGCCATTGAAGGCGAACGGCCGCCTCAAGACCGGATGCAACGATGGGGCCGCGCCATCGGAGAAGCGGGACGCCAACCGCTTGATCGAGATGAACTGCTGCGGCTGCAGCGGATCGTCATGGGCGATGCGCGCTTCTTCAAGCTCGGAATCCGCGATGAGGGCGGTTTTGTCGGCGAGCATGATCGCGAGACGCGAATGCCCTTGCCCGACCATGTCGGCGCGAAGCAGGAGGATCTGCCATCCCTGGCCGACGGCATGTTCGCGTTCGACCAGCGTGCGTCGCGGCATTTCGACCCGGTCGTGGCTGCAGCGATCCTCGCGTTCGGCTTTGTCTATATTCATCCGTTCGAAGACGGAAACGGCCGACTGCATCGTTATCTGATCCATCATGTTCTTGCGGACCGCGGCTTCAACCCGCCCGGCGTGGTCTTCCCCGTTTCTGCAGCAATCTTCGAGCGCATCGACGAGTACAGAACGGTCCTTGAAAGCTATTCCGCGCGGCTGCTGCCGCTGATCGAGTGGGAGCCGACGGAGAGGTTCAACGTGCGGGTCTTGAATGACACGGGAGATTTCTATCGCTTCTTCGATGCGACCCCGCACACGGAATTCCTCTATTCGTGCGTTCGGAAGACGATTGAGGAAGACTTGCCCTCGGAGACGGCATTCCTTCGGAACCATGATGCGTTCCGAGGTCAGATCGAATCCATTGTCGAGATGCCCGGGCGCACCATCGATCTGCTGTTCCGCTTCCTCCACCAGAACGGCGGCACCCTCTCACGTCGTGCCAGGGCGAAAGAGTTTCGGGCATTGACCGAGGATGAAGCGGCGCAGATCGAACGTGCCTATGCAGAAACAATGATCGCTGGCGAGGCAGCCTTCGATGCATCTGTCGCCGATGGCGATTGAGACCTTTCGAAACCTTTCCAAACCGGACGCGACCCTCGCCGGCAGCGTCGTTAGGTGGGTGAGAACAAGATCGGAAAGTGCAATTTGATGCATGCCCTCACACTGCAGTTCGACCCATCCTTGCCTGACAGTGCCAGAGATTTCGGCCTGGCGGAATTCCGGGACGGCCTTGGCGGGCCCTGGGCGAAGATGACAAGATGGTCGTCAGCGTCGAGATCAAGGGCTTCGTCACCGACCCGGATGTCCTGTCTCACTGAGTCTCTACACCCATTTTCCCCGGATTCGCGACGGCGCTGCTGTCAGACAACCAAGTTCAAGGCAAGGGCCCGCTGGATGGATGAGGCGCCGAAACCCGATCCTGATGGCGCGGACTCCGCGCGGGTCTTGCCGCCGCACGGTGCACGACCCGTCCTCGCTTGCGCCGGCCTTGACGCCCGGACCCGGGCAAGGCGCGACGTCGTTCGGAGAATTTCGACAAGCGTCACGGATCGCGTTGCCAGCCTCTGGCGAACCCATTGCATCCGGGATAGTTACGCACCCCATGTCGCTTCCCGTCGCCGAGTTTTCCGAGGATCAGGCCGAGGCCTTTGATCGCATCGCCGAGGTGATGCTGGCGGCTGGCATCGACATGGAGAAAGCGGTCGCGAAGCGGCGCCGGAAGACCAAGCGAAACGTGGTGGCCGTGATCGGCAAGGCCGGATCGGGCAAGACGTTGCTGCTGGCGCGACTTGCCGAGACCCTACGCGAAGCCGGCGTGGAGACCGTCGGCGGCGACTACGAGGGACGGCGCGCCAGGAACGCACGCACGCTGGCCATACTCGCGCCAACGAACAAGGCGGCGAGCGTCCTGCGGTCGCACGACGTGCCGGCAACGACGATTCACCGAATTCTCTACACGCCGGTCTACGACCCGGAATACGAGAAGATCGCCGAGTGGCTGGCAGGTCGTCGCAAGAAGCCCAAGGTCGAGGGCGTGACCGAGGAGGCACTGAACCGGGCGGGGGCGTTCTACGAGAAGCACCCCTCGATTCCGGGCGCACTGGCCGTCGCGGGCGTGAAGGGCTCGGATTTCATCAAGGGCTGGCAGCGGCGTGACGATCCGCTGGACATCGGGTTCGTGGACGAAGCGTCCATGCTTGATGCCGAGCAGTTCAAGGATCTGCAGGAGATATTCCCGACGCTCGTGATGTTTGGCGATCCGGCACAGCTTGCACCCGTGAACCAGTCGGGCGAGATGGTCTTTGATGCGCTCCCCCAGCCCAAGAAACTCTCCCTCAGCCGAATCCATCGCCAGGACGTCGACAATCCGGTGCTTGAGCTGGCTCATGCCCTGGGCGACGCGGACCTGACCTTCGAGGATTTCGGGCGGATGGTCGAGGACGTCGCCAGGAACGACAGCCGGGTCGTGCTCGCCTCCCGCGTCGATGCCACGCTGATGGCGCGGTCTCCGGTGCTTGTCTGGAGAAACGCGACGAGGATTCGCCTGATACATGCGTTCCGGTCCGCCCATGATGCACCGCCGGACAGGCTCCTCCCCGGCGAGCCCTTGATTTGCGACGGGATCGAGTTGCCGTTCAAGCATCGGATGAAGCGGCTCGATCTCGAGGCCCGGGGTCTGGTCAAGGGTGCCCAGACAATTTTTCTTGGCCCCGGTGGCCGCTCCGGGTTTGCGCGAATGCACGTGATCGGGGCGGCGGAACCCCAGGTTTCCGCGGCATCGATCATCAAGGTCGAGATACCGGAACAGGACGAGCCGAACATTCTCACGGCGGCGCATATGGGCGCCACGTTCCTGCACGGTGCGGCCGTGACGATTCACAAGGCGCAGGGATCGCAATGGAGGGACGTGCAGGTCTTTGCACCCGATCTCTACGCGGCGTATCGCTCCGAACGGATGGAGGCCGGCATTCCGCTCTGGAAGCGATTGGCCTATGTGGCGATCACGCGGGCGGAAGAGCGGCTGCACTGGGTGACGCGTTACATGCTGGGAAGGCCGGACGCGCCGCTTGCGACAAACGATATCGAGAAGCGGCCGGCGCCGCTCGCGCTTTCGGCGGAGGAGGAGACATGAGCAAGACCATCATCATCACCGGAGCAAGCCAGGGAATCGGCAAGGCGACGGCCGAGACGTTCCTGGAAGCCGGCTGGACCGTGGGCTGCCTGGCGCGAAACGCCGAAAAGCTGGCTCGGCTCTGCGATGGACGGGACGCGGCGGTGCCAATTGCCGCGGACGTGACGGACAGCGCCGCGGTCGATGCCGCCTTCGCCGATCTTGCCGACAGGACGGGCCGGATCGATGCGCTGTTCAACAACGCCGGGCGAGGCAGCCCTGCCGTTCCGATCGACGAGATCGACGATGCGGCCTGGGAGAGCGTGCTCGCCGTGAACCTGACCGGCATGTTCAATTGCGCGCGTGCGGCGTTCAGGCACATGCGCGCCCAGTCTCCCCGTGGCGGGCGCATCGTCAACAACGGTTCGGTCTCGGCCTACGTGCCGCGCTGGCGGTCGGTGCCCTACACGGCGACAAAGCACGGGGTGACGGGACTGACGCGAAGCCTGTCGCTGGACGGGCGCAAATTCGACATTGCCTGCGGGCAGATCGACATCGGGAACGCGCTGACCGAGATGACCGAGGACATGGCGGCAGGTCGCCCACAGGCGGACGGGTCCCTTCAACCGGAACCGACGATGGACGTCGGTCATGTCGCGCATTCGGTTCTGCACATGTGCGAGTTGCCGCTCGACGCGAATGTCCAGTTCATGACGGTGATGGCGACCAGGATGCCCTATATCGGTCGTGGTTGAGCAGATTCCCTGTCGTGTGGCCTTTGACCGGACTTGCGGTCGGCGCGCCCTGCCAGCTTCGGAATGTGCCGGACGAAAGGCGCGTGAATGTCACGTTCGGAAGACGCGGAAGGTTGCGGAGGCGCCCCAGCCCGCCATGATGGCGATGGCCGCATGCATGCCCTGGGCGTCCTGCAGCCTGCGACGACCCTTGATGATCGTGCTGTCTTCCATCTCCTGGAAATGACTCCGCGGGGCCACGATCCCGCTTCAGCCAACGGTGACGATGAACCTTGATGCCGACGGGCAGGTTTCAGCACGCTTTGCAGTGCGGTGTCCGGAATTCGGCTCGGGCCACGAAGTCGTTGGCCGAAGTTGTGGAGCGAGTCCGGCTGGGTCTGGCAACCGTCGGCATAGACCTCCATGAACACGCCAAACCGATGTGTTGCGGGAACCGGAAGGCGAACATGCGCGCCCTTCCACGATTCACATGGGACAAGCCAATCGTGAGCCATTCCCGACGAGCACGGGTCGGGATCGCAACGGAAGAAGTGACCTCGGCGGTTGAAGGACAAGCTTGCAAAAGTGGGCATGACAGGTTCACGATTTGCATCAGGCTCCAGGCGAATTGACGCTCCGTCTGGTCAGGTCGCTGGACTTCTGCGGCGCAGGAAATCGTCAAACAGCGGAACCGTGAAGTCCACTTCGCCGTGGCCAGGGCTGTAGATCATTCCCTTTTCGATGATGCTTGCGCGGCGGGGTCCCAGTGCCGCAAGGTCCTTTCCGAGGGCCGACGCAACGTCCACGGACCTGCAGGGACCGCGACCCAAGTCTGCCATCGCATTCACGTATTCCACCTCTGCTGGCGTCAGGCGGTCCATGCGGACCTTGAAGAAGCCACTGTCCAGACGCGCAAGTGCCTGCTCTGAAGCCAGAATCGTGTCTTCGAGAGTGATCGGGCTCGTCGTCGCGGCATTCCATGCTTGGTAGCCCCATTCCTGAAGGAAAAACGGGTAGCCATCCGTCTTCGCGATCATCTCATCGAGCGCCTCGTCATCGATTGCGGCTCCCTGCCTCTCAATCGGATTACGAATGGCTTCGATGGCTGCGTCCTTGTCCAAGGCTCCGATGGCCGGAAAGGCGAACAGCCGTTCGACATAGGATTTCGCGTCACCGGCAAGTCCTGCAATTTGCGGCAGCCCCGCAGCCACAACCAATATCGGCAAGCTCCTTTGGGAGGTTCTGTGCACGGCCACAATGATTGCCGCAAGGTCCTGTTCTGAAAGGTATTGAACTTCATCCACCAAGAGCGCCCACCCTCGACCAGCATCCCTTGCGGCCCGTCCGATGAGTGCGAACATCTCGGTGAGGTCGAGTTCCAGATCACCGCTGTCGGCGCTTCCAGGCGCCGGTTCGACGCCAATTTCCATTTCGCCAACGGCAACTTTGAACACGGAGGCGAAATTCCGCAGACCAGAAAGCGCCGAATTGACCGCTGCGCGCGCCGCTTCCACGTTCGACAGCTTCCTGAGAACTTGCCTCATCTGCGGATAGAGAAGTTCCGCAAGACTCCTGGCTTCTGGGGCCTCCACGAAAGAGGTCAGGTACCCTTCGTCCTCGGCAAGACCCTCGATCTTGTTGAGCAGCACAGTTTTGCCTGTGCCGCGCAGCCCAAGAAGAATCTGAGATTGGGAGCTTCGTCCTGCAATCACACGACCAAGCGCAATTCTTGCTTCGCTGATGATGAGGTCCCGTCCTGCCAGTTCCGGTGGCGGAGAACCGGCTCCAGGTGAGAATGGATTTTTTAGTTGATCCAAGGCGGCATGTCCCTTCAAAAATTATATCCGATTATAACCTATTATAGCCGAAACCGGTTATAGATCGTTATATTTCGTTAAAGAACTCGGTGCAACCAGCGGGCAAAGCACGCCCAAGCGTGAGTTTTGCGGCCAACGCGCCGCCGACGGAAGGAAGCTCGACGCCCAATTTCAGATCGATTGTCCGTCGTTTCAGGTGCAAGAGCGCCTGCGAAGGAGAGGGCGGCAGCCCGATCCCAGGGCGAATGCGAAAATTGCCCAATCAGGAATGGCCACGGTGATCCGCCTTGTCTCGTCTCTGAGTAGTTCAGCCACCCAGTGCCCACGGTCGGGATTGGTGTCGTCGAAGAGGAGGTCCTTGTCCGCGCACATGATCGCCGCCGTGAGATTGACGTGCGAGTGTGCATGCTGCCGCCGGGATCATCCCCGATCCGGGAAGATTGGCCGCCTCCTCCCCCAGGTCCATGCGCGCCAGGTCGGACGCGAACAGGAACAGGTCGCCGAAGATGGTCCTGAACTTTCGCGGGGCAAGGCCCAGCGCCTTATTGTCGGCGGTCGGCGCCTGCTCCACCGCCGACATCTGGTCCGGGCGCTGGCGCGGCAGCTTGGAGACGCCGGCATGAACGACTTCGGCGGGGTTGTTCACCCGGTTCAGGAATTCCCAAGCAGGAAAGGCTGACCACGCACAGAAGAGTCCACCCTGACTGGGCTTCCGTGAAATGGCTCTTTCGCATCTGTCTGCTCTTTCAAATGATTGAGCAAACTCTGCATTGGAACGAGGGACGTTTCGGGGGCAGGTCACAAGCCAAGGGCGTTAAGGCAGGTAGCTTGCCAACTCTGCCTCTACCTCCTTTGGGTCGTGTTCCAGCCCTGCACGCAATCCTTGCGCCATATCTCCG
>JAJEAC010000119.1 GCA_022824315.1 Silicimonas sp.
CGATCCACTCCTTTCGCGCGAACTTTCGGAGACCTGTCTCGACCTCCTCGACCGCGGCGTGGTGCCCCCGTTGCCGGTTACCGTCTTCCCTTACGGCGACCACGAAAGGGCGCTCCGGCTGATGACATCCGGTCAACACCAAGGAAAACTGGTCCTGAAGGCACCGTCTGCGCCCGCAGCGCCGGATTTCCCGATCGACGATCGCCGCCCGCTTCTGGACCCGGAAGGAACTTATCTGGTGACCGGCGGTCTTGGCGGCTTCGGTCAGCGAGTCTTGCCGTACCTCGTGACGGCTGGCGCCCGCCACCTCACTCTCCTGGACCGCGACCCCGAACGCCGCCGTAGCGAGTCCTGGCTGCGCCAGTCCACGACTCTTGCCGACATCGGGGAAGGGGTCGACATCGACATCGTTCCTGGTGATGTCGCTCAGGAGGCGGATGTACGCCGTTGCATCGACAACGTGAGGCGGCCGCTCAAGGGCGTGTTCCATCTCGCTGGCACTTTGGACGACCGGTTGTTGGCGGATCTCTCGCCGGAGTCGATCACTAAGGTGTTCGCGCCCAAGGCACGCGGCGCCCTCAACCTCCACCGCGCCACAGCCGGTCTCGCACTTGACCATTTCGTCATGGTGTCGTCCACATCGTCGATCATCGGCAATCCAGGCCAGATCAACTACAGCGCCGCCAACGCGTACCTTGATGGCCTCGCAGTCTGGCGCCGCCGCCAGGGATTGCCAGCGCTCACCTATTGTCTGGCTGCAGTCTCCGATGCCGGCATGGCGGCACGCAATCTCGGCATTCTGCGCCTGATGAAGGCCGCCGGAATGCCACCCGTGAGCAGCCACTTCGCCATCGCCAACCTCGACTACGCACTCCGCACTATGGGCGAATGCGACCACCTGATCACCGCACTGTTCAAGCGCCAGCTTTGGGGCGTCAATTCCGACGACTACATGCGCACCGGACGTCTCATAAGCAATCAGGATGCCTTTGAAGTGGGTTCCGACAAGCGGCTGACGGTCGAAACAGTCATGGCACAGATCGCCGCAAAAGTTGCCGAGCTTTGCGGCCACGATGAGGGCGGCCTGGAAGAACCGCTCTCCAGTTTTGGCCTGAATTCAATCTCGGTCGCCGAGTTGGGAGCGTTCATTCAAAGCGAGTTCAATTTCCAGGCGAGCGCACTGGAACTCATGACCACGGCCTCTTGCCAGTCGCTGGCGCACGCCATTGTGTTTGGCAGGACTACGGAGGAGGACACAGGGAGCGAGAACGATAGCGACCCGGTAGGCGATGCACCCCTCATGGCGCAACGTCGCATTCGCCGCAAGCCTTCGGTGTTTGCCAGTCCGCCTGAAGACCACTTCCCACCTGCGACCCATTCCGGAGAGCGCACCGTGACAGAATTGCGTGGCCAGTAGCGTGGATTCGCGAAAGGACGTCGGAGTTTGCATCCTCGCCGTGAACAGCAAGGCATGACTGCATGAACGAAGCACAATCTGCTGACCGGTTAGTGCCGCCGCTCGTCGGTCGATTGCCGCCGCAATGCCAAAGGGACGTGGACGAGTTGCGACGTGTCGTTCATGCGTCGCTTGCGCGCGAAACGCCGGCCGAGGCCGTTGCGGCAACCGGCATTCGCGAGGTCTTGCTGACCGGAGCGACAGGATTCGTCGGGCGCTTCCTGTTGCGCGAGTTGCTGCGCCGGAACGATCGGTTGATCGTGCATTGCCTGATCCGGGCAGAGAGCGCCGCGCACGGAGCCGCGCGATTGCGGGATGCCCTGGAGCAAGCGGAGATTCGCGAGGAAATCTCCGAAGATCGACTGCGTGTGGTGGCGGGCGACTTCACGCGTGAGCGTTTCGGTCTGAGCGAGCCTGCGTTCGGCGGGCTCTGCGAGAGGATCGACGCGGTCTATCACCTGGCCGCGAGCACCCGCCTCGTCCTTTCCTATGCCGATATTCGCGACACGAATGCGCTCGGGATGCGCCCCGTGCTCGACTTCTGCATTCGGACTCGACTCAAACATCTGTTTTTCTTTTCGACCATGGCAATTTTCCCTGAGTACTTTTGCGACTTTTCGAGGGAACACAGCCATGGCCGCATAGACGATCAAATGCCCCCCGATCTCGTCAAGATGAAGAAGGCGTTTCCGCTCGGTGCCATTGGCTATCCCTGGAGCAAGCTCGTTGCCGAGCAAGGCGTGCTGTTCGCGAAGGCTGCCGGCACGCCGACCGCAATTTTCCGCCTTCCGCAGATGTCGCTTGCCAGTTCGGGATATACGCAATCGAACAACTTTCCAGCCCGTCTGATCGCCGCAGCGGCACAGGTTGAAATGACGCCGACGGGCTTTTCCTTTCAACGGAATGCTGAGCCAGCCGATACAGTCTGCGAGATATGCGCTGCGATCTCGCTGAATCCGGACCGACGTTTCACCGTCTACCACTGTTGCGACCCGCAACCGCCGTACGACGAAGTCGAAGTGACTGAATTCGGGTTCTACTGGCAATCGGTGCCTTACGAATCCTTCAGGCGCTCCTGTCAGGCTCTCGGCGAAAGTTCCCCGCTGCACGGGCAGTGGGCGCTGCTTGATCACTTTGCGCCCTACTGGTTCAGCGAGGAGAAGTTCGGCCGCAGGTTTCCGATCAGCGATCGCGCCATCTTGGAGGATTGTCCGGACCCGATCAGGTGGCCCGCGTTGCTCATCCGCCACGCACGCTCCTACGCCTGGATCGGGCGCAATCGGGAGGGCTGGCCCTATCCGGTTCCGCAGGGCCGCCTCGATTTCGACGGCCTTGTGGGACGGGCCGAGACGTACGCCGAGCGCATGGGCGTCCCCTTCGAAGCAACCTATCCCGAGTGGATGCTCGCCGGTCTCAGGCACCTCGTGGACGCGCTGAAGTCGCCAGAGGCCCGACTGCAAGAAACACGGCTTAGCCACGTCGCCTACGGCCTGACGCGCGCACTCCGCAACAACGCCGCGCTCGCCCGCGAACGGCACCAGCACCCAGAAATCGAACGGGAGCAGATCAGGCAGCCGATCTTCATCGTCGGCATTAACCGAACCGGCACAACTTTCTTGCATCGCCTGTTGTCGCGCGACAGACGCTTCTGGGCATTGAGGCGCTATGAGTTGACGGAACCAGTGCTGCCCAATGGCGAGTATTCCACCGTGGCAGGTACGGCCGAGGATCCCCGCCGGGCCTATGCGGAGCAACTGTTGGGCGCGACAAATGTTGTTGGTGCGCTCGCCGGGCTCCACCGCACCGATATCGACGAGCCCGAGGAAGACCTATGGATCCTCTGGCTTACATTTTCGACGTGGATTTTCTCTGCCGCGTACCACGTGCCGAACTACGGCCGTTGGCTGGCCGAGGCCGAATCACGCAATGCTTACGCCCATCACCAGCGTGTCATGCAGCACTACACCTGGCAGCGGCGCAAGCGCGAGCCGCGAGGGCAGCGGCACTGGCTGTTGAAGATGCCCTTCCACCTCAAGGAATTGGAGGTGCTGGTGGAAACCTACCCGGATGCCGTCTTCATCCAGACCCATCGCGATCCCGTCGAATTCATGGGCTCGTGGAACAGCATAGTGGAGCGGATACGAGGCTTTTCCACAGAGCAGAGGCCGCCGCACGAGACCGGGCCCGAGCAGTTGGCGTTCATGAGCGGCATGCTGAACAATGCGATGCGGTTTCGGGCGTCTCGACCCGGCCTCGATGACCGTTGGGTTGACGTCCGCTATGCCGATCTGGTCGATGACCCGATGGCAGTGGTCCGTGACATCTACGCGCGGTTCGACTGGCCACTTGAGCCGATGGCCGTCGACGAAATGCAGAATTGGCTCACGCTTCAGGAGGAGCAACGCCGACTGGAGCCAAGGC
Organism: Silicimonas sp.; assembly: GCA_022824315.1. Taxonomy (GTDB): domain Bacteria; phylum Pseudomonadota; class Alphaproteobacteria; order Rhodobacterales; family Rhodobacteraceae; genus JAJEFO01. The sequence continues at coordinate 3,878 of JAJEAC010000119.1, forward strand.
ACGAGTACATGCTGGAGGACTATGGCCTCACGCAGAAAACCGTAAACGAGGCGTTCGAACCTTACCGGGATTTCGCCGCCTCGCGCGGGTTCCTGTAAGCAGTCAAGCGGAATGGCGATGCATAAAGGTGACTAGGGGGCGTTTGCTGCAGATCGAAACAGCACCTTGGCCTACCGCCACGGCGGTTGGGGTCGGCAACATGATCATCCACACATTTGCCGGATTGGCTTGGTTTCGAAGATGCCTATTGTAACGTCGCGGCATCAGCCAAGTCGTCTGTCCGGGCATTGACTGCAGATCGAAAAGACTGCAACGCATCGTCCAACCCATCGACCTGGTATCGAAATTCATCGGACATGGAGTGATAGCGCGATTGAGCACGATCAAGAGACGCTTCGCTCAAGCTTCTGATTGCCGCCCCCGAATCGTGAATCGAAGTCGCTTCCTGAATCATCTCCAGTTCACTTCTCAGGAAGCTAAGGAAGTCATGGATCGCGATTTGTTGACGGGTGATCTTTTCGAAGTGAAAGCCCATGGCTGCCAGGTAGATCGCGTCGAGAAGCATGCGGGGATAGTCCTCGGAGACCTTGCCGATGAACTTTGAATAGGCAGGAAGCTGCTCGGCGGAGAGACGGCGGCGAACGCTCATGAAGGCCATTTCGATCTCGGTCCTGCTCTTCGGCTTTCGAAGATGGCGGACGTGTCTCAGGTGCTTGAACAGGGTCAAGCAGCGGCTGAAATAGTTTTCCAGGGACGGATCGTAGAGTGTGGCGATCACTCGCTTATATCCGTCGATCAATGTGCTGTATTCCAACTCTGTCTTGAAGTTGAGAAGCATAGCATTGGTTCCGAGCGGCGTCTCAAGAAGCCGGCCCTCCGATTTCATGCGCGCGTACAAGTCCGTGCCCTTTAAGACGGTCAACAAATAGATGGGAGCCACAGGAATACCTGTTTCCTGGATGAACTCGATCTGGGCATCGAACACGCCCACATCATCACCATCCAGGCCTAGTATGAACCCGCCTTGGACCTGCATGCCATGCCGCTGGATCTTTCGGACGGCGTTGTAGAGGAAGTCCTTCTGGGTTTTGTCCGTGTTTTGCTGTTTCTTAGTCTTGATCAAGGCATTGGGGTTGGGGGTTTCGATCCCGACAAACACGGAGTCAAAGCCAGCCTCGATCATTGCGTCCATCATTTTGTCCATCAGCGCAAGGTTTGCACTCGCCTCGGTGGCCAGGGTGAACGGGTACCCCCTTGCCTTTTGCCACTCGGCCAACACGGGAAGCAGCTTCAAGGCATCTCGCTTGTTGCCGATGAAGTTGTCGTCAACCAGAAAAACCGGGCCTCGCCAACCGAGGCGGTAAAGTGAATCAAATTCCGCCACAACCTGTTCCGGCGGCTTCGTGCGAGGCACGCGGCCGTAGAGCTTGATAATGTCGCAGAACTCGCAGTCGAACGGACATCCCCGAGAGAATTGAACGCTCATCGTGGCGTAATTCTTGATTTCGATGAGGTCGAAGCGCGGGACCGGTGTCCGGGTTACATCCGGCTTTCGCCTTTCCCGATACACTCTTTGGGCCGCACCGGTTTCCAGATCCCGAAGGAATTCGGCAAATGAATCTTCGACCTCGTCCAGCACGAAGTGATCCACCCCCGTGATCTCCTCGTGAAACGTGGTCGGATGCGGCCCTCCGGCAACAACTGAAACGCCCGCGCGGTTGCAGCGCTCCACGACCGTGCGCAGCGACACATGTTGCGTTATCATCGTGGACGTAAACACAAGATCCGCCCACTCGAGATCCGTGTCAAGCAAGGCGCTCACGTTCATGTCGACCACGCGAAGCTCGTAGCTCGCAGGAAACATCGCGGCGACCGTTAGCAACCCAAGAGGAGGATGGGTTGCCTTGACTCCCGAAATTTCCAGCGCGTAGTCAGCGCCCCAGTACGTCGGAGGGTGTTCAGGGTAGACCAGCAGAGCGTTTGGCATGGAGGCCTTTCTTTGCCCCTCTTCAATTGCGGATTGAGTCTATCGGAGTCGCTTTGCGAAGCGCAAGAGGCTGGCGGGTCTCGCACAGGGTGGATCCAATCCAATGGGCTCCCGGAGTGCCTGACCATGGTCCCGGGTTCTCGGTGCGAGACATGGTACGCCTTGATCGCGGCGAACCGACGAAGGAAACGGCGCGATGAATCAACCGAAGGTGTTTGCCCGCGCCGTTGCGGCTGAAGAGGCCCGATTCCTGAGCCTGCTACAGGCGCACCATTGTCTCGGGGCGGTCTGCAATGGCGGCTCCTAGCGCGATAGGCGAGTGCCGCTTCCAGCCAGATCGAGCAAGGATGTCCGTAACGATGATGCCTACGAACTGCGTGAGGTGCTCCGTCACCAGCTTCGCCAGGACATAGTTGCGAGGCAGGCGCATGATCGCGACGAGGTCGTACGTAGTGCCGACCGAGCACACCTCCAAGATCTCGGGCCGGTCTGCAATCCACTCCCTGATGATTTCGACGAGCGCCCGTTCGATGGTCATGAGGATTTGGTCGTGACGCCCTGCGGATAACTTGCAAGCCGCGGGAGCGGCGAAAAGGCAAACGGCTGCCCACTCAGAAATCGCCGATAGCAGATGATAGCGACCATAGCAGGAACGCACAGAGCGCAAGCCCGATCACGATCGGCAGGCGCACCACCAAGGGCGGCCGACCAGCCATGCGATCGGCGAGCCGCGCCACGCGGTCCTTCCCGAGCACGAGCCCCCCGACGGCCGCCGTGGCCATCACAAGCGCCAGCGCGCGAAACGTGGCCGGGGTGGACGCGACTGGAGCCGAGAACCAGAGCAGGGCGGCAAGCAGCAGGCGAATGGCCACCGCCCCCCCAACGCCTGTGCCGCCGATGACGCGGCGGGCGAGCATGACCAACCAGCGCGGGTTCAGCAAGCCCAGCAGAAACACGGCGCCCAGCAATCCTGAGACGACGGCGAGAATGTTCGCGAAAACGAGAGCCATTTGGGGCCTCTCGGCTAGAGTTTCGGTTCTGTCGGAGCACTCCACCGATTTGGGCGAGCAGCTATTGCATAGTGCCTTCGAGGTACAATGCGGTCGCATGCAACAACATGATCCGCGCTACGGTCAAGACGAGCAAGCAGCCGCCATGATCCGGGTCCCGCAATGCTGCCCCATTGGCTCCAGCAACCGGTAACAGCATCCATCGATTCAATGTCCGATCGGCGAACAGGCATTGGACATAGACCTACCATGTCGTCCCAGAGTTGATAGTGGGTCACCAACGAGGTCGCCACGAAACGCATGTTCTCTATCTCGTTGCCGATCATCGCCGGCAGCATCCGCTGCACGACGACGCTGGTCAAGAGCAAGCCCATCCCAGCCAAGAGAATTCTCTTCGATGGCTTTTCAATGGAGCGGGAAATCAGACGTTCTGATTTCCCGCTGAACCAGGTCTCCGTCGGCAATGGAGGCACTCTACGCAGATCGAAGTGATCTCTGCCGGAATCATGAAGGCGATTCAGGGTTTCGGCAGGCCTGGCTACTGCCATCTTGGCGTCCCGATGGGCGGCGCGATGGACAAGTTCGCGCTGCACGCTGCGAACCTGCTGTTGGGCAGCGATGAAGACGCAGCAGGCGTCGATTCGGCATTTCTCAGGCTGGAGCTGAAGTTCACCGAGAATGCGACCGTCGCGATCTCCGGTGCCGAGTTTCCCCCAGGTTCGATGGCGAGCAAGTGCCGACCCGGACCGCGCTGGACATGAGGAAGGGGCAAGTCATGTCATTGATTTCTTGAAGTTCTCGGCTCGAGCATGCATTGAGGTTTCGGGCGGGACAGACACGCCGCTCGCCCAAGGCAGCCGGCCGACCCATCCGATTGGTGCGCCGGGCGGTGTCGACGGGCGTGCGGGCCGGTCCGGCGCCTCCTTGCCGCTTGGTACTGCCATCGGCACGGCAATCCCGGGCAAGTCGCTTCCTGATGCGCTCCGGCTGCTGCCAGGATCATTGGCCAAGTTGAGGGTGCCGCCAGGCCTTTATTGGCACCAGATCACGGGAGAGACGCCCAGCAAGGATTCTTTGACGATGCGTGGATGGTTGCCAACGAGGCCGGCCGGATGGGCTGCCGCTTCAAGAGCGGGCGGCAGCTGGGATTCGTGCCGCGTGAAAAGTCCTACAGTACGGGTTTCCAATCCCCGGACATCACAGACGGGTGCTGCCCCTACGGATCGACACAGGTGCCCAACGGCGCCGAGCCCATCGTGTTGCACCGCGATGCGGTCTCGGACGGCGACTACTTCATGCTGGGCGCAGCCGTTTCGGCAGACATGGATCTCATTGGCCAGCTTCAGCCAAACACGCCGACAAGATTCGTTAAGGTGGAGATGGATGCCGCGCTCTCGGCACGAAAGGACAGGTCGGCCATGCTTGACAGGATTCGCGAAGCAACACCCTGAGGGCAAGGAAAAGGAGACAACGAAGAGCATCAATTCAGACCACTTCCCGACATTGGCGCAAAACTTGTGGCAGATCGGAGACGAGCGGATGAAGTTCCTCCTTCTCACGGTCATGGGCAACATTGCGCCTTGGCTGTCCGCCAAGATCCAAGTTCAGTTCTATCCGGTGCCGATCACCATGCAGACCTTCGTGGTCCTGGTGGTGGGCATGGCCTTTGGCTGGCATCTTGGGACAGCGATGGTTCTGCGCTATCTGGCTGAAGGAGCGCTGGGCCCGTTGGTCTTCGCCGGAACGCCTGAGTTCGGGATCGGCCTGGCGTACATGGCGGGACCAACCGGCGGCTACCTGCCGGGCTTCCTGGTCGCTGCGGCCATGGCTGGCTGGCGCAAAGAGGCTGGGATCGGCGTTGCGCCTCGATCCTGGCAGCCATGGCGCTGGGCACCGCAATCATCTATGCTCCTGGCCTGATCTGGCCGGGATGGAATTTGGATGGGACAATCCGGTGATCGAGCTGGGCCTCTGGTCGTTTCTGCCCGGAGATGCGTTCAACGTCGCGTTGGCCGCGCTCGCGCACCCGTCGATCTGGTGCCTGACCCACCACCGCTGAGGGCGAACCGTTGAGTGTCCCCGCTTCAAGCGACGGAACTGCCAGTGGCAGGGTTCTCGTGGAGAATGAACGGACCCGCGTAACCGAATGGCGCTTTTTCGCGAAGGGCGACAACACTGGCTGGCATGTCCACGAGCACGATTACCTCGTCGTGCCACTCTTGGACGGTCAGCTCCTGCTGCACGAACCAGACGGCACGACTCGGGTTGTCGAATTGCGCTGCGGGGCACCGTATTTCCGAAAGAGGGGCGTTCATCATGACGTGGTGAATGCCAGCGACTTCGAGATTGCGTTTGTCGAAGTGGAGTTCCTCGAACGCATTGCAGTCTGAATCTTGTTCCCGATCGAATCAGTCAATGTCGCCCTTGCAGCACAGTTCAGGCCTGTCCTTGGAGCACAGGTCCATGAGAATTGTGTCGGATGACACGCATCCAATCCGCCGTGAAATTCGTCGGAGGATTGACAGGGTGCCCGAGGCGTGGGCGAATTCTGGCATTGGCGCCAAGACTGGCCTGCCGTTCATCTATGGCGATGGCGGTCCTGGTGGCCGGTGGATCGTATTTGAGCCCGAGCTTCATTTTGGTGATGATATCGTAGCGCCGAACGTCGTCGGCTGGCGGCGCGAGGCGATGCCCGAATATCCGGACGCGGCCTATTTCACTGTCGTGCCGGACTGGGTTTGCGAAGTGCTGTCGCCGTCTACGCGACGGCTGGATCTGGGTGAGAAGCGAGCGCTCTATGCTCGCGAGGGAGTCTGCTACCCTTGGTTTGTCGACCCCGATGCACGGACGCTTGAGGCATTCGTGCTGCGAGGGGGACAGTGGCTGCTGCTGGCCACGCTTGCCGGTGACGCGCCGGTTTCGCTCCCGCCTTTCGACGCCATCACCTTCCCGCTTGACGCTCTCTGGCCCGAGGTGATCGCCGGCACAGGAAAGGCAGGCAACGGCGAAGGGGCGGGACACACACGCAAGGGCAGACGAAAGGAACCGTGAACTGGCAAGTGATCACCGCGTCCCGAATGTTCGTCACTGCAACATATGCATTTGGGCGTGCAGTTTGTGGTGAGGGCGGTGCGAGACACCATCAGATGACGTGTCCGCGCGATGTCGGATGATGGCGAAATCAAGAAATTCCGTGCAACTTGGAGTCGGCGGGATTGCAATTGGTTCCGAACGACCGCTTGAGATGTCCGGCAATGTGGCCGGATCCGCCCGCAACGGAATTTCGTCATGGCACTGTTGGTCGGGTTGCACCCGGAACCTTGGCCAATTTGACCGGGCCGCGACCCATGAGGCCGCGTTCGGAACTGTACCGTCTGGCGAGCGTCCGGCTCGAACGACTCCGGATTCCGGCTCCAGAAGCGAACCTTGACGGTCCAGGGCACCTGCACCAAGTAACTCAAGACAGCGAGATTGCAATCGGCAGCTATCCGTTGTCGAATCCGAACCCCATCTTTCGTGCGGCATTTCGGAACGACTGTTCCGACGATGTCTTGACGAAAATCCCCTTTTCGCCAGCGGACGAGCTGAATTTTGCTATCTTGCTGTCGGACAGCAGCGTTTCGACCGTTTGCACGTTGTCGCATTCGAACAGGACTCCGCTCCCTGCAGGTCGAATCGCACGTGCGCGCGACTCGATCCTCGAGAGGAAGCCCTCGACGAGTTCCGGCAGCGGCTGTTCATCCCGGGCGGACAGGAATTCCCTGACGGTCCCCGTGTCCATGCCCGTCTCGACCGCCTTCAGCATCTTTTCCGTGCTGAGGCGCCATACGGAGTCCGGCTCCTCTTCGTCCGCACAACTGCGCAGGAGGGACCTTTCCTCCTGATCCAGGCGTCCGTCCTGCACGACGATGCGGAGATCCGGGTATACCGACACAGGTGTCGATTTCCGGGGGGTCTCGGGCTCGTATTGGTCCACCACGTCGAGGCAGTAGGCTCCAAGCGCGGTCAATCGGAAGAACTTCAGGCCGTCGTACCTGCTCAAGTAGGAGCCTTCGAAGTACCCGGTCGGTTCCCAAGGCTTCTTTCGCGCCCCGTCCGGCGGGACAAAGGCAACGTCAATGAAGCCGAGCGTTGCAACATACTCGAAGAGAAAGCACAGCAGGTACCGGTCCTGGAGCACGCCCCAGCGTGTGGCGCTTTCGCCGTACAGGCGCCCGTAGTGAGGGTCGTCGACATAGAGCGTCCCCGGAGATCGAGTCACCTCGAATCCGAGGTTCGCGGCAATCATGAACCTGGCCAGGCCATCGACCGACACGACGCCTCGGTGCGGGCATCGAGCGAGCGCCTCGTCGATCGCACTGCGTCGCCATTCCGCCGCTCTCATGGCTGACTTCCCCCGGCCGCGGGTCTGTCCCTTTATCGCCTCGATTCGAGAAAACTCGTCGATGATCTTGGTTGGGAGCCAGCGGTTCCAGATCATCTTGAGCGTTTCGTGCGAAGGCGCCGACAGCGCCTTGCGTCCTGCCGCCGTAAGCTCGAGCCGGGAACCGTCCAGCTTGGCGAGCCGTCCGGCTTGCACCAGCAGGGGCCAGGCGAAAGCCTGGATCGGCCCGACTTCGGCTTCCGCTTCGGCGGATGCATAGAAGTCGCCGCCATCAAGCGCCCCGGCAATCCGATTCATGGATGCCTGCGACGGCCGTTTCGTTGATGCGCTGACCGAGATCTTACCTTCATCGATCAGGCCCAGCACCGAGAGCAGGCCCGCCTTTGCCGTGGCCTCCATGTTGCGCCACTCGATCGGGACGGTGGTGCTTGTCGCCCCTCTTACGTATTTTCCTGACTTGTAGACATACGGGTAAGACACCAGATCCACGGTTGGCGGAAGCTCGGTCAAGAAACGCACTTCCGGCTCCTTCGGCTTCGGGACGAAGCCTTTCATGGATTGCTGAAGATCTTCGGGGATCCAGATCCGCGGGTCGTGCCTCTCGCCCAAGTGCAGGAACAGATTGAGCTTGGTCGCCGTGTTGCTGTTGTTGTACCTCGATACGGTAAACCGTTTGCCGGGTCCCTTGCCGTGCATGGCCGTGAACTTGTCAACGTCGAACTGTCCCATCGGATCGTGGACTGCTTCCTGGACAACCTGTTTTTCATGCTTCGAGAGGCTGTTCCATTCGGCCTTGACCCTGTTCAAGAGAATCCGGTTGATCGCCGAGACGAGTTGATCCTTGCGTGCAGGCCGTGGCTTATTGTTGCCGTCAAGCACATCGTAGATGGCTCTCAATTTGCCGGTGAAAGAACATTCGAGCGCTTCGAGCAGTGTACGGGGTTGCATGCCGGAGTCCCTTCAAATTGTCGCTACCGGATGAACCATGAGGCGACGGGCTGCAAGATGCCTCGTTGTAACAATGCCTGCACGATATCGGTTTCGGCAAAATGCAGCCATGAATTTACATCAGTTTACCGCGCTTGGAAAACATCGTATGGGCTCGTGCGTCACGCTCGGTTCAACAGGCGGTGTATACATGCTCATTGGCGTTCCCAAGGAAACGAAAGTTCAGGAATACCGGGTCGGGCTGATTCCCGGCAATGTCCGCGAACTCGTCGCGCACGGCCACCGGGTCGTCGTGGAAAGCGGGGCTGGCGGGGCCATCGGCATGACCGATGCACACTACGAGGAGGCGGGAGCATCCATCGCGGATTCACCCGCCGAAGTGTTCGCCGTGGCCGAAATGATCGTCAAGGTGAAGGAGCCGCTGGCGCCAGAGCGCGCGATGCTTCGACAGGGGCAGATCCTGTTCACCTACCTGCACCTTGCGCCCGATCCGGATCAAGCCGAGGACCTGCTCGACAGCGGTGCGACCTGCATCGCCTACGAGACCGTCACCTCGCCGTCCGGCGGCCTGCCGCTGCTGGCGCCGATGTCGGAAGTCGCTGGCCGCATGTCGGTCCAGGCAGGCGCCTATTACCTTGAGAAAACCCACTACGGACTGGGCATCCTGCTGGGCGGCGTGCCGGGCGTCGATCCCGGCAAGGTTGTCGTCATCGGCGGCGGTGTCGTCGGAACCCACGCCATCCATATCGCGCTCGGCATGGGTGCCGACGTATGGGTGCTGGACAGCAACATCCGTCAGTTGAACCGGCTTTGGCAACAATTCGGCCGGCCGCTGAACACCGTGTTCTCGACCCACGATGCCATCGAGCGCCACTGCATCGCGGCGGACCTGGTGATCGGCGGCGTCTTGGTGCCCGGCGCGGCGGCGCCGAAACTGGTGTCCGCCGAACTCGTGAGCCGGATGAAACCCGGCTCGGTCCTCGTCGACGTCGCGATCGATCAGGGCGGCTGCTTCGAGACATCCCGTCCGACGACGCACGACGAGCCGGTCTACGTGGTGGACGAGGTTGTGCATTATTGCGTCGCCAACATGCCGGGCGGCGTGCCACGCACCTCGGCCCAGGCGTTGAACAACGCCACGCTGCCCTATACGCTGGCGATCGCCGACAAGGGTTGGCGCAAGGCACTGGGAGACGACCCGCACCTGTTGGGCGGACTGAACGTCCACGCCGGACGGATCACCCATGCTGCGGTTGCGGAAAGTCTCGGCCACGAGTGTTTCGATCCGAGGGAGGCAATCGCACACTGACCGGGCGGCGTCCCGCCTCGCCTGTCTGGGCGGTCCGGTGGCGGAGGTGACCGAACATCGAACGGGATTGCATTCTGGATTTGATCCTGGGAAGATCGTCGAGAGGAAGGACGCTTTTTCACGCCCTTTACGGGTCACGAGGCCCGTGCATTTTGTGCTCAGCAGCACGAGAGAGCGTTTCCCGGGCGGGGAACCCGGCCTGAAGCAGTCGATTTCAGGCCAATTCGGACTGCTTGCCTGCCGGGAAACAGACAAGGGCGCGACTGACACCGGCCCTGAAAGAGGAGGTTCGTCCACCAACGGTGCCGAGCGTCTTCTCCACCGCAGTCGACAGGCCCGGCAAGTGATCTGCTTCACGCTGGAGCCCGGCTCGGCATTCACAATGTCATCGCGCTCTTCCGAAACGGTCACGGCGTTCTCCAAACGTCTTGCGCACGTGTGGATGCGTGGTGCCCTTGAGGATCGCGGGCAGGGCGGGGCACGGTCCTGCGCAACGCCTGCGAAGGACGCGGAGCCGGCGCCGGACGTGCGCGGACCCGGTCAGGCCGTGGATCGAATCAGTTCGGTGACGATCTGATTACGGAATGGGGATGCCTGATTCGGAAAGTGATAAGTGTCTTGGAAAGTATGGTCCGGGCAACGCTCTAGGGGGATGTCTTCCGAGACCCGGCAGCCATGCAAGGCATGGGAGGTGACACACCCACCGCGGACAGACGCAAGACTTCGCGTACCTTGCGCATTGTCAGGCTCATCACCGGGCTGCCTCCGATGCAAAAGGAGCCGCACGGTAGTCGATAGTAGATCGCCTCGGAGCATCACGTCACTTGGATGGCCGAATGCCATGGAAACAGCGGTAATGTACTTTCGGAATCGGCGGTAAGATCACCCCCCGATTGCGCATCTCAGACTGTGATCCATTTTGTTCCGATCCCGGTGTCAAGGACTGTGAGGGCCACCGAAGGAAAACCCCGCAGTGGGTTTAGCGCAAAACGACCACGGCGCACTCCGCGTGGCGGACGACGCGGGCCGCCGTTGATCCCAGCAGCAGGTGCGACAAGCCGGGCCGGTGCGACGACACCACGATACAGTCCGCCTTATGCTTGCCGGCCCAATCGAGAATGGTGTTCGTCGGATGCCCTGACAGAACTTGAACTTCGATATCGTCGCCGAAGATTTCTGCCTTGATCTTGGAGGTCTGGTCCGACTTGTTCTTCTTCAGCAGATCGGCAGAAAAGTAAGACCCGACATATGATGGCAATTCTTCCAGCACCGAAAGAACGGTGATCTTGCCGCCATCGGCCAAAAGGCGGCGCGCGGTGACAAGAGATTCTGCGTAGTCACCTACATGACCAGGGGCAACGGCGACGAGAACATGAGTGTACATCTGAACCTCCGGGTTCTTTCGAGTGAAGGGCGCGGGCCACGTGACGAGAACTGCGCTGGATCATTTGGCTGGCAACCGGGGGGCAAGAAGGCGCGCCGTGGTTGCCGGATTTACTTCAACGCATAGGGCAGCCAAGTGGCGATTGCCGGGAAGAGGAACACCAGCAACAGGCCGAAGATCTGGATCACCACAAACGGGCCAACCGAATTGTAGACATCTCCCATGCTGACATCACTGGGCAGGACGCCCTTGATCCAGAACAGCACGAAGCCGAACGGTGGCGTCAGGTAGGCAATCTGGATGTTCACGATGAACAGGGCACCAAACCACAGCTTGTCGATCCCCAGCTCGTCAATGATTGGAATGAACAGGGGCGTGCAGAGCAGGATGATCGCCCAATCATCCATCACCATGCCCAGAACCAGAATGATCAGCATCATCATCAGCAGGATTCCGGTGCCACCCCCGGGCATGGACAGCACGAGGCTGGTCAGCAAGTCCTGACTGCCCATGGAATTGAAGACGTTGAGGTAAACGGTCGCACCGATCAGTATCCAAAGGCCCATGCCGGACAGCTTGATCGTGGAAACGAGCGAATCGATCAGCACCTCCTTCGTGAGACGCCCGTAGACCAGATTGATGAGGAAGGCGCCCGACGCCCCGAATGCTGCAGCCTCCGCCGGAGTTGCGATGCCGCCCCAGATCACGCCCAGCACGATGGCGATCAACAGGGCGAACGGCCAAATGCTGAAGACGGCCAAAAACTTCTCCTGGCGAGTGAATTTCTGGTCCGCCGGAAGGGCAGGGCCCAGGTGGGGTTGTATCCGACAGCGGACGCCGATGTAGATGACGTAAAAGGTTGCCAGCATCAGGCCGGGAACAACCCCTGCCATGAACAGATCACCAATCGAAACCTTGGCCAACAGCCCGTAGAAGATGAACGGCACGCTGGGTGGGATCAATGCGCCGAGCGCGCCGCCCGCGGCGATTGAGCCGATTGCAATCGAGCGATCGTAATTGTAGCGCACCATGGAAGGATAGGCGATTTGGCCCATCGTCGTGGTGGCTGGGGGTGTGATACCCGTCACGGCCGCAAAGACCGTGCAAACCTGGACCGTGCCCATGGCCAGGCCACCGTGAATGTGCCCTATCAACTTGTAGACCGCGTCATAGGCGGCCTCGGCAACCCCCGAAAACCGTATGAGAGACCCCATGAACAGAAACAGCGGCACCGTCACAAGCACCGAGTTCCAGGGTGTTGAGTAGAAGGCGCTGGGAACGGAAAGCAATGCGCGCGGCTCAAGGATAATGGCGAACAGGACCGCCGTCCCGCCAAGCCCGAACGCAACGGGCAACCCCATGAAGAGGAAGATGAACAGCACGATGAAATAGAGGGCAGTGATAAGTTCGAGGCTCATGATTTCCGGTCCCGTGTCCTTTTGCTGTCTTCGGCCCGAGGCCGAAACCAGGGCGCCAGCGATCCGTTCGGCAAAGCGCCGCCCTTCGGAGATCCATTGGCCCGGATCGGGCCAATGGTGTTGTCAAACTCGGCGATCAGACCGCCAAGCACGTCGGATCAGTTGCCGGCGGCCTTGTCTTCCATGAACCTCTTGTAGATCTCCACGCCCTCGGCGTTGCCTGCGGACGCCGCAGCGACCTGCGGCCAGACTTCAGCGATGGACTTCGCGCGCATCCGTGCGATTTCCTCCTCAGAGAATTCAATCACTTCGCCACCGGCGTCGCGCAGGATCTGAAGTGCTTCCGCCACGCCGTCGGCATGCAATTTGCTGGTCAGGAAATACGTCTCCTCGAAGACGCCGTCGATCTGTTCACGCTGCCAGTCGGTCAAGGCGTTCCAGCTTTGGAGGTTGACAAAGATCTCCTGGTGCTGCGCAGGGTTCCAACCCGGCATTATCGCGAATTCGATCACTTCTTGAAACGACATGTCGTCGATGCCGCCCGTATCCCAATACGTGCCGTCAATGGTGCCCAGCTTGATGGCGGTGTAGATTTCACCAGCGTTCATGGAAACCGGCGCGCCCCCCATGGTCGAGTGAAAGATGGCCTGCGGGCCACCTGCACGCATTTTCTTGCCATCAAGGTCTTCGAGTCTTTCCACCCGGAAAGTGGTGAACATGGCGTTCGGACCCTGGTTCGTCCAGCCGACCCATTGAAGGTTGCGCGCGTTTGCAGCCGCTTGCACGATGTCACCGACGCGATAGTCGGGGTTGCCCCACATCACTTCCCAGGCTTCCTCGGTGTTGTTGGCACCCATGGCCATGCCAAAGGCCAGCATGCCTTCGGGCATGTCGCCGCCGTAAACAGATCCCCAGCCCGCATAACCGTCCGTCAGGCCTGCGGCCGCGGCACCGAAGGCTTCTGCACCGCTGACCAGCGCGCCTGCCGGTTCCAAGCGGATCTTGACGGTGCCTTGGGTGACTTCTTCAACCGCTTCAATCCAAGGGATCAAACCGTTGTCCCAACCTGCATCGGTCTGGTCAAACGCAGGTTGGAAAGTCCATTCGGTTACGGTGTCCGGCGGGCCATCCTGTGCCACAGCCATGCCGCCGGATACAGCAACGACTCCCGCCCATAGCGTGGTTTGCAGCATTCTGGTATGTTTCATTTTTTCCTCCTGTTTCGTTGGGTATTTACTGATCGAACGAAGATGATCGTCACGGCTTTCAAAACCGCCAGTCAGCGGCCAAGAAAGGTTCGAATGTCCTGAATTAGGTGCTTGATTACGATCAGAAGCACGATTGCCCCACTGATCGGGATCGCGAACTTGATGGGGTAAATCGGGATGGGTACAGCGGTTGGCGTCCTTTGGTTGAGCATCGCCGACAAGGATGCCGCCTCGTAGCCCTTCCAGATCAGCACGACCAGGAACAGAATCGCGATGGGCGCCGTCAGGATATCAAGAATGGCCTTTGTGCGATCCCTGGCATTGGCATAAAACAGATCGAGCTTCACAAAACTCTTGTGCTGCAACGAATATACCCCGCCGACACAGGCCAGTATGACCATGGCGGCCTGCAACGTCGTTCCGATCCACTGAGACGGCTGGTTCAGAGCATAGCGCATGAATACGTCAGAAACGCCAAATGCCATGCAGTACAGGATCAACAGCCAGCCGATCCATCCGAAAACCTCTGAAATCCAGTGCGTCAGCGCCTCCAATCCCCGGGTTACCAAATCGTGTCCTTTCTCATTCTGGTCTCTGCCGCACGCCAAAGGCACATCCCGCGTCAAACGACAGAATTCTTGCAATCAGAAGCGGCTCTTGCCCGTCCCGCCGTCCGCAGTGATGTGCAGCATCTGATGTTTGCGTGGCGCCGCCTCTCGCCTTGCTTGATCGCGCTTCGATGCAAAACAGGAGATCAAGAGGAGCTGGAAATGCTGCAGTATGCGGAAACACCCCCCAAATTTTCACGTTGAGGCGGGCTACTGATTTGCAAAATTTGTGCCTCTGTCCATGTTGCCCAACCAAAGACTAGGCCGCCGTACAGGAATAGGTACAGTTTGCGAAAATCGTGGGTGCAGAAGTTGCAGGCGCAGATCTCTTTGTTCCCCGAGGTCAGGCGCCTAGCTCCACGATGGTCTGCTTCAGTTCCCGAAGACCTGCCTCGATAAGAAGTGGATGGATGGCTGAAACGCCCACACGAAACGCATACTCGCCGGTTTCCCTCACGGAGTAGCAGGGCGCGATCTCTTCGATGATCACACCCCTTTCGCGGGCCTTCCCGGCAATCTCGCCGGCGCGAAGACGTTTTCTTTGGTCGGAGAGTACGAAGGTGGTTCCGCCGAATTCACCCTTGATGTCGAAGTTGGGGAAATGTGTGCGCAGGAAACGGTTCGCGATTTCCCATCGTTCCCTGTGGCCTTTCTGGATGCGCCTGAGCCGACTTTCGTACTGTCCGAACCTGATGAACGCGGCCGCTGTCAACTGAAGCACCGTTGGGGGATGGCGCATGATCCTGCCGCGCAGGTCACGCGCCGCCGTGATGAATTCCGTCGCGGCCGTCATGTAGCCAAGCCGCAATCCGGGGGACAGGCCCTTTGACAGGCTAGCCAGATAGATCACACGCCCCGAATTATCCATGCTGAACAGCGGCAGGGGCGTGAAATGGCGATAATCAACATCGCATTCGTAATCGTCTTCGACGATGAAGAAGTCATACTCTTCGGCGGCCTCGATCAGGGCCTGTCTACGACGCTCCGACATTGTGACGGTTGTCGGGAACTGACGATTTGGCGTGACGAACACCATTGTCGCGCCATTCAGGCGGTCGTCCACGATCATGCCTTCGTCATCAACGGGTTGAAATTTCAGTTCGCCGAAGCTGGAACGCAACATCTTTCGGGCATCCGGGTATCCCGGATCTTCAATGATCGCCACGCGGTCGCGCCCGCCAAGCAGATGACTGGCCATGTAGAGACCGTTTTGGGAGCCCAGGGTAGCAAGCGCCGAGTCCGCCTTCACGAACACACCCCGACGCGGCAAGATACGGGTGCAAATCTGTTCGATGAACTCGGCATTTTCCGAATAATGCCCGTCGGATGACCAAACCTTCAGATCTGCCCGGTTCATTGCCTGACGCGAGCATTCGCGCCATTCGGAGACGGGAAACTCATCTTCATCAATCTGATTGCACACAAACGGGTATTTGAAATCATACCAGTCTTCCGGCCGCACGATCGTTGCCAGATCATCGGATTGTCGTTGCCAGTTCAGCCGATTCCGCAACGGTGAGGATCTGTTCAATTTCGTGTCTTCGGGCTGGAGAATTCTGACTCCCTGTTCCGCAAGCACAAAGAAGCCCGACCGACTCCTTGACAGGATAAGCTGCTGTTCTTCCAGGATTTCGTAGGCCGCAATGACCGTGTTGATGGAAACGCCAAGTTCCTTGGCGAATTTCCGGCAAGACGGCAGGCGCATGTCGGGCTTCAGATGTCCATCCAGAATCAATCTCGCAAGCTGCGTCACGATCTGATCACGGAGCCCGACTGTCCCGTTTCGGTTGAGCTTCAGCCCTAATTGCATGCGCGCTGTTCCTAATGCATGTTCCTTCTGATTGGGAGATTGCAACGTATTCTGACCCAAACGCTCATGGACGGTCTTAGCCTTCCACCCCGACCGACATGAAATTGCTTTTCTGGGCTGCGCCGTTTGAGCATTCTGCTCCGGTGAGACGGCACGATGGCCGCAATTTCAATTGGTGGGCCTCCTGGCTCCGCGAACTCAAACTGGTCCGAGACCGGACGGTCCGTGCCCCGAAATGTTTCCGGCCCCCCGGGGTTGTGAACGCGCATCGAAATGCATCCCTGCCCCTTGCGGCTTGTGGCTGACAAACCCGTCCGGCCCCGCCGTCTCCACCGAAGACTCGGAGATACGGAGGACTTGACCATGGAAGATTCACTGCACGTTGTCCATCCCCGCGCGGCGGGGCTGGACGTTCACAAGATGGCGATCACCGCCACGGTCCGCCTGGCCCGCCCCGGCGAGACTGCGACCACGGAGACGCGCGCGTTCACGGCCCTGCCGTCGGGGATTGCGGCGATGGCCGCATGGCTGGCCTCGGAGGGGGTCGAGGCGGTGCTGATGGAGGGGGATCTACCGGGAGGCCCCGTTCGACGCGCCGGCCGAGGCGGGCATCAAGCCGACGCTGGTGCATGCCAGGCAGGTCAAGCGGATCAGGGGGCGCAAGACGGATGTCGGCAACAGCGTCTGGCTGGCCCGGCTCTGCCAGCTTGGCCTCGCCAGCCCGAGCATGGTGCCGGACCGGCACTTCCGGAGCCTGCGGCACCTGTGCCGCTACCGCCGCACCCTGGTCAACGAGCGCGGCCGGGTGTGTACCCAGAAGGTGATCGACCGGGCCGGCATCCGCGTCGGCGGCATCCTCACGGACGTCTTCGGCACCAACGGACGGCGCATCCTTGACGGCCTCTGCAGGGGAGACGACCGCGAGGCGATCCTCGGCGGCCTGCTGAAGCGGTTCGACGACATCGCCGACCGCGAGCGGAGGCTGGCCCGGACGAACGAGGTGGATCTCGCGCCGTGGCGGAGCCAGGTCCGCCTCTTGATGACGATACCGGGGATCAGCATGGCCCTGGCCTGCGCCATTCTCGCCGAGACCGGCCCCGACATGGACGCCTTCCCGTCCGCGGACCATCTCGCGTCACGGGCCGGCCTGTGCCCGGGCAACAACGAGAGCGGCGGCAAGCGCCGCTCCGGGCGCGCGGTCAAGGGCAACAGGCACCTGAGGGCGACGCTTGCGGAATGCGCGCAGGCCGCGGCCCGCACGAAGGGCTGCCGGTTCCAAGGCTGCCACAAGTCGCTGATGCTGCGGAAAGGCTAAAAGCGCGCCGTCATCGCCACCGCGCACAAGATGCTCCGCGTCATCCATTCCGTCCTGCGGTCCGGCACGCCGCACCGAGACCCGGAAGCCGACCACGAGGCCCTGATGGTCAGCCGCAACGAGCCGCGCCGGATCGGGATGCTCCAGTCCTGCGGATACCTGTCCGCGCCGAGCGGGACGACCGCACCCTCCGAGGCGGCAGCCATGCACTGAGATCAAACGAACCGCCGCGACCGATCTCTGCGGAGCGTGCGCCGGACCTTCGATGCCGGGGCCACAATCGGGGCTGCCCAAAACGTCGAATCCGCGCTGCGCGAGCCCGCGATGCAGGGCGCCATGCCTTGCGCAGATCGAGTCCGCGCGCGCTTCCGCTCGGCCGGCAGGATGCATTCAGGACGGGAATTTCACATCAACCAGTTATCGAAGGACCACCGGCTGTCTGGTACGCCTTTGTGAGGGCACAGATCAGGCGGCGGCCTTGCAGAGAGGCGCGGCCCGGGGAAACTGACCGCCCTGGTCTAGACGTCCTTTCCACCGGTAAAGTTGAACTCCGCGCCGGTCCGGATGCCCGACGGCCAGCGTGCGGTCATGGTCTTCAGGCGCGTGTAGAACCGCACGCCTTCCATTCCGTGGATACTGTGATCCCCAAAGAGCGACCGTTTCCAGCCACCGAAGGAATGGTAGGCAACCGGCACGGGGATCGGGACATTGACACCGACCATACCGATCTTGACGCGCGCCCAGAAATCGCGGGCGGCATCGCCATCGCGGGTGAAGATTGCAACGCCGTTACCGTATTCATGATCGTTGATCATCTGTACGGCTTCTTCGTAGCCATTTGCCCGAACAACCGACAGAACCGGGCCAAAGATCTCTTCCTTGTAGATCGACATGTTTGTCGACACGTTGTCAAACAGGCAACCGCCGACGAAATAGCCGTCTTCATAACCCTGCAGACTGATGTCACGGCCATCGACAACCAGATTTGCTCCCTGATCCAGGCCCTGCTCGATCAGGTTGTGAATCCTGTCATAGCTTTGTTTCGAGATCACCGGCCCCAATTCTGACGCGGGATCAGTGTAGGGCGCGACCTTCAAGGCCCGTACGCGCGGCTCAAGCGCCGCCACAAGCCGGTCGGCGGTCTTCTCGCCCACTGGAACAGCTACCGAGACCGCCATGCAGCGTTCCCCTGCCGAACCAAAGGCCGACCCGACCAGCGCGTCTGTCACCTGATCCATGTCCGCATCCGGCATCACCACCAGGTGGTTCTTGGCACCGCAAAGCGCCTGAACGCGTTTGCCCGAATTCGTGCCTCGGGAATAGACGTAATGGCCGATCGGGGTGGAGCCGACGAAGCTGACGGCCGCGACCTTCGGGTTGTCCAAAAGTGCATCCACGGCTTCCTTGTCGCCATTGACGACACTGAAGACACCCGCGGGCAAACCTGCTTCGGCCAGCAGATCCGCGATACGCAAAACGACGGTCGGGTCTTTTTCCGACGGCTTCAGCACGAATGTGTTTCCGCAGGCGATGGCCACGGGATACATCCAAAGCGGGACCATTGCCGGAAAGTTGAACGGCGTAATCCCCGCCACTACGCCCACGGGCTGGCGCACGGTATGGCTGTCAACGTTCACGGCCACCGCTTCGGAATATTCGCCCTTCAGCAGCTGTGGTATGCCACAGGCAAACTCCACCACCTCGATCCCGCGGGCGATTTCACCATTTGCGTCTGGAATGGTCTTGCCGTGCTCGGCAGACAAGAGCTCCGCCAGCTCATTCGTGTGCTTTCTCAGAAGGTCGCGGAACTCGAACATGACCATCGCCCGCTTGGCCGGCGGTGTTGCGGCCCAGGCGGGTAGCGCGGCGGCGGCCACGTCAACAACTTCGTCAACATCGGCCTTTGACGCCAGTGTAACCTGTCCAGTTGCCGCCCCCGTGGCAGGGTTATAGATGTCCCCGGTGCGTGTGGACGCACCGCTCCACGGTTTGTTTAGCAAAAAGTGGCTGACTGTCGGCATGTTCATTCTCCCAAAGCCCCCGGCGGCGCACCCGGAGTGCGTACGCCGGGTGACTTGTCTTCCGCAGGGCGCTGTGCCCATGTTGCAAAAGACACCGACCAAACACCCGTTGGGCGTCCATGGCCAGCGTCAGATCAAAAATGATGAACGAGCGAGGTATCACACAGGTACAGATGCGGTGATAACGGAGTACAGTTCAAACCTGGCCCGCAACCGACCACCCCTGCGAGGGTATCTCGCACCAGTGGAGTAGTCTCACCGTAGTGCTCGCATGCATCGTTCGCTGCGCGGGAGTCCAATAGCCAGAAAGTCCTCGAAGGCCTTGCGCAGTGTCAGGGTGAACCGGGTGCGAGCGCAGTTGGCGAACGGGGCCTCACAAAATAATGCGCCCAAATTGCTGCATTTTCGTTTGCCACAAATGGTGGACTTGCAACTGCCGCCAACACGAACAGGGGAGGAAGCCGATAGCAGCACCTCGACCGTGCGCGCGGCGAAGCATCGTGCGGTGCGCAGCGTGTTTTCCCGCCCATCGTGTCGCGTTCGCGCGCAAGCCCCGAACGGCCGCGAATTCTGGCCAATTGCCGATACGCACGAATTCGCGCTTTGCCCCGCAAGGGCGCGTTTGACCAATGCTCCGCATAGGTCCAACTGGTTTTGCCAGCAACGAAGATTTCGGTGTGGGACAGACGTGAACTCGCGGTTCAAGGAAGTGTCTTGAAGACGCAAATGCGACGAGATTTTGAGTTTCAACGGCGTCAAACTTTGGCGTCGCCGTCCGTACATCCGGGGATGAGCCGATTCGCTGCTTGGCGGCCTCAAAGGCGGGGAGCTGTTCCCATTACACGCGGGAAGGAGCCTGCATTCGCCGAATCGAGGGACATCAGATGCGCGGTTGCGTCACTCCTTGTGGTTCTGGGCACTCAACTGACGTTGATTGAAGGGCGCTGCACAATGCTTGACGCTCCATACCCCGTGACATAATCACGGGACCACCCGGGCGGGTATGGTGAAATGGTATCACACGAGCCTTCCAAGCTCTTGGTGCGGGTTCGATTCCCGCTACCCGCTCCAACCCGCCCCTGTCGAATTTCGGCGTCTTGTGAAAAAATCAAGGCTTGAGTGTCGGAGGGTCGAAGAGGGAGCCGAATGACCGACATTTCTGGGCACGACCGAGCAAAGTCCCGGAATGTCCGGGCGTTGCGGGCGCTTTGGCCGTTCGTGCGGCAATATCGTGCCATGGTAGTGGTGGCATCCGTCGCGCTGGTGTCGACAGTAGCTGTTTCGCTCATGCTGCCGATCGCCGTCCGACGCGTCGTCGACGGGTTCGAAACATCCGCGACTGACCTGCTCGACAACTATTTCGCGGCAGCCCTTGGCCTCGCGTTCCTGCTCGCCGTCGGGGCCGGGCTTCGCTACTACCTTGTCACCCGACTGGGGGAGCGCGTGGTGGCCGACATCCGGATCGCGGTCTTCAAACGCATGATCGGAATGAGCCCGGCCTTCTACGAACGCATCATGACCGGCGAGGTCCTTTCCCGCCTTACGACGGACACGACACTGATCCTGTCGGTCATCGGTTCGTCGGTTTCCGTCGCGCTCAGGAATTCACTCGTCCTGGCCGGCGGGCTGGTGTTGCTCTTCGTGACATCCCCGAAACTGGCCGGCCTCGTCCTGCTCCTGGTGCCGGTGATCGTTGTCCCGATCATCGTGCTTGGTCGACGGCTGCGCACGCTCAGCCGCGAAAACCAGGACTGGATAGCGGCATCGTCGGGGAACGCGTCCGAGGCCCTCCAGTCCGTCCAGGCCGTGCAGGCGTTCACGCACGAAACCGAGAGCCGCAAGGCATTCGCTCGCGTTACCGAGCAGTCGTTTCGGTCCGCGCGACAGCGGATTGCCACGCGCGCCTGGATGACGGTGATCGTGATTGCGCTGATCTTCTCCGGCGTTGTCGGCGTCCTCTGGGTGGGCGCTCGGGATGTCCGCATGGACGCAATGACCGTGGGGGAGCTTGTACAGTTCGTCATCTATTCGGTGATGGTGGCCGGTGCCGTCGGAGCCCTGAGCGAAATCTGGGGCGAGTTGATGAGAGCCGCCGGCGCGACGGAGCGGCTGGTCGAGCTCCTGAATGCCGACGACGGCATGAGCGATCCGGTCGATGCCCCTCCGATCAAGGCGCCCGTCAGGGGAGAAGTCACCTTCGACGGCGTGCATTTCTCCTATCCGTCAAGGCCCGGAATGGCCGCGCTGAATGATGTGTCCTTGACCGTCCGACCGGGAGAGACCGTTGCCCTCGTCGGCCCTTCCGGAGCCGGAAAGTCGACGGTGATACAGCTTCTCCTGCGCTTCTACGATCCGGCAGCCGGCACGATTCGCGTGGACGGGCATGACCTGCGAACAGTCAGGCGGGCGGACTTTCGCCGCCACATCTCCCTCGTGCCGCAGGAGCCCGTGATCTTCGCCGCGTCTGCGCACGAGAACATTCGCTTCGGCCGGCTTGATGCAACCGATGACGAGATCCGAGAGGCTGCCCGCGCCGCAGCCGCACACGAATTTCTGAGCGCGCTTCCCGACGGCTATGCAACGCAAGTGGGCGAACGGGGCGTGATGCTGTCCGGCGGGCAAAGGCAGCGAATCGCGATTGCCAGGGCAATCCTGCGCGACGCGCCGGTCCTGCTGCTCGACGAGGCCACAAGCGCCCTTGACGCCGAAAGCGAAAGAGCGGTGCAGACGGCGGTGGATCGGCTGGCCGAGGATCGCACGACCCTCGTGATCGCCCACCGTCTCGCGACGGTGAAGAAAGCGGACCGCATCCTTGTTTTCGACGAAGGGAGGATCGTGGCAAGCGGGACGCATGACAGCCTTGTCGCGGACGACGGGCTCTATGCGCGCCTGGCCAGGCTTCAGTTCACGGAGGGCGGCACTTTCGCCGGATAAATGACGGCATCGGATCGCCGGGTCATCCCATCTTGCCAGATACCGGGATTCGGGCGAAGATTTCCTTGGCTGACGGGGAGGTGAGCATGGAATTCAAGAGCATCGATGATCGCAAGGCCATTGAAGCGGAGATGGGCTGGGATGCGCGGGACGTGCCGAAGTCCGTCTATGGCGCCCTGGCGGCTACGGCCGCCGCCCATGGCGATGGCAACGCGATTTCGTATCAGTTGCTGTCCGGGCCAAAGGATCCGGCGGAAACGCTCACTTGGCGCGAGTTTCTGGATCGGACGACCCAGGCGGCAAACTTGTTTCGAGAGCTGGGCATCGGGCAGGACGATGTCGTTGCATATGTCCTGCCCAATGCGACCGAAACGGCAGTTGCGCTTCTCGGAGGCATGACGGCGGGAATTGTCAATCCGATCAACCCGCTGCTCGAAACCGATCAGATTGCCGCACTGCTGCGCGAGACCGGTGCGAGAGCGGTCGTCACGCTGAAGGCGTTTCCGAAGACGGACGTGCCGCAGAAGGTTGCTGCCGCCGTCGCAGCGGCGCCGGATGTCCAGACGGTGCTTGAGGTCGACCTCCATCGCTACCTGACGCCACCGAAGTCATGGATCGTGCCCTTGTTGCGTCCGGGCAATCCGACGCGGCACAAAGCGAGGGTCCTGGATTTCAACGCCGAGCTCGATCGCCAGAACAGGACGCTCGACTTTGCGGCTCCCGAACACGACCGCGTGGCCGCGTACTTTCACACCGGCGGAACGACCGGCATGCCAAAAGTCGCGCAGCATCGCTACGACGGCATGGTCTACAACGGTTGGCTGGGCGGTTCGATCCTGTTCGATGCGGACAGCGTCATCATGTGCCCGTTGCCGCTGTTCCATGTCTTTGCGGTCGATCCGATCTTGATGTCGGCGATCTACTCGGGAGCGCATGTCGTCTTCCCGACGCCGGCCGGCTACAGGGGGGATGGAGTTTTCGACAACTTCTGGAAGCTGGTGGAGCGGTGGCAGGCCACCTTCATCATCGGCGTACCAACCGCATTCTCGGCGCTGATGCAACGTCCGGTGAATGCGGACATTTCGTGCGTGAAGACCGCGTTTTCGGGTTCTGCGCCGCTGCCGATCGAGCTCTACAGGAAATTCGAATCGGCGTGCGGCGTGGAGGTGATCGAGGGCTATGGCCTGACCGAGGCAACCTGCCTCGTGTCGTGCAACCCGATCGGCGGAGTCAAGAAAGTGGGATCCGTGGGAATTCCGTTCCCCTACACGGACGTGAGGATCCTGCGGGCCACGGAAGGCGGAGCCGAGGATTGCGCCGTCGACGAGGTGGGCGAAATCTGCGTCTCGAACCCCGGGGTTGTTGCGGGCGGCACCTACACGGAGGCGGAGAAGAACGCGAATCTCTACCATTTCGAACGTTATCTGCGCACCGGCGATCTCGGTCGCATTGATGGCGACGGCTACATCTGGATCACGGGACGTTCCAAGGACCTGATCATACGGGGCGGCCACAACATCGATCCGGCAGTCATCGAAGAGGCGCTTTCCGGCCATGAAGCTGTCGCCCTTGCCGGTGCCATCGGGCAGCCTGATGCCCGTGCCGGCGAGTTGCCCTGCGCTTACGTGGAACTCGTCGCTGGCGCTTCGGTCACGCCGGACGAGCTGACCAGCTTCGCCGAAGACAGGATCTCCGAGCGGGCCGCGTTGCCAAAGTACATCGAGATCGTTGACGAACTTCCAAAGACCGCCGTCGGAAAGATCTTCAAGCCCGATCTGCGACGGATGGCCATACGGCGTGTTTACGACGCGGCGCTCGAGGCCGATGGCCATGCGGCCCGCGTTGCCGACGTGGTGGAGGACAAGCGTCTTGGGCTGGTTGCCAAGCTGGATGGGCGGGACGAGGCGGATGAAGCCGCGATCACGAAGACTTTGGGGCTCTACACGCGACC
>JAJEAC010000068.1 GCA_022824315.1 Silicimonas sp.
GACAAACGTGCTTTCTCCCCAGTTCAGGACCTGGTTGCCGACCCGCACGTCCAACGGAACACCGCCAGGGTCAAAAGCGCCGGAAGCATAGAAGTCGAGAAGCCGGAAGTCGCGGCCGGCAACATCCTTGGCCGCGTCAGACAGCGGGGTCCGCTCCCGCATCCCGTTCATGGTTTCAAAGTCAACGAAGCCGTGCATGCGGACGAACAGGCCGAGGTTTCCTCCAGTGAGTTCGAATTCCGCTGTGAGGCTCGATGTGCTGCTGACCAGGCCCCGTCCGTAGTTTCGGTCGCCGTCGTCGGAGTTGGCGGAGGTCAGCGTTTCGTCACGTTCAGAAGCACGGAATGTCAGGCCATGGTTCAGAGTAAAGTTCGCAGTCGCGGACACGTCGCTTCCCGGAAATCCTTGGGAACTCGCCGGCATGCCGTATAGCAGTGCGCCAACGCCGATGAATGCCGCTAGGGTGGCAAGCCTTCCAATCGAATGGAATTTCCTAGAGTTCACTTTGAGCGGAAGTCGCGCCCTTAAATGTCGAATTGCTTGAAAGAACATGAATTTTCCCTTCTCAGCTATATGGTTTGATAGCCCAAGCATTGCTTTGCATTGACGCCCTAATGCACCTCGCATGCCCTTTCACGTTGCGGGACCATGGTTGATTCGTCGCGCGACGGCAACCCATTCCCGACCCGCGACGAGGTCCCATCTTCCGGCATTGCCCGAAGAATCACGCGGGCCTATGACGACAATGCTACTGTCTCGACGACATTTCATCCATGGCATCATTCAAGATTGTGTACAGTGTCTTCGCGCCCAACTCCATGTTGGCGTTCTCATGCGAGAGAGGCCCGGCGGGGTTTTCTGGGCAGTGCCTGGTATCCAGCGGCGTCCGCGAACGGCCCAAACCGTCGGGAAAGCATCGAGATATCCAAGAAAGTTCGGCATGGAACTCGTATCGTGGCCGCACCGTGGTTCCTGACAGTGGCGAATTGCACGTCGGAGGACGCCATGGAGTGCGAGAGCCGGGAATGACCGCCGACAGGCTTGCCGGCCCCGAGGACATTCTGCACAGGGTTTGACCGTCCGGGAGGCGGCGCGATTAGGTGCGGTGACGTCAAGGTCCTTTCAGGCCATTCCATGTTCTTCCAGCACATCGCTTGCGAACTTTCGCTCAGGGTGTCGGATTTGGATCAGCTTTCCGCTGTCTTCCGGCGCGAATTCGGCAATCCGTTCATCCGTGAACGGAACGCCAAAGCCGCTGGATATGCGGCATCGCAATGGCGCCGCCTGAATTTCGCCGCGAACCCTTGGTTGCCTTGAATGGTGCATTGACGGTACGAACCGGCTAGCTTTGTCGCGGGCGTGGAGTTGACGATGCCTACGGAATTGCAGGAACGGGCGATGAGCTTCCTGGACGCCAATCCGGTGTTCACGCGGGGCGAGTTCGCCGCGGCCATGGACCTGACCAAGGGCTCCGCACCCGTCGGCCGCATTCTCCGGCAGCAAGTCGCGGCCGAGCGCATCAGGCGGCTCCGCCGCGAGGTGTTCTCTGCCGTTCCGGATCACAAGACCCCGGGGCGCCTCGTGCTGCCGGACTACATCCACGCCAGCAAGTACCGCCCGGACGGCGTTCAGGGTTATCACACCGGCCTCAGGCTCTTCGGCATCCAGTATTCCGTGTTCGCCTCCCAGGTCGAGGTCATCAGCAGCGGACCCACCGGCTACGCAAGGACGCCGTTCGGTCGTTGCCGGTTCATCAAGCCGCACCGTGCGCTGGTCGCGACCGGGAAGACGGACTTCCTGACCACATGGAAGGAGCCGGCAGGGATACCTGTCAGGGTCACGGCCTTCGAGCGTACGCTCGTTGACGTCCTGCACCGCCCGGGTCGTGCTGGCGGCAGGGACGAAGTCGTCGATGCGCTCGCGACCGCGCCCTTCGTGCTCAAGAGCTTCGATCCCGGAAAAGTGGCCGACTACGTGGAGCTTCTCGGCATCCGTTCGCTGGCCGGCGTGGTCGGCTGGTGGCTGGAAAGCTGGCAGTCGAACCTGAACGTGCCCGAACGGACGCTGGAAAGGCTGGAAGCGATGCTGCCGGACTGGAACTCGTACTGGCTGGGCGCGCGGCATGACAAGCCGGCGCTGGTCAGGCGCTGGAGAGTTTACCTTCCGCGCGACGACATTGATCCCACCTCCCAGGGTTTCCCTCTGCACGAGGGGGAACGTATGCAATGAAACTTCTGCCGGAAGAGATGTCCTCGATTTCGGAGGAGCGCGACTTTTTGCCAAGCCCGATCGAGCGAATGATCCGCCTGTTCGACGTCCTGGATGGCTTCGCCGGCGACGAGGTCATGGGTCCTCGCATGGCGCTGTTCGGCGGGACGGCTCTGAACATAGTGCACGCGACAGAATTTTGCGAGCCCACGCCGCTTGCGAACAGAGCTGTCTTGCGAGTGCGGTCGACCGGCATCAGCGAAGGGCATGTGGAATGATAAACCCGGGCAGCAGATTCCTGAAAAAGATCGCGGTTGTCGGAAGAGGAACCGCCGGGTCGCTGGCGGCTGCCAGCGTGGCGCGGATGCATCCCGACAGCGAGCTCGAACTGCACCATATATACGACTCGCGCATTCCGGTCATCGGCGTGGGAGAAGGCAGCTGGCCGAGCCTTGTCCAGGAACTGCAGCAGTTGACGCGCTTGTCCCACCAAGACGTGCAACTACGGCTGAAGGGAACGCGTAAGTATGGCGTGGCATTCGAGGGATGGGGCCGGCGCGGTCGAGACTTCACCCACTTCTTCACGCCACAACAGGTATCGTATGGATACCATCTGTCCGCAGATCTGATGGCCGAGTTGCTTCACGAGAGCGCGGGCGCCAGTCATATTGATGCAAAAATATGCAAGATCAACCGGGTGGAAGGTGGAGCTGAAGTAGAATTTGAAGGTCGAGCGCCGGAACGATACGACCTTGTCTTTGATGCGCGAGGATTTCCGCGAGAGCTCCACTCCAGCCAGCACATAGGCATCTCTTTCATTCCAACCAACACGGCCATGATCCGCCGCTGCCCGGCAACCGTAAGGGACATCAAGGGCGAGCCGGTAATTGAACACACCTACACCCGTGCCGTCGCGCGTCCGCACGGCTGGATATTCGTGATCCCGCTCACGATTCACACCTCGTACGGGTATGTCTTCAATCAAGGCATATCGAGCCTTGACGAGGTCGAAGCGGACTTCGACGCGTTCCTTGAAGCCGATGGCGTTGCGGACTTCGAGCACCGGGCCGTCATTCCGTTTCCCAATTTTGTCCATAGGCAAATCTACGACGGTGCCGTGGCGCGCATCGGCAATGCCGCCGCGTTCATGGAGCCCCTCGAAGCAACGGCGATCGTGTCCGCCCAGTTGCAGATCGGGATGGTGCTCAATATGCGCCTTAACCGTTCGATAGAGCATCTTGAGCGTGACGCACCGGTGGTTAACCGCTTTCTCGTCAGGAGCATGCTCAGCTACGGCCTGTTCGTCGGATGGCATTATTCCTGCGGCTCCAGGTTTGAGTCCGGCTTTTGGCGCTACGCCCGTGACCAGGCTTGGCCAGAGCATCGCAAGGCGGCAGACCCCGACATTGCGGGCTGTGATGCGCTTCCCAGGTTCGACGAGATGATCAGTCTGATGAACCAGCCGATCATCGACAAGGCGGACTGGAACCGGATGTGTGCGGTTCCCCTCACCAGCTACGCCCAGATGTCCCAGGGGCTTGGCTGTTAGGGTCCGTGGCAATGGTCAGATTTCGCCGATGTCGGCCAGGATGCAGTCGGCAGGGACGACTTTCGGGACTCCCGCTTGACTTGGCTCCAGGTTTCGCCGAAGTGTCATCAAGTGCTGGTGCCTGCCTGTTTCGGCAGGTGAAAAGGGAATGCGAAAGGGTCATTGACCTCAATGCAGCCGCCCCCGCGACCGTAGCCGGAGAGGGGATCCATCGTGCCACTGGCCCATGAGGCTGGGAAGGTCGGATCACCCGCAATCATCCGCAAGCCGGGAGACCTGCCAGCCGACTGGACGTGACCGGACGGGGGATTCCGGGACGGGGTTGCTGCGGCGCTCTCGTTTCCGCCCCTTTCCATGACAGGAACGAGGGATCCGTGAACGAATTCGCGCCGGTTGAACTTCTGGTTTGCACCACCTGCCGCAAGGGACAGGAGCTGCCTGACACCGAGGAACGCCCCGGAGCGCTTCTGCATCGTGCGCTGGTGGCAGGTGACTTGCCCGAAGGCGTCCGCCTTCTCGGCGTGGAATGCTTCTCGAATTGCGACCATGGCTGTTCCATCGCCCTGCGCGGTGGATCGCGGCGCTGGACATACGTCTACGGCAATCTCGACCCGTCGAACGCCGACATGATCCTGGACGGCGTGGCTCGATATCGTGCGACGTCTGACGGGCTTGTCCCGTGGCGTGAACGGCCCGAGCACTTCCGCAGGAACTGCATTGCACGGATTCCGCCGATCGAACCTGAGGAGCCAGGCAAATGAGCGATCTCGCCAAGATTCCCGCCACGGTCGTCACCGGCTTTCTTGGGGCCGGAAAGACGACACTGATCCGCCACCTCATCGAGTCCAGCAACGGATACCGTTTGGCGGTGATCGTGAACGAGTTCGGCGATGTCGGCGTTGACGGCGAGATTCTCAAGAGCTGCGCCATTCCTGACTGCCCGGCAGAGAACATAGTCGAACTGGCCAATGGCTGCATCTGCTGCACGGTTGCGGATGATTTCATCCCCGCAATCAGCGCGCTGCTGGAACTTGATCCCGTGCCCGACCACATCCTGATCGAGTCCTCCGGGCTTGCCCTCCCCAAGCCGCTTCTCAAGGCCTTCGACTGGCCGGCAATCCGGAGCAGGGTGACCGTTGACGGCGTCATCGCACTGGCAGATGCCGAGGCCGTTGCGGCGGGAAGATTCGCACCCGACATCGATCGGGTGAACGCGCAGCGGCTCGCAGACGACAGCCTTGACCACGAAACGCCGCTCTCGGAGGTGTTCGAAGATCAGATCGCCTGTGCCGATATCGTGCTGTTGACCAAGCCCGACCTTGCAGGTCCTGAGGGCCTGGCGCAGGCAAGGACGATCGTCGAACGCGAATCGCCGCGTCCGGTGCCCGTGATCGAGGTGTCCGAAGGCGTGGTGGACGCGCAGGTGATTCTCGGCATCGGAGCGGCAGCCGAAGACGACCTGGAAGCGCGCCCGTCGCATCACGACGGGGCGCTCGATCATGATCACGAGGACTTTGACGCGATCGTCGTGAATGTTCCCGAGGCCCAGAGCGCCGATGATCTCGTTGAGCGAATCGAGGCCCTTGCACGCACGCAGAACATCCTTCGCGTGAAGGGGTACGCGGCGGTGCGCGGCAAGCCAATGCGCCTGCTTGTCCAAGGCGTAGGAGCACGGGTCCGCCGTCAATTCGACCGGGCCTGGGAACCTGGCGAGAACAGGCAAGGGCGCCTGGTCGTCATTGCGGAGCACGACGACATTGATGCCGAGGCGATTCGGTCAATCCTGGCTCCGGAAGAACTCGTGCAGTGACGCGCAGCGGGCAGAATCATGTCCGGCGGCCCATGATCGGCACGCGGCGCGATTGTCGCCACACGCACCTGTCGGCATGGCGTGGTTGGAGCCATTGGGCACGGAGATCCGGCACATGCACGTGATCTTTAGGGAGAGCCACGGGCTTGAGGAAACCGAGACTCCGACCGACCTCGAGCAGGCACCGGCCGATCTCGTGGTCCTGTCATTCTCGGACAGCGATCTTCAAGCCTTCGCGGCAGGCTGGCATCGGGCTAGGGCGCGGGGCACGCCCCTGCCGAGCCTGAGGCTCGCCAACCTTGCCGCACTCAGGCATCCGGTTTCAGTCGACACCTATGTCGAGCGAACCCTTGCAGACGCCAAGGCCGTCTTGATCCGCGTGATCGGCGGGATGCCGTATTGGGACTACGGGTTGGCACAGGTACGTGCGCTGGCCGAATCCAGGGGGATGACGCTGGCCGTCCTGCCCGGCGACGGCAGGCCGGACGCGCGCCTTGAGGCGATCTCGACCGTCCCGCACGCGACTTTGGAGCGCCTCGACGCGCTGGTGGGCGAAGGCGGGGCCGTTGCAGGGCAGGCGGCCCTGGCGCAGCTGGCCCTGGCGGCCGGTCTTTATGCCGGGCCGGTGGACGGCATCAGGAAGATTCCCGCGTGGGGGTGCTGGACACCAGAACACGGCGCGCGCGGCGGGGCGGCGAGATCCGCCGAAGGTCTGGCACCTGATTGCGCATCTGCGCGGCCTTCGATGCAGGAGTGCGGCGCGTCCTGTGGCGCGGAATGCCTGGACGGCCCGCAAAGCCCCTTGGTCGCAATCGTGTTCTACCGGGCCTATCTCGCCGCTGCCGACACCGCACCGATCGAGCACCTCATTCAGGCGCTCAGGGATCGCGGCCATTCGGCCCTCGGCCTCTTCGTTCCCTCGCTGAAGGAGCCGGCCGCAGCACGCTGGCTACGCGACCGGATTGTCAGCTTGTCACCTGCCGCCATTGTCAACGCGACGGCATTTTCCGGCAAGGGCGCGGACGGCCGGTCGCCACTGGACGCGGTTGGCGTGCCGGTCTTCCAAGTGGCTTTGGCCACGTCGACCCGAATCGCTTGGGCGGACGCGGCGCGCGGCTTGTCGCCCGCCGACTTGGCAATGCATGTCGTGCTGCCGGAGGTGGACGGGCGCGTCTTTGCCGGCGTCGCGTCCTTCAAGGAGCCGGGCGATCTGGACGCAGACCTGCAAGCGAGGCTCGTGGCGCATCGACCGGACGCGGGACGGATTGCGGCGATCGCGGATCGGGTCGCCGCCTGGGTTGCTCTCGCCGCAAAGCCCCGAAACGACGTGTCCCTGGCCATCGTGCTTTCGACCTATCCGGGCAAGACCTGGAGAATGGCCCACGCGGTCGGTCTGGACGCATTCGCCTCGGTGGAAGCCATCATGGATGACCTGCATGCCGAGGGCTATGCGACCGAATCGGGAGAGAGGCTCGAGACGGCACTGGCCCGCGATTCGATCTCCTGGTCCGTCGCCGAGTACAAGGTCGCCTTGTCGGAGGTGCCGGACCGCCTCGGCGCGGACCTTGAGGCCGCGTGGGGACAGCCCGAGGACGACGCTGCAGTCCGCGATGGCGCGTTTCACTTTCGGGCCGTTCGGCGTGGCAGGGTCATTGTCGCCCTTCAGCCCGAGAGGGGCAAGGCGGCCATGCGCGACGAGGAGTATCACGATCTCTCGCGGGTGCCGCGCCACGACTACGTCGCGTTCTACCTCTGGTTGCGAAAGGTCGCCTGCATTGATGCGCTGGTCCATGTCGGTGCTCACGGCACGTTGGAATGGTTGCCAGGCAAGTCGGTGGCGCTCTCCGATCAGTGCTGGCCGGAGGCCTTGGTCGGACCGCTCCCGGTCCTGTACCCGTTCATCGTCAACGATCCCGGCGAGGCTGCGCAGGCCAAGCGCCGGATCGGTGCCGTGACGCTTGGCCATGTGCCGCCGCCTGCCGGACAGAGCGAGATGCCGGGCAATCTCACGCGGCTCGAGGCGCTGCTGGACGAGTTTTCCAATGCAGACGGGCTGGATCCGAGTCGCCGCGACCGCTTGCAGGACGACATCCAGATCGAGGCGAGGGCGACCGGGCTCGAAACGGCTCTCGGCCTTGGCCGAACCGATGGCGCCGCCGAAGCGATCACGCGCATCGATCGCTTCGTCTGCGACGTGAAGGACAGCCAGTTCGGCGACGGGTTGCATGTATGGGGACGGGAAACCGCTTGGGAGGGGCGCGTGCCCGCAACCAATGACCAGACCTCCGCGCATCAGCCGGGCCGCCCGGATATCGCGGCGTCGGCGGCGGCGGAAAGACGGGCATTGCTGGACGCGCTTGCCGGACGACGCATCGAGGCAGGTCCGGCCGGTTCGCCCTACCGGGGACGAACGGACGTCTTGCCAACCGGGCGCAACCTCTTTGCCACGGATCCCCGGGCGGTGCCGACCCGTTCGGCCCATGCGCAGGGCATCAGGCTCGCAAGGGAACTCGTGCGGCGTCATCTTCAGGAGCAGGGTGACTATCCAAGAGGCTTGGTCGTGGACCTTTGGGGTTCGGCAACCATGCGGACTGCCGGCGAGGAATTCGCGATGGCGCTGCATCTTCTTGGCGTGCGCCCGACCTGGGACGAGGGTAGCGAGCGGGTTTCCGGCATCGAGGTCTTGCCCATCGCCGAACTGGAATGGCCCCGACTGGACGTGACTCTGAGGGTGTCCGGATTGTTCCGGGACGTTTTCCCCACGCTCTCCGCGCTCTATGCTCAGGCCATACGCGCCCTTTCGGCGCGAGAGGAGGCAGCGGACTGGAATCCCTTTGCCGGGACCAACCCCGGATCTCGCGTCTACGGACCGGAGCCGGGCAGATTTGGCTTGGGCATGGATCGCTTGCAGGACGAACTCACCGACGACGCGCGCCGCGATGCGGGTGCGGCCTGGCTGGCTGCGAGTGCGTGGGCGATGGACGGAGACTGCGCGATTGAAGATCCTGGCGGGCTTGCGGCGCAGGTGGCCGGCGCGGACGCGTTCGTCCACCTCCAGGACCTGCCCGAGACCGATCTGCTTCTGGCCGCCGACTATGCGACGCATGAGGCCGGGTTCGCGGCGGCCAAGGCGGTGACCGGCGGACGGGAGGCCGCGCTCTTTCATCTGGACAACACCGACCCCGCACGTCCGCGCGCGCGGACGCTGACGGAAGAGGTCGCGCGGGTCGTGCATGCCCGGGCCGTGCAGCCGGGATGGCTGGCGGGAATGAAGCGTCACGGATTCCAGGGAGCCGCCGAGATTGCGGCGACGCTCGATCACATGGCCGCGTTCGCGAACCTCGCGAACGTCGTCGATTCGCACCTGTTCGACGCCTACTACGATGCCACCCTGGGCGATGCTTCCATCACCGAATTCATGCAGGCGGCAAATCCCGAGGCATTGCGTGCCATGCGCAAGCGCTTCGATGCGCTGTACAGGGCGGGATTGTGGTGCACCCGGCGGAACTCGATCCGGGTCGGCCTGGAGGCGGCGGAGTGAACGTGCCCGGCATCCGGGGCTGGTGCCCGACCGCGCATCGTCCGATGATGTCGGGTGACGGCCTACTGGTGCGAATGCGGCCCAGATCCGGGCGAATGACGGCAGACAAGGTGCACGCCGTGGCTGATCTCGCGCGCCGCCTCGGAAACGGCCTGATCGACCTCACCTCCCGTGCCGGACTTCAAATCAGGGGCGTCACGCATGATGCGCATCCCGAACTGCTGCGCGCGCTCGTAGCCGAGGCGCTCGTTGACGCGGACCCGGGCATCGAGGCGCGCCGAAACATCGTCGTGACGCCGTTCTGGAACTCCGGCGACCTGACGGACCGATTGGAGCGCGTGCTCGCACTGCGGTTGGCAGACCTGCCGCAATTGCCGCCGAAGACAGGGTTTGCAATCGATACAGGGGCGGCACCGGTCCTGCAGGACGTCTCGGCGGATTTCCGGTTCGAACGCGACGGGGAAGGGGGGCTGCTGCTGCGCGCCGACGGCGCGGAGCGCGGGTGGAGCATCGACGAGGCCGGCGCGTTCGATGCGCTGAACGAGATGGCAACCTGGTTCGCGGACACCGGTGGCATGGAAAGCGGGCGAGTGAAGCGGCATGTCTCGAAAGTGGCCCTGCCCGGAAACTGGCAGATTGCCGTGCCTGCCGATGGCGGACAACTGCGTGCGCCGGGACGCACGAAGGAAGGCGTGGTTGTCGGCGTGCCCTTCGGTGCGATGTCGGCGGATGCTCTTGTCGGGCTGCTTGCGGAAGCCGATCCCGCGTTCGTGCAGGTCATGCCCCGAAGATGCCTTTACCTGGAGACGGCGAGGCCCGTGACGCATCCGGCCTTCATTCACGACCCGTCGGAGTCCCTGCTTGATGTTGCCGCCTGCTCGGGCGCGCCTCGGTGCACGCAGGCGACCGTGCCGACAAGATCGGTCGCACGGCGGCTGACGGGGCGCTGCGCCGGGACGCTGCATGTTTCGGGCTGTGCCAAGGGGTGCGCGAGATCCGGGTCCTCGGACGTTACGCTGGTCGGGCGAGACGGGACATTCGATCTTGTCAGGAGCGGTTCGGTCGGCGACACCCCGGACCAGACCGGCGTGCCCGAGGCCGGTCTTCTGGAGCTGTTCCCCTGATGCCCTACGCTTACGAAAAAGACGGTGCCACGATTTATGCCCGGTCCTTCGCGACCATACGGGCCGAGGCCGACCTTGCCCGTTTTGACGCGGGTGAAGAGCAGGTCGCGGTTCGGATGATCCATGCATCGGGAATGGTGGAACTCGCGGGGTTCCTGCGGTTTTCCCGGGGCTTCGTGAACCGGGCGCGTGAGGCGCTGGAATCGGGAGCGCCGATATTCTGCGACGCCAGGATGGTCAGTGAAGGCGTGACGCGCGCGCGGCTTCCTGCATCCAACGAGGTGGTCTGCACGCTTCAGGACCCCTCGGTTCCAAGACTTGCGGCCGAGATGGGCAACACGCGATCGGCCGCCGCGCTGGAACTTTGGCGGCCCAGGCTGGACGGTGCGCTCGTGGCGATCGGAAACGCCCCCACGGCACTCTTTCACCTGCTGAACATGCTGGAGGATCCAGGCTGCCCCCGACCCGCGGCGATCATCGGTTGCCCGGTTGGCTTCGTTGGGGCCGCGGAATCGAAGGCCGCCCTTTGGAGAGATCAACCGGTGCCCTGCTGCATCGTCGAAGGACGTCTGGGCGGAAGCGCCGTCACCGTGGCGGCCATAAACGCGATCGCGAGTTCGGCGGAATGACCGGAACGGTCTATGGCGTCGGCCTGGGGCCAGGTAACCCAGATCTCATGAGCGCGAAGGCAATCAAGCTGCTGGCACGCGCCCGCCATGTGGCGTTCTTTCGGAAGAGGGGTCGGGAAGGGCGCGCGCGGACGCTGGCCGGCAACCTGGTTCCGGCAAACGCAGCCGAATTTGCAATGGAGTATCCCCTGACGACGGAAGTTCCCCTGGACGATCCGCGGTACAACCGGACCCTGGCGGAGTTCTACGACGGCTGCACCGCGCACCTTGCCGCCATTGCCGATGGCGGCGAGGACGTTGTCGTTCTCTGCGAAGGCGATCCATTCCTGTACGGCTCCTTCATGCACCTGCATGGGCGTTTGACCGCCCGGGTGCCGGTCGAGGTCGTCCCGGGCATACCTGGCATGGCGGCCGCCTGGGCAGCGAGCGGCATGCCGATCGCCTGGGGTGATGATGTCCTGACCGTGCTGATGGGAACGCTCGACGAGGATGTCCTGGTGAGGCACATGGAAGCCGCCGATGCACTGGTCGTGATGAAGGTGGGCCGAAATCTGCCCAGGGTGCGGACCGCGCTTGAACGGGCCGGACGCGCACAGGATGCCTGGATGATCGAGTGCGCCGCGATGGCGGAACAAGCGGTCATTCGGCTTGCCGATGTGCC
This sequence comes from Silicimonas sp., assembly GCA_022824315.1. Classification (GTDB taxonomy): domain Bacteria; phylum Pseudomonadota; class Alphaproteobacteria; order Rhodobacterales; family Rhodobacteraceae; genus JAJEFO01. The sequence continues at coordinate 11,523 of JAJEAC010000068.1, forward strand.
GGCGGGCCATGTGCCTCCGTATTTCACGATTGTCCTGGTGCACGGACAGGGGCGGCGGCCGTGAGCGGGTGGGTTGCGGTTGCGGGCCTTGGGCCGGGAAGTGACGCCCTGATCACGCCCGAGGTCCGTACGGCGCTGGCAGACGCGACCGACGTCGTCGGATATTCCCGGTACGTAGACAGGATTCCGAAGCGCGAGGGGCTCTGCCGGCATGCGTCCGAGAACAGGGTGGAGGCCGAACGGTCGCGCCATGCGATGGAACTGGCCGCAGAGGGCCGCCGGGTGATCGTGGTTTCGTCGGGCGATCCGGGCGTGTTCGCGATGGCGTCTGCAATGTGCGAGGCGATCGAGGCCGGGCCGGGAACCTGGCGGGAACTGGATGTCCGCGTTCTGCCCGGCATCACGGCAATGCTCGCCGCTTCGGCGCGGGTGGGCGCTCCGCTCGGCCATGATTTCTGCGCCGTCAACCTCTCTGACAACCTCAAGCCATGGTCCCTGATCGAGAAGAGGCTGCGGCTCGTTGTTGAGGGCGATTTCGCGTGCGCCCTCTACAATCCACGGTCCAAGGCTCGGCCTGACGGGTTCGCCCGCGTCCTGGCACTGCTGCGTGAGCTCTGCGAACCCGAGCGCCTTGTCATCTTTGCCCGTGCCGTGACGACATCGGACGAGACTGTCAGGACCGTGCCGCTGAACGAAGCGAAACCGGACATGGCGGACATGCAGACCGTCGTGATCCTGGGATCGAGTCGCACCCGCAGGATCGAGCGGAACGGCATGGCGCCACTCGTCTACACTCCACGATCGGTGACGGAATGAGAAATCCAGTCCAGGACCTCTTCGACGGTGCCGACTTCGTGTCGCCGCGACGGTTCGGGCCGGTCGATCATGAGCACCGGCAAGCCGAGCCCCCGGGCGGCATCGATCTTGGCGCGGGCGCCTTCGCCGCCGGCGTTCCTGGAAACGAGAAGGTCGATCCGGTGCGTTTCCAGAAGGGCGCGCTCAGCCGCTTCGGCAAACGGCCCTCGATCGATGATGATGTCGTGCCGTGGCAACGCGGGGCGCGTGTTCGGGGCGTCGACGAACCGCAAGAGATAGTGATGCTGCGGGACGGTCTCGAAGACAGAGATTTCCGTTCGCCCAATGGCAAGGAAAATCCGCATGGGCGTACCGTCAAGCGATCTGGCCGCTCCGGCCACGTCCGGCACCCGGGTCCATCGATCACCTGGGCCGGGCGTCCACGGCGGCCGTGCAAGCGCGATCAGGGGTACGTCGGCGGTTGCGCAGGCCGCGACCGCGTTCCGGCTTATCTGCGCAGCGTACGGGTTGGTGGCGTCAATCAGATGCGTGACGGAATGGTGCTTGAGATAGTCGATCAAGCCCGCTGCGCCGCCGAATCCGCCGGTTCGGGTCGGCAGTGGCTGTGCGATGGGTTGGGCTACGCGACCAGCATAGGAGAACGTGGCGCGCAGCCCCATGGCGGCGATGCGCGCGGCAAGGGCGCTCGCCTCGGCGGAGCCGCCCAGGATCAGGAGATTTGGCGTCATGTCTGACGTTCGCTGGCTGACGATCATCGGTCTTGGAGAAGATGGACCGGACGGTCTGTCGCCTGCAAGCCTTGATGCCTTGCGTGCGGCAGACGTGATCATGGGATCCGAACGGCACCTGTCCCTGGTGAAGTGCGGCAGCGGCCAACGAGTCACGTGGCCGGTCCCGTTCGAGGACGGATTGCCCGTGCTGGACGGCCTTCGCGGTCGCAACGTGGCCGTGCTTGCCTCCGGGGATCCCTTCTGGTTCGGGGCCGGAAGCGTCATTGCCCGACGCTTTGCCCCGGGAGAGTGGCGCGCGATTCCCGGTGCATCCGTGTTTTCGCTGGCGGCCGCGCGATTGGGCTGGCCCCTGGAACGGGTGACCTGCCTTGGACTTCACGCCGCCCCGTTCGCCCGCCTGAGGCCGCATCTTGCAACGGGGCAGCTCGCGATCGCAACCGTTCGTGACGGTGCGGCGGTCGGCGAACTGGCCGCATATCTCGATTTTCTCGGCTTTGGCAAATCACGCATGCATGTCCTCGAAGCGCTTGGAGGCCCACGCGAACGGTGCCGTGACGTCTCCGCAGGCACCTATGCACTTGATGACGTGACCCATCCGGTCGCCGTGGCGGTTGAGGTGGCGGGATCGAACGTGAGCCTGTCGGCCGCCAGCGGGCAACCTGATGATGTCTTCGAAAGCGACGGGCAGATGACCAAGCGGCCTGTCCGTGCGATCACGCTGTCCGCGCTTGCGCCACGGCCCGGGGAACGGCTCTGGGACATCGGTTCGGGTTCGGGCTCGGTCGCGATCGAGTGGCTGATGGCACATGCCTCGACCCAGGCTGCCGCCATAGAGATGCGGGCTGACCGTGCTGCGCGGATCCGGAAAAATGCCAATGCGCTTGGCCAGGACCGACTCTTGGTGGTCGAGGGCAAGGTTCCTGAATCGCTCAGCGGCCTTGACGCTCCGAATGCCGTGTTCATCGGCGGTGGTCTCGACCGGAATCTCCTTGACTGGATCTCGGGCAACCTTGCCCCCGGAACGCGAGTCGTGGCGAACGCCGTGACGCTTGAGACGAGCGCGCTTCTGACCGAAGCGCAGGCCGAATTCGGAGGTACGCTGACCAAGGTCGAACTGGCCGAAGCCGCTCCCGTCGGGCGGTTTCGTGGCTGGAGGGCGTCCTATCCTGTTGTACAGTTGAGCGTGGTTCTATGAACACGGTTTGCATTCAAGAGCGAGGCGTGCCAGCGGAATGTGGCTGCAATGGTGCTGGCAAGTGCAAGCTCTTCTGAAATCGCGGTTGAATGACCGTTTTGCCAAGTCACGGCGAGCAGGCACTCTCCACGAGGAAGGGGAGGCGCATGGCATGAACGTCCAAGCCGGTCAGGAAGGCAGGTCGCACCCGAGCGTGACGTTCCGGGGTGTGCTGGACGCTCCGCCCCACATGGTGGCCGACGTGCTCGGCGGCAGGCTTCGTGCCCAGCACAGGCCTGCCATGAGGCACGTGCGGGCCAAGTTCATGTCTCGGATGCGGTTAGGTAGACCTTGAGGCCTTCTGGAAGTTTGGTCTAGATGACGCGGGAGGTTCTTGCAGGCGTGAGCCCCAAAGATGCAAGCTGGCCAAAGTAGAAAAAAGTGGACTGGGTGACCGCATTGCAATCGGCCCTGAACCAAATTTCAAGGACCTGCTTGAGTGTGCATGCCCGGTTCCAGATGGTTGAAAATTCATGAAAAATCCCCGTCATGATCAAGTGGCTTGGCAGCCGGATCTGTTTGGAGAACGGATCTCGACGGGGAACTCGCGCGAGTGCCAAATGCACACGGCCAATGTAGCGGAACTGGACGACCTGGAAATCCTGGCACGGATTCCTGCGACGAAATTGTCCGAAGTTGAGGCATTGTGCGAACAGGTCATGGATCGCGGATTCGGTGACGATGCCGTTCCCGCCCTCGAAGCCCTTTGGCGACGGTTCTTCGGATTCGGTGTCGACGGGCCAATGCGGGAGCAACGCTGTGCCCTCATCACGCTGGCGAAGATCGGAACCGAGATGTCTCGGCAAGCGCTCGTCAGGATCGTTGACGCTCCGGACCTGTTCGACGCACTTCTGCCGCTGGCCCTTGAATGCGCGACGAAGGCGCATCTCGCGCTGCCTGCGCAGAGCATCACGCGTTGGCTGGAAGACACTCGGCCGGAGGTGCGAGAACTTTCGTTCATGCTTGCCAGGAACTGCAGCTCGCCGGTGCCAAGACATGTCCTGGAGGCAGGTCTCTCGGATTCCGAAGCATCGGTTCGTCGAGCCTGTCTTTTGACAATGGGGCGCTTCGGGCATGATCGAGCGAAATCGGGGTTGCTGGCGGAACTTGAGAGAAATCCATCCAGCGAAATCGTGACAGCACTGGCAGGCATTCTTGATGACGACATCATCACGCGCCTCGGCCGATGTGCCATGAAGCACGAGCGCCTGAGAGAACAGATCATCGAGGAACTCGAGAGCAGCGCCGAACCAAGGGCGTTCAAGCTTGTCAACAGGCTCAAGGGCCTGCAATGACGGTGCATTTCATCGGAGCCGGGCCTGGAGCCGCTGACCTGATCACGCTGCGTGGTCGTGACATTGTCGCCTCATGTCCGGTATGCATCTACGCAGGCTCGCTCGTGCCGGAGGAGATCCTGTCGCATTGCCCTGAAGGTGCGAGGATCGTGAACTCCGCGCCCCTTGATCTCGATGCGATCATCGCCGAATGTCGTGCCGCACATGAAGCCGGACAGGATGTGGCGCGCCTTCATTCCGGCGACCCTTCCGTCTGGTCCGCCATGGGCGAGCAGATGGAGAGGCTCCGGGAGGAGGGAATCCCTGTCTCTGTCACCCCTGGCGTGCCGGCATTCGCGGCAGCTGCGGCCGCGCTTGGGGTTGAGCTGACATTGCCGGGCGTCGCTCAGTCAGTCGTCCTGACACGCACTTCCGGGCGAGCATCCGCCATGCCCGAGCGCGAGACGCTCGCGGGATTTGCGGCCACGGGCGCAACGCTTGCCATCCACCTGTCGATTCATCGCCTGTCGGACGTCGTGGCCGAACTGCTGCCTCACTACGGCGCGGGCTGTCCCGTGACCGTGGTCTTTCGGGCGAGCTGGCCCGACGAGAGAATCATCTGCGGCACGCTCGCGAGCATCGTGGGGGAAATGGATGGGGACATTACCCGGACCGCACTGATTCTGGTCGGCAAGGCATTGAGCGGCGAGTCCGGGTGGCGGAGCGCGCTGTACTCGCCTGACTACGATCGGCGCTACAGGCCCCGCGTTGCGACCAATGCCCAGTCAGACTCGATTGAGCCTGACTAGACTCGAAAAGTTCCGCTCGAACTCACGGGCACCGGGATAGCCGACCGGGTGCTGGCCCATTGTCGCCGATGCCGGTCCGCTCGCGGATGTCCCAATTCTATTGGACGATCCGCCAACTGCCGTCGGCTTCTCGGCAGGCGACTCCAAAGGCTTCCTGGCTCTCGCCACCGATCCGGACCGTGCTAACATATTCGCGGCATGGCTGCCCTGCCGCGTTGCTTCCCACGCGGGTAACGCTGACCTGGCCGGCCGCCGGGCCGCCGGAATTGGCGGGGTTCTCCCAGACATAGGCGTCCGATGAACCGGATGTCACCGCCTGGAGGGTTGCCTGTTCGGCCATGGCCCGGGACTGTTCGTCAAGCGAACGCCCCAAGGCGCCGCCAACGCTCGCGCCGATCACGGCGCCCAAGGCGGTGGCCGCAACCTTGCCGTCGCCTTTTCCGAACTGGTTGCCGATCGCGCCGCCGGCAATGCCGCCGAACGTCGTCCCGGCCAGTTCGTTGGAGCCCATGCAGCCGCCCAGAGCGATGGCCAGCACCAAGGCGGAACCCGTCCTCACCGATCTCTTCATCGTTTTGCATCCCTTCGTCATTTTTCTCTCTTTCATCCTGCGTTCCCCGTTCAATTTGACATTCGCGCCGGACACCCCGGGCGCTCACGCCGAGGGGGAATGCGCGCTCCATTTGTTGACGCTTCGGAGTGAGTGTGGCAGGTTGGCAGCAGGGTTGTCCAGACCTCCCGAAAGTCCTCACTCTTCAGGGCGGGAAAATGTCAAGTCACGGGGCCTCGCACTGGATGGTTTGGCATGAAACAGCGTATTGCGGCACGCGCTCGGGCCGGGCTACAGGATCGATTCGAGCCGAATCCGGGGACGGGGAATTCTCGCCGTGAATGCTGTTGAGCTTCCACCAGGGCTTCTCGTCTCCGCTCCTGCGTCAGGGACCGGCAAGACAACCGTCGCATTGGGCCTTCTCAGGGCGTTTCGTGACGACGGGCTTGCCGTCCAGCCGTTCAAGAGCGGACCGGACTACATAGATCCCGCCTTTCACGAGGCGGCTGCGGGACGACGCTCATTCAACCTGGACAGCTGGGCCATGCACGAGAGCCTGTTCGCGACCATCGCGGGGGAGGCGTCCGGCGCCGACATCGTCGTCGCCGAAGGGTCGATGGGCCTGTTTGACGGCGTTGCTGGGCGGGGCGCATTCGGATTCGGCTCCAGTGCCGAAACCGCTCGGCGGGCGGGCTGGCCGGTGTTGCTGGTTGTTGACGTCGGCGGTCAGGCGCAATCTTCGGCCGCAACTGCGCTCGGATTCAGGACCTATGATCCGGAACTGCTGTTCGCGGGCGTCGTCCTGAACCGGGTTGCGAGTCCCAGGCATGAGCGCTTGGCGCGGCTCGGCATGGATCGTGTCGGCATCCCGGTGCTGGGCGTTCTTCCAAGGCGCGGGGACCTGCAGCTGCCCGAACGGCACCTGGGACTCATCCAGGCGGTGGAGCATCCCGATCTGGAGCGTGCCATTTCGGACTATGCAGCGTTTCTTCGCGAGCACGTGAACCTGGACGCGATTCGCGAGATTGCCTCATCGACCGGCACCAGCCTGCCTGCGCCCGGCGTCTTGCCGAACCCGCCCGCGCAACGGATCGCGCTTGCACGGGACGCGGCGTTTTCCTTTGCCTATCCGCATCTTCTCGAAGGCTGGCGGCGGGCCGGGGCCGAGATCTTGCCATTTTCGCCTCTCGCGGACTCCGCGCCCGACGCTTCGGCTGATCTCGTGTGGCTTCCCGGCGGATATCCCGAGCTTCACGCAGGGCGGCTGGCGGCCGCGTCGCGGTTCATGGATGGTCTGCGCCGGCATGCCGCAACACGCCCTGTCCATGGCGAATGCGGCGGGTACATGGTGCTTGGTGAGGCGCTGGTCGACAAGGATGGCAACAGGCACCGGATGGCAGGCCTCCTCGGACTCGTGACGAGCTACGAGCAGCGCAAGTTCCACCTGGGCTACCGGCGTGCAATCCTGGTGGCCGGGATGCCTGGGTTCGAAGCCGGGTGCGCTCTGAGGGGACACGAGTTTCACTATTCGACCATACTTGAGCAGCCGGATGCGCCCTTGGCCGAGGTCTTTGACGCCGACGGCAAGAACGTCCCGGAGACCGGATCCGCTTGCGATCATGTCACGGGCACGTTCTTCCACCTCATCGCGGGGGAGGCATGAGCGGGTTCGTGAGTTTCGTGGGCTCGGGGCCGGGCGATCCGGAACTGCTGACGCTGAAGGCGGTGGATCGGTTGCAGCGCGCGGATGCGATCCTGTATGACGACCTGTCTTCCGGCCCGATCCTGGAACATGCGAGACCTGATGCCGACCTGGTAAGCGTTGCCAAGCGCGCAGGCCGGAAATCGCCGCGGCAAGATCATGTCAGTCGCCTCCTGGTCGACTATGCGAAGCGGCGAGGGCGGATCGTGCGTCTGAAATCTGGCGATGGTGGCATTTTCGGACGGCTGGAAGAGGAACTGGCAGCGCTTCGTGCCGAGGCGCTGGAATTCGAGATCATTCCGGGCGTGCCCTCGGCCTGTGCCGCGGCGGCGGAGGCCGGAATCCCGTTGACGCGGCGTCTGGACGCGCGTCGCGTGCAATTCATCACGGGTCACGATGTGGCAGGCAACCTGCCCGATGACTTGAACGTAGCGGCGCTTGCCGATGCCCACGCAACGACGGTGGTCTACATGGGGCGCCGCACCTTTGCCGACCTTGCCGGAATCCTGATGGCGCACGGCCTGCCTGGCGACACGCGCGCGCTGATGGCGGAGGGCGTGACAACTGGCGAGCAGAGTATCGGCAGGTACACGGTGGCCGAACTGGCAAGCCGGTTGCGCGAGCGAGAGTCGGGTCATGCGCCGACGCTCATTCTCTATGGCGCGTTGTCCGATGGATGAACTGGTCCTGATCGGAATCGGCACTGGAAGCCTTGACCACCTGACGCGTGAGGGCGAGGCGGAAATTCGCCGGGCGGACTGCATCCTCGTTCCGAGGAAAGAAGCGGCAAAGGCCGAGCTGGCGAAACTGAAACGAGGAATCTGCGTGTCGGTTCTGGGCGAAGAGGCCGAATCGCGAATCCTCGAATTCGACATGCCCGTACGAGAGGCCGGCTCTGACTATCTCGTGAGTGTCGATGCCTGGCATGGCGAAATCCGCAAGGCCTGGGATGTGGCGCTTGAGGCCAGGGATGCGGAGCGCGTGGCGCTGCTCGTCTGGGGCGACCCGTCGCTCTATGACAGCACGCTCAGGATTGCGGCGCGACTTCGCCCTGCACCGAAGGTCAGGGTCGTGCCGGGCATCACCGCGCTGCAGGCCCTGACCGCCGCGCACGCAATTCCGCTCAACGAGCTCAACGCACCGGTCACGATCACGACAGGGCGACGGTTGCGCGAGGAGGGATGGCCGGAGGGTGCGGAAACCGTTGCGGTGATGCTGGACGCAGAACTGAGTTTTCGGCACCTTGATCCCAGCCAGTTGCATGTCTGGTGGGGCGCGTATCTCGGAATGGAGGATCAGGTCCTGGCAAGCGGCCCGTTGGCAGAGGTCGCCGAGCGGATTGTCGAGACCCGGGCGGCAGCGCGAGAAGCACACGGCTGGATCATGGACACCTATCTCCTGAAGCGTCGCAATAGGGATGTGGCGAGGAACTCTTCCGCGAGTTGATGTGGGCGCGTCGCCGGCCAAGCCCAAGGCTGCAGTCGTGTCTGAGTGCGGTCTTGTCTGCAGCGCTGCGGAGAGATTGAAAGAACGCCTTGCCGGTCCTCGGCAGTCAGTTGCAACACCTCACCTGTCAAACATGGGACGCCACGGCGCGTTCATCGCGGCTCCGGGCGCTTCTCGGTCCAGGACAATTCTGCATTCCGGAGGTGCAGTTCCCGACCCGGGCCGGAGTCAGGGAGGCTGGACGCTTCCGGACATGCGCACCCGATTGCAGCCTTTGCAATGGGCTCGCGTTCATGGTCTTTGTGGCTGCACGTCCGGCAACTCCGGTCAATTGAATTCGAAATGCGCTCTTGGAAAGACGACGTGCAGAACAACGTGCTGATCGATGGTGCGCCTGTCGGCGATGGAGGTAATGCCACGCCGGTCGCCAGTTCTTTGACTGGCGTATCCGGCACCAGGGCCGCAGACGCAATGCCTGATCAATCCGAGGACGTCGCCAAGCACAAGACACCTGGAGCTCTAGGCCGGGACCGGACACAGTGACCGAGCAGCAATTTCCCAACCTGTTTTCTCCGATCGACATCGGAAACCTCACGGTTCGCAATCGAATCGTGTCGACAGGGCACGAAACCCACCTGAACGAAAGAGGCCAGATCGGCGACGCGATGATTGCCTATCACGAGGCACGCGCCCGTGGCGGCGCCGGACTGATCGTGACCGAAGTTGCGCTGGTTCATGCAAGTGCGGTGTTCGTGGCCAATCCAATCCGGGTTGACACGGATGATTGCATTCCAGGATACCGCCGGCTCGCGCTGGCGGTGCACAGGCACGATTGCGGCCTGATCGCCCAGCTCTTTCACCCAGGGCGCGAGATGCTGGCATCAGAAGACGGTACAGCGCCCGTTTCCTACAGTGCTTCGGCTACGCCGAACGAGCGCTTCCACGTCATGCCGCGGCCAATGACTCGTGAAATGATCGCCGAGGTCATCTCGGCCCACGGTGATGCCGCCCTTCGGATGCAGGAAGCTGGCCTCGATGGGGTCGAGATCGTTGGTTCGCACGGGTATCTTCCGGCGCAGTTTCTGAACCGCCACGTCAATCGGCGCAGCGACGAGTATGGAGGTTCCCTCGAGAATCGCGTCCGATTCATTCGCGAAATAGCATCCGACATTCGCGTCAGGGTGGGCGAGGAATTCGTCATTGGCCTGAGGCTTTCCGCGGACGAGCGCAGCACTGATGGAATGGGTCAGTCCGAGATGCTGGACGCTTGCGCATCCCTTGCCGGAGAGACTGCGCTGAACTACTTCAGCATTGTTGCCGGTTCCTCCGCGACTCTCGCGGGCTCGGTCCACATTGTGCCGCCGATGGACGAAGAGGTGGGTTATACCGCGCCATTGGGCCATGCGGTGAAGGCGCGGACAGGCGCGACGACGATCGTGACCGGCCGCATCAACCAGCCGCAGGACGCCGAACGCATCATCGCTTCAGGGCAAGCGGACCTTTGTGGCATGACGCGCGCGATGATCTGCGATCCGGAAATCGGCAAAAAGGCCAGAACGGGACGCGCCGATGACATCCGCGCCTGCATCGGCTGCAACCAGGCCTGCATCGGCCATTTTCATGCAGGCTATCCGATTTCATGCATACAAAATCCAGTCAGCGGTCGCGAGACCTCTCTCGGGCGGCTTGAATTGGCGCGCACGAAGCGGAAAGTCATGGTGATAGGTGGCGGGCCCGGCGGAATGAAGAGTGCTGCCATCGCCGCAGAGCGCGGCCACGACGTCACACTGTTTGAAAAGGAGGCCCAGCTTGGCGGTCAGGCGCGGCTGGCGCAGGCTTTGCCGCATCGTGCAGAGTTCGGCGGGATCATCACCAATCTGTCACGCGAAATGGAACTCGCTGGAGTCGAAACTCGCAAAGGCATCACCGTTGACGAGACAGTAATCGCGGATTTTGCCCCGGACACGATCGTCGTTGCAACTGGTGCCGAGCCGAGATGGCCGGCATTCGAGGGCCGCGATGACGCCCACGTCGTGGATGCCTGGCAGGTTCTGCGCAATGAGGCGAATGTCGGCAAATCTGTCGTGGTGGCAGATTGGCGTGCCGACTGGATCGGGATCGGCATTGCCGAGCACCTGGCGCAGCGAGGGCATCAGGTGAAACTGGCCGTCAATGGCTACATGCCCGGCCAGTCGATCCAAATGTACGTGCGTGATGCAAGCATCGGACGCCTGCAAAGTCTCGGCGTGGAAATGGTGCCCTACGTCCGACTGTTCGGGGCCGATGAAGATACGGTCTACCTGCAGCACATCATGAATGATGAAGCGGTGATTTGCGAAGATGTTGACACGCTTGTTCTGTGCCAGGGCCACAATCCGCGGAACACGGTGGAAGAGCTCGTGCGCGGTCTCGGCATCGAACACCACCCCGTCGGTGACTGCGTCTCGCCACGCACTGCCGAGGAGGCAGTTCTGGAGGGGTTGCTTGCAGGTCGCGCCGTGTAGGATCGAAGGCGCGTTCCAGGGAAATCCAGCCACGATCTCGACCGGACGACGATTGCGTCGAGTGCGGTGGCCCGCGGTCCCTGTGCGGATCGCCGAGACCCTGGCGGCGGTGCGTGACGCGCATGGCGGGAAAATGGAGACCAATCTGCAGAATCGTCGCAAATGAATCACGTCCTGCCGCCGAAAGCCGTTGCGCTCGGTACGCCGCACGGGCTAGATGTGCATGCCTGATCCTGCCGGGCGACCGGCAGGCTGGAGGGAATGCGGTGCAGCCAAACGGCTCAAGCCGCAGCCGCCCCCGCGACTGTAAGCGGAGAGCGCCGCCCGGAACCCACTCCCGGAATGCAGGGGGGAAGGAGGGCGAGGCGCGATGACCCGCGAGCCAGGAGACCTGTCAGGCTTGGATCAACCGCCGTCGGGTAGGGCGGCAAGGAGGTAGACATGACGACACGTACGCTTGCCGAGGCACGGCCCGCATCGGCTTCCATTGGAATTCTCATGGCGGCCCTTCTCGGCCTCGGGATCGTTGTCCTGACTGGTCACGTCCAGGCCGACGCGTTGCATTCAGCCGCCCACGACGTGCGTCACGCCAACGGCTTTCCCTGTCACTAGGCAATGCTCGTCAGGATACTGACCAGCGGATTGATCGCTGGCGCCGTGGCGGGCCTGTGTGCTGCGGTCCTTCACCTTACATTCATTCAGCCTGTACTCCTGCATGCCGAGCTCTACGAGAGTGGCGAGCTGGTGCATTTCGGGGCGGCGTCCGGTCCGGCTGCCCGTCCCGGGTTCGGGCTCGATCCTGTTCGAGACGGGCTGAGCGTGATCTTCAGCATGCTGACCTATGCAGGCTTTGCGTTGATCCTGGTTGCGCTGATGGCGCTGGCCGAAGGGCATGGAGCGGTGATCTCGGTACGCAACGGGATGCTTTGGGGCGTTGCCGGCTTCGTCGCGGTGCTGCTTGCGCCCGCATTTTCCCTTCCTCCGGAAGTGCCTGGAGTCGCGGCCGCGGACATCCTGCCAAGGCAGGCATGGTGGTTCGCGACCGCCATTGCTGCAGGGGCAGCCATGTGGCTTCTCGCATTTGGGCGAAGCTGGCGAGCCTGGGGCGCCGTCGTCGTGCTGTTGCTTGCGCCGCATGCCATCGGAGCACCGGAGCCGGACAGCTTCGCGGGTCCTGTCCCGACCGAACTTGGGGCATTGTTCGCGGCACGCGTCCTTGGAGTCGGTCTGGTCGCCTGGGCGCTCCTCGGGCTTCTCTCCGGTCTACTTTGGTCCAGCGAAGACGAGACGGCTTCGTGAACCGCGCGTTCGCGCTGTTTGTCATCGGACTGGCATTCGGTGGCGGCATTGGATTCGTGCTGGCAGCGGCCAACGGCGTGACTTTTGATGGTCACGTTCATGCGGATGACCACCACTTGGATCGCAGCGGCATTGGTGGGGATTCCAGCAACGGCCACGACCATCATGGAATGCTGAATCTGGCAGAGAGCAATGCGCCTGCGCTTGATGTCCTGGTGACGAAGGATCCGGATCAAGGCTGGAACCTGCGCGTAATGACGACCGGCTTCACGTTTTCGCCCGCAAATGTCGGTCAAGTCCACGTGCCGGGGGAGGGACATGCACATGTCCACGTGAACGGGCGGAAGGTCACGCGGCTTTACGGGCCATGGATGCACTTCGCGACATTGCCGGAGGGCGAGGTGGAGATTCTGGTCACGCTGAATGCGAACGATCACCGGTTGCTGTCCGTGGGCGGGGTGCCGGTCGAGGCAAGGGTCTTGCTTGGACGATAGGGGCCTGATGCAGAACTTGGAGCTTGCGCCGGGCGCATCAAGGATCCGTGCATGTCTTGGCCAGGCAAGCGAATCTCGGACTTCATCTTCCGGTATGGGGCAGGTGCCGAAGCGACGGCAATCCCGGCTGCCTTTGGTGTGTGCGGCACCTTGGGCACGCGCGACAAGGTTTGCCGCATGTGCCCGTTGTCCCTGCCGCTGCCGCCACGAGAAATGCGATCAGTGCGGGTCAATCCGCATTGAGATCTTCCAGCGAGATATGGCAGCGAATGGCATGCCCGGCTTCAGGGCTTTGCCATGGCGGCGCGTCCGTGTCACAGATCGCGCCGAGTCTTCTGGGGCATCTGCGTTGGAATGGACATCCGCGCTCAGGAGGCGCACGCTCGACAACATCATCTGCGGCGAGTGTCGGTGCGGCGTCAGGATCTGGTTCCAGAACCGCTCCAAGCAAGACCTTCGTATAGGGGTGCGACTCTCCGCCGAAGACCTGATGGGTTTGACCGATTTCGCACAGTCTTCCCTGATAGAGAACGGCCACCCGATCAGACAAGGCCCGAACGACCGCAAGATCGTGGCTGACGAAAATGTAGGTCGTGCCCTGCGTCTTCTTGAGGTCGTTCAGCAGGTCCAGAACCGCGGCCTGCACCGAGACGTCAAGAGCCGAGGTCACCTCGTCGCATAGCACGATCTCGGGACCGGCGGCGAAGGCGCGGGCGATGGCGACGCGTTGCTTTTCGCCTCCGGACAATTGGCTCGGCAACCGGCCCAAGTAGTGCGCGCCAAGGCGTACGCGCTCGAGGATTTCCGCGCTGCGGGCACGCAGCTTGTCCCCCGACAGGCCGAAATAGAGCTTCAGCGGTTGCTCAAGGATGTCTGCAACGGTGTGGCGCGGGTTGAGGCTGTCGTCAGGGTTCTGAAAGATCAGCTGGATCTGCCGCAACTGCCCGGGGTCGCGATGTTCGACCGTGCGCGGCAGGGGCCGGTCGCCCGCGGTGACGGTGCCTCCGGCGGGCGGCAGAAGCCCGGCGATTGTCTTGAGGATCGTCGACTTCCCCGAGCCGCTTTCGCCGACCAGTCCAAGCGTTTCGCCTTTGCCGATCGAGATCGAGATGTCGTCGACCGTTGGCGGAACTGCGGCGCCTCGCCCCAGCAACTGGTCCAGCAGCCGGGGTTTGGCATAGCTGATCGACAGGTCATCAAGATCCAGCATCGTGCCGCCGCCAGCATACCGTACCGGCGCGGCCCCAATGGTCTGTCCTTGTTGACGACCTGCTTCCTCGGCGAAGAAACAGCGAACTGTTCCGCCAATTTCGGACGGCGCGAGCTGCGGGCGGGTTGTGCGGCATCGATCCTGGACAAGAGCGCAGCGGTCGGCAAAGGCGCAGCCCGCGCCCGCATCTCCCGGCGCGGGCGGGCGACCGTCAAGGGCAATCGGAAGCGCGGTGTCATCCAGTTTGGGGATCGAGGCAAGTAGGCCTTGGGCGTAGGGGTGCGTCGGGGACTTCAGTACGTGCCGAGTCGTTCCTTCCAGCACAATCTCGCCTGCATACATGACCACCACGCGGGTGCAGACGCGCGCGATGGCGCCCAGGTTATGGCTGACATAGACCATTGCCATTCCACGCTCGGCGGCGATGTCGCGGAGAAGCTCAAGGATATGCGCCTGCGTCGTCACGTCGAGGCCGGTGGTGGGTTCGTCGAGCAGAAGCGCCTCGGGTTCGCCGGCGAGTGCCATGGCGATGGCGACGCGCTGTTGCTGACCGCCACTCAATTCATGTGGGAATCGTGCGACTATGGCTTCGGGGTCTGGCAGGCGTACGTGCCCCAGGAGTTCGATTACCTTTGCGGCGTGCTGGTCTGCGGGAAGCGCTGAATGCAACCGCAAGGCCTCGCGAAGCTGTGCGCCGATGCGCAGTGTCGGGGTCAGGGATTGTCCCGAGTTCTGCGGGATCAGCGCCAGCTGCCCGCCGCGGATGCGTTCCAGTTCCTGTCGGGACCGGGCGAACATGTCGGTGTCGTTGAACGCGGCACTGCCGTTCAAGAGTCGCAATCCGCGCTTCAAGTACCCCATGGCCGCCAACGCCAGCGTTGACTTCCCCGATCCGCTTTCGCCGACAAGGCCCACGCATTCGCCGGGGGCAACGGCCAGATCGATGTTGCGCAGAACCTCGCGGGTTCGGCCATCGCGTCCGACAAAGCCCACCGAGATGTCGCGAATGTCGATAAGGGCGCTCATACCGGCGCTTTCTGGGCACGATCGATGCCAAGGGCCTTTGCGAGGGCGTCTGCCGTCAGGTTGATGCCGATGATCAGTGACGACAGCGCGATGACCGGCCCCAACACGCCCCAGGGCGCGAAAGACATGAAGCCGCGTGCGTCGGCGATCATGAGGCCCCAGTCGGGTGTTGGTGGCGAGACGCCAAAGCCGAGGAATGACAGGGACGAGAAGGCCAGTAGCATCCATGACCACCGCATCGCGCCCTCGACCATCAGCGTGTCCAGGACGTTGGGCAACAGTTCGCGACGAATGACCGTGATGCGTCCGTGGCCCCGCGCACGCGCTGCCGAAACGAAATCACGTGCGACCACGTCGTGGGTGGCGGCGCGGGCGATGCGGATGACGGGAATGCCGTAGAAGAATGCGAGCGTTGGGATCAGCACCTCGATGCCGGTGCCGAAGGTCACGATCAGGACCAGCATCTTGAGGATCCAGGGCAGCGACAGGAAGGCATCAACCACGCGCATGAGAACTTCGTCCAGGCGTCCGCCGACCAGGCCGAAAAAGATGCCCAGGAGGCCGCCCCAAATGACCGCTATGGGTGTTGCGATGCCGGTGACCAGAAGGGCCTCGCGCCCGCCCAGCAGCACGCGCGTC
Organism: Silicimonas sp.; assembly: GCA_022824315.1. Taxonomy (GTDB): domain Bacteria; phylum Pseudomonadota; class Alphaproteobacteria; order Rhodobacterales; family Rhodobacteraceae; genus JAJEFO01. Next base: position 27,257 of record JAJEAC010000068.1, read on the forward strand.
AGAACGTCTCGGCCCAAGTGATCGGTGCCGAGCCAATGCGCGCCGCTCGGGCCCTTCAGCATCAAGAGGCTGTCCATCGCCTTGTAGTCATAGGGAACGATCCAGGGGCTGATGATTGCAAGGATCAGGTGGAATGCCACCAGCGTCAGCCCGATGGCGCCGGAGGGTCGGGCCATCACGTCACGCAAGACGCCCAAGGCGCGCTGCAGGCGCGTGTTCTCGGCGGGAGTTGCGGCGATCTCGGTCATGAGCCCCTTAACGCGTGGGTGCGCAGGCGCGGGTTCAGAACCATGGTCATCAGGTCGGCGGTCAGGTTAACGCCGACATAGACGGTCGCAACGATCAGGGCGATGGCTTGCACCACCGGAAGGTCGCGGTCCGAAATTGCGTCGATCATCATGCGTCCGAGGCCCGGGTAGTTGAACACAACCTCGATCACCACGACGCCGCCCAGAAGCCAGGCGATGGTCAGCGCCACCACGTTGATTGCCGGCAAGAGGGCATTTGGCAGCGCATGGCGGAACACGATGTGCCAGTAGGGGACGCCTTTCAGAATGGCCATCTGGACGTAGTCACCCACCATGACTTCGATCACGCTGGAACGCACCATGCGCAGGATGTGTGCCGTCATCACCATGCCCAACACGATCACCGGCAAGACGATTTCGGGAAAGAACTCGGAAACCGGTGCGCCCGCTGAGGTCAGCACGATCCCCGGCAGCCATCCAAGCCAGACGGAAAAGACAAGGATCAGCACCGTGGCGGAGACGAATTCGGGAATGGTCATGGCGAAGACGGCGGTGGTCGAGAAGACCAGGTCGACCGGCTTGTCGCGTCGAAGGCCGGTGACCACCCCAAGGAAAATTGCCGTCGGGACCCCTACGGCCAAGGCACAGACCGCCAACAGCAAGGAGTTCCGCAGCCGGTTGCCGACCAGCTCCGAGATGCTTTTCTGCCCGTTGGCGGACACTCCGAGATCGCCGCGCAGGGCGCCTGAGGCCCAGTCGAAATACCGCTCTGCCGCGGATCGGTTCAACCCTTGCGCTTCGCGGCAATTCTCCAGCAGCTTTCCCTGCGCCTCGCGCTCCAGGAAAGCCGTGCAGGCATCACCCGGAAGGACTTCGACGCCAGCGAAGATGATGACCGAGACGATCCAGACCGTGATTGCGCCTAGAAAGAGCCGGCGCATCAACATTCGCAACACGAAACAGCTCTAGCTTGAAGGATTTCCGAAAGGCCGGGGCACGTGGCGTGCCCCGGCCGGGTTCATGCGTCGATCATTCGGCAACGGTGATCTTGTACCAGCGCACCGCGTCGTTCTTGACTTCGTCAAGGTCGCTTACCCGCGACGAGACCCCGACCAAGCGCGTGACGTGATACGGGATCAGCGTGCCTGCGTTCTCCCAAAGATACTCTTGCGCGGCCACGTAGAGCGCCTTGCGCTTTTCGAAGTCCAGCTCGCGGCGGGCGTCGGCAAGCATTGCGTCGAAGGCTTCGTCCTTGAAGTAGCTTTCGTTCCACTTGGCGGACGAGAGGTAGATTTCGTGAAGGGCCTGATCTGCCGGACGTTCGTTCCAGCGCGTGGCGGCGACGTCCTTCTTCATCCACACCTCGGACCAGAAGCCGTCTGACGGTGCCTGTACGACGTTGACCTTGATCCCTGCCGCTGCCGCCTGTTCCTGGTAGGCGACCGCCAGCGTCGGCCAGGTCGGTTCCAGCGTGGCAACGTGAACGTCCACTTCGATCCCGTCGGGATAGCCCGCCTCGGCCAGCAGCGACTTGGCCATCTCGATGTCCTGCGGACACTCGATGTCGGCACGGTATTGGTCGTTCGGTTCGACCGGCGTATCGCAGGCCACCACGCCCTGACCGCCAAGGATGAGGTCCACAAGCTCTTGCCGATCGGCCGCCAGGCGCACGGCTTTACGGACGCGCAGATCGCTGAAGGGCTCGACATCGGTGCGGAACACCAGACCGCGCCAGTTGCCCGTCGGGATCTCCTGCAGCATGAAATCGCTTGACCCGGACAGCATCGGCGCCTGCTGCGCCGTTATCCCGCGCTCCATGTCAATCTGACCGCCAAGCAGCGCCTGCAAACGTGCCTGGCCGTCGGGAATGCCAATGACCTCCATGCGCGCGACGCCGGGAGCGCCCTCCCAGTAGTCCATGTTGGCCACCAGGACTGTGGTACCCTCGGCATCGAAGCTCTCAACCTTGAAGGGGCCAGTGCCGATGCCCGTGGTGGCGATGCCGTCGCCCGAACCTTCGGGGATCATCCGCAACCGATAGTCCATCAGTTGCAACGGCATATCGGCAAAGGGCGTATCCAGGGTGATCCGGACGTTCATGTCGTCCAGAGCTTCGACGGAGGTGATCATCTTGACGGCCGAGCGCGCAGGGCTGTCGCTTTCGGGATCGAGCACGCGGTTCAGCGAGTAGACCACGTCAGCTGCATCAAAGTTCGAGCCGTCGTGGAAGTTCACGCCATCGCGCAGATGGAAAGTCCAGACCGTGGCGTCTTCATTGGCTTCCCAGCTCGTTGCGAGATCGGCCTCGGGCTTGCCGTCAAGACCGGGACGCACCAGCCGGTTCATGATCTTCTCGGTGATCTGGAACACGCGGCCCTTGGAGATCGGATCAAGGCTCGAAGCGGTGCCAAATCCATATTCGTGGGCCTGTCGAAACGTGCCCGTCGGCTCGGCCAATGCCGGCGAGCTGGCAAACGCAATGGCCAATGCGGTTAGGCTCAAGGTCTTTTTCATTCGGACTTCCTTCCAGGATGCAGTTGGTGTTCGATTTCCAGCGTGCTGACGCTGCAAAAGGCTCGGTTGCGGGGCAACTTTGGACAAGCGACAATTGTTGGACCGATGCATGAAGAAATGTTGATCCATAAGTGGGAATCGGATCTTGATTCGGAGTTTCCGGGCACACGAGAGTTTGGACAAATAGAGAAATTTGCCGAACCTATTCACTTAGTCTATGTTGCCGCCTTGGCGGCGACGAACGGATGACGCATGCCCTCGACGACACTCATCGCCATCGGCGGCGGCGGCGCCACGCACGGGACACATCCCGAATTGGACCGGCTCTGCATCGAGTACACCGCCTCGCGGCGACGCATTGGCTACATCGGCACGGCCAGCGGGGACGATCTGGAGAAGCACCGGAGATTTTGCGACGGGTTCAGACCCTTCGCCGGGACTCTCTCGCGGCTTTCCCCGGAGGCCGATCAGGATCAGGTCCGAATTTGGGCCGAAGACCTTGACCTGATCTATGTTGGCGGCGGAAACCCGACACGTCTGGTTGATCGCTGGACATCCACGGGCATAGGGACAGTGCTTGTTGAGGCGTTCCGGCGCGGCGTTACGCTTGCGGGGGTCAGCGCCGGGGCCATGTGTTGGTTCGAGAGCTTTCTGTGGCGCTCGGGCGATGATGGATTGCAGAAGGGCGAAGGGCTTGGAATCGTGAGGGGCTCGATGACCCCGCACAGCCTGACCGAACCCGATCGAAGGGCGCATATGCATGGTCTTGTGGCCAGGGGGGTTGTGCCCGATGGCTATGCCGTGGACGACGGGGCAGCACTCGTCTTGCGCGAGGGTGACCCGGTGCGGTCCTGTCCGCCCGAAGGACCACCATTCGTCTATCGCATCGGCCGGACGGACGGCGAGTCTGCCTTAAACCCCTGAACCCGCCTCTTTCACCATCCAGCGAAAAACGTCGTCTATTTCGCGCCGTTGCCGCGACGCGGGGCGGGTCAGCAAGTAAAATGATCGGGTCGGCGAGAGGTCGAGGTTGAAGGGCTTGAGCAGGCGCCCGGCCTTCACATCAGCCTGGCAGAAGGGAAATATGCCCAGGACCATGCCCTGGCCGTCAATCGCCGCCTGAATGACCACGTTGGTGTCGACGATGGTCGCCTTGTCCGTCAGGGGCAGCCGCTCGCACCCCGCGACCTTCAGCCATTCCATCCACTCGCTGCGATCCTGTTGATGGATGATCGGAAACTCCGCGACATCCTCCGGCGCATTGGGCAATCCCTTCTGGCGCGCCAGGTCGGGGCTGAGGACCGGAGAATAGACGATGTCGAGAAGCCTGGTCGCATCAAGGCCGGACCAGGTGCCAACGCCCCAATCCACGGCGATGTCGCACGTCATGAGGATGGCGTCGGTGATCCGCGGGGAGTTGTGCAGTTCGAGGTCAATTCCCGGCAGGTCGTCGCGGAATCGGCCCAGCCGAGGGATCATCCAGCGCGAAGCAAAGATCGGGCCTACGGCCAGAGATACCGACTTCCGCGGCGATCTGACATGGGTTTCCACTTCGGCCCGTATGCTCTCCAGCGACTTGGTCAGGACCTTCGACAAGGACCGTCCCGCATCGGTCAGGACCACCGCGCGGGTCTTCCGGATGAACAGCTTGCAGCCCAAGTCACGCTCAAGTCGCCTTATCTGATTGCTGACGGTGGTGGCGCTGACGCGAAGCTCTTCGGCTGCGTGCTTGAAACTCAACTGTCGCGCGGCGGCTTCAAAGGTGCGCAAGGCGGCAAGAGGCAGGTTGCGCAAGTGCATTTTTGACTCAGGAGCTATGGACCAAGATTTCTTCATCCATATTCGCCCGACAAGTCGCTTGTCCATCATTTCCTCCATGCCAGCATCACCCTCATGCCAACGGGCAGGATCATGACCGGCAAACGCAAGAAGCGCTCCTGGACCCGAGCTGATGAAGCGGATACGGTCCGGATGCCCAATTTGGAAACCGTTGGCGGTCGGCTGAACATCCTTGGCGACGCCGACATGGCCCGCATTCACGAAGCTTCGCTGGCACTTCTGGGCGACTTCGGGATGAGTGACGCGCCTCGTCCCGTCACCGACCTGGTGCGTGGTGCCGGCGGCTCGGTCACCGACGACGGGCGTCTCGCCTTTCCGCGCGACCTGGTCGAACGTGCACTGGTAGGCCTTCGGCGCGAGGTCACGTTGTTCGGGCGCAAGCCTGGTCACGACCTGAAGCTTGACTGTTCCTCGGTTCACGTCGGGTCGGGCGGTGCGGCGCCCATGATCCTGGATGCCGAAAGCAACAGTTATCGCGCGTCCACTTTGAGCGATCTCTATGACGCGGCCCGTCTGGTGGATGCCTTGCCCCATGTTCAGTTCTTCTCGCGCTCACTGGTGGCGCGCGACATCGGTGACGACCGATTGCTGGACATCAACACGTGCTTTGCCGCGCTGGCAGGTACCGCGAAGCATGTCTTTGTCAGCGCAAGCTCAGCGAACCATGTGCGGGACATCGCCAGCATGTGCCACCTTGCGGCAGGCTCGCTCGAAGCCTTTGTCGAGCGTCCGTTCCTGTCGCTCAACATAAATCACGTCGCCCCGCCCATGCGGTTTGCGTCCGAGGCGGCAGAAGTTCTGGTTGCCGCCGCAAGAGCCGGAATTCCCTGCATGGTCAACACGTTTGGCCAGCTGGGCGCCTCCAGTCCCGTGACCCTGGCGGGGTGCCTGGCACAGAGCAACGCCGAAACCTTGGCGGGGATGGTTGTTGCCTGGCTTGCCAATCCCGAGGCCACGGCGATCTATGGTGCACGCCCCATGGTCACCGACTTGCGGTCCGGTGGCATGGCGGGCGGCAGCGGCGAACAGGCGGTTTTGACGGCGGCGGCATCCCAGATCGCGCGGCACTATGGCTTGCCCAATTCCACCATCGCGGGCGCCACGGACAGCAAGGCGGCTGATGCGCAGGCGGGCTACGAAAAGGCGCTTTCAGTCACGATGGCGGCCCATGCCGGAGCAAACCTGATCACACAGACGGCAGGCATGCAGGCCGGGCTGATGGCCGCCTCGATGGAGGCCTACGTGATTGACAACGACATGCTGGGTGCCATTCGGCGCAGCCTTGCGCCGATCGAGGTCGGTTCGGAGACGCTTTGCCCGGAGATGATCGCAGAGACCATTCGCACCGAAGGCCATTTCCTGGGGCACCCGCAGACTTATTGCCGGATGAGGTCGGATTTTCTCTATCCTGACCTGGCCGATCGCCGCTCGATCGAGGAATGGGAGTCCGCAGGAAAATCCGATATCCGCGACCAGGCGAAAGAGGTTGCGAAGACGCTTCTCGCAACGCATTTTCCCGGTGTTCTGGACGCGGCAGCCGAGAAAGCGCTGCGTCAGAGTTTCGATATCCGCCTGCCACGGTCAAGGACACGGCTCCAATGAAAATCGCAATCTACGGCACCGGTGCCATGGGGTCGGTCTACGCAGGTCAGTTCTGCGAAGCTGGCCACGAGGTCTGGGCGATTGATCCTTGGGCCGAGCATGTCGAGGCAATCAACGCCTTGGGCCTGCAGTTGGAAGGGACCAGTGGAAATCGCAGGATTGAAGGTATTCGGGCCGTTACGAATTTCTCGGAAGTCGGCGAATGCGACCTGATCGTGATCGCAACGAAGATGGCAGGTGTCGGCCCTGCGGCTCGCGCGATTGCGCAGCATCTGACGTCCTCGACGATGATCCTGACCATTCAGAACGGTCTGGGCGCTGCCGAACGGATCGGCGCCTTCATGTCGGTCGAGAACGTCATGCTCGGCGTCGCCGAAGGGTTTGGCGCCTCGCTCAAGGGACCGGGGCATGCGCATCACAACGCCATGAACCTGATCCGCATCGGCGAGATTGAGAGCGGCCAAAGCGATCGCGCCGAGGTGCTGGCCGGACACTGGCGCGGTGCAGGTTTCAAGGCACGGGCCTATGACGACATTCAACAACTGGTCTGGGAGAAGTTCCTCTGCAACGTCACCTACAGCGCCGCTTGCACGGTGTTTGACATGACGGTCGGGGAACTTCAGGCACATGCCGAGCGTTGGGCCATTGCCTTGGGCGCAATGCACGAAGCCCATGCTGTCGCGCGTGCCAGGAAGATCAATCTGACTTTCGACGATCCCGTGGAATACGTCACCGCCTTTGGTGCGCAAATGCCCAATGCGCGACCCTCCATGCTCCTGGATCACAAGGCCAGACGACACTCGGAACTGGATGCGATTAACGGACAGGTGCCCGAACTGGGCCGCGCGCTAGGCATTCCGACTCCGTTCAACGACACGCTGGTTGCAGTGTTGCGGCAGCGCGAGGCGGCTTTCGGCGGAGGGAATCCTTGACGCGGTCCTCGTCGACATCGATCGCACGCGCAGCACCGAACCCGTCGGGGACTGTGCACCGACGCCGCCAACCCGTGCGCTGAACACGTCAGGTGAAAGGCAGGTCTGAGACTTCGCCGTCGCGGGTCGTTCCGTCAACGCTGTGCACGGTCACCGCCTGACCTGCGTCCCAGAAAGACCGGTCAATCAGCGAAAGGCCCACGTTGCGTTTCAATCTGGGCGACCAGACGGCGCTGGTGATCTGCCCGACGAGTCGAGCGTCGACACGAACGGGCCAGGGTTCGGCACAGGTCGGGCAGGGGCCGCCATCGAATAGAACGCCGCGGATTTGCCGCGATATTCCGGTCTCGGCGGCACGCAGCAAGGCCTCGCGTCCCAGGCAGTCAACGCTGCCGTCGAGGCTGCAGAATTTTGCAATCCCGAACTCCAACGGTGTGTTTTCCCGCGTCATCTCGTTGCCGTATGAAAGCAGACCAGCTTCAATTCGCTCGATCAGGTTGGGACAGCCGGGTGCGATTTCAAACGTTTGTCCGGCCTGCCAGACGGCGTTCCAAAGATCGCCGCCCAAGTGGCCGCCATCGAGGTAGATCTCGAAGCCGCCCTGTAGCGAATAACCGGATCTCGCGATCAGCTGCCGGGTGCCGGAAAAGTCGATCCAGCCAAACTTGAAGAAGCCGATGTCTCGAATGTGGGCCCCGAATAGATCAGCCAGAAGCGTCTCGGCTTTCGGTCCTTGGATGGCGAGCGGAGAGACGTCGGGCTCGTCGATGGTCACTTCCAGGCCACGTCCGAGTGCCAATCCCTTGGCGAACAGAAGGAGATCGGAGTCCGCCGTCGACAGCCAGAATCGGTCCTCAGCCAGCTTCAGAAGCACGGGGTCGTTCACCATCCCTCCGGTGTCGTCCGTGATCGGCACGTAGAAGCACTCCCCGACCTTTGCGTGGGAAATGTCGCGGGGCGTCATCCATTGCACCAGCCACGCTGCATCCGGACCCTGGATTTGAACCTGTCGCTGGCAAGCGACGTCCCAGACCTGGACGTGTTCCCGCAGGTGCCAGTAGTCTTCTTCCACAGACCGCCCGTAGGACTTGGGCAAGAGCATGTGGTTGACCACTGAGAACCCTGTGACACCTGCCTTTTCCGCCGAGGCCGTAAAGGGTGTCCGGCGCAGGCGGCGCGAGAAATTAAGGCCGTCAGCCATGCTCCGTCGAACACCAGAGCGAATAGCCGTGGGGCGACAGGATCAGCGGGACATGATAGCGGCCCGCTGGGTCAGGCATTGTGAAACGGACGGCAATCTCGTCCATGATGCGGATTCCATGGGCCTGTGCCACTCGGTTTTCCCAATAGGCTCCTGTCTGAAACACCATTTCGTACCGGGCCGTGGGCTTGGGGTCGGCAATTTCCTGAACCAGGCGTCCGTCTTCATCCATGGCCGCATCGAAGAGGGTCTCGCCCGTGTCAAGATTGATCAGCCGCACGGCTATGCCGCCGGCATGGCTGCCGTCCACGGCGTTGAGGGCATGTGACGAGACGACCGCCATCATTCAATCGACGCCTTGTCGCGCTTGTCCGAGGTCGCCGCGACGATGGGGCTGATCACGCCCCTGCATTTCACGTTGAGGCAGGCCGTTCTGCCGCTGGCGATGGCGCGTTCCAAGGCGCCGGGGAGGGTGGCTCGCGAGGTAACCAGTTCCCCGAAGCCGCCGAGGCCCTCGAACATCGCGTGAAATGGGATGTCGCGGAAATCAGTGGCATAATGCTGGCCATTGGCAAACAGCCGCTCCTGTTGCTGGCTGATGCAATCCAGCCCGCCATTGTTGTCCACCACGACAACGATCGGAACATTCTCCTGAAAGCAGGCCTCGATGGACAGACCACCTGACAGGAAGGCGCCGTCGCCGGTGACCAGAACCGTGGTCCTGTCGCGGTTTAGATTTTTTGCCGCCAGTGCAAAGGACACGCCGACGCCCAGCAGGCTGTAATTTCCGGGGTGCAGGATTCCGCCAAGAATCAGCCCCCTCGCGGCGGCGATGTTGGTAGCTATCTCGTTCCAGAAATGGGTATTGCCGCCGTCGAAGACCAGCCAATCGCCGTCATTCATGGCCGCCTGCACGTCGAGCGCCAGTTGCAACGGGTGCATCAGTCGGCCTTCGGCTTCGTCTCTTGCGGTCTCGGCTGCAATGTGATCACTCCATTCCCGCACCCAGCTCGTTCGGCGGGACCGTTGCAGTTCCAGCCAATCGTCCCAAGTCTTGCTGACCTCACAGAGTGCACGAAGAAACGCGCCCGGATCGGAGAGAAGCTGCACATCGGCGCCGAAATTGTATTCCAGTTCTTCGTGGCTGCCGTTCACGCAGACCAGCTTGGTATCGGCCTGAATGAAAGGCGGGTTGCCGAAGTTCATCTGGTTGTCCAGACGGCAACCTACCATCAGAACCAGGTCGGCCTCGTGGATGGCGGATTTTGACGGGTGATACTGGTGGAAATCGGCAAGACCCATGAAGGCGTCGCAATCCTCGCCCAGCAACTTTGTGTGGTAGGGGACGTTGAAGACCGGCATCCGGAGCCTTGTGCCAGCCGCGGCCAAGGCCTCTTCGCCGCCTGCCCACCAGATCCCGTGACCCCCGATCATCACCGGGCGTTCGGCCGCGCGAACCAGCGCCAGAACTTGCTCCAGCCGCTCCGGGTCGGGCCAGGCGCGGGCTACCGGCTGGTCGCCGCGGTCGAACGGGCGCTCGTCGCGGCCGGCGTCGGCCGGGAAGGAAGAGAACATGATGTCCACCGGCAGCGACAGATGCACCGGGCCGGGATAGCCCGTCGTCGCAGCGCGCCAAGCGCGGTCGACAAATTCACCGATTCGCTCGCCGTCGGTGATCTGCATCGAATACTTTGTCAGAGGTGCTGCAATCGCCACGTCGTCGATTTCCTTGAACCCGCCCGCGCCTTGGCGTTTCAGCGTTGACGAGCCGGTCACGAAGATCACCGGGCTGCGTTCGCCCCAGGCCTCCAGCATCGCAGGCACCGCATTGGCAAAGCCTTCCGGCCCAACCAGGCAGACCGAGGGTTTGCGCGTGATCCGCGTATGGCCGTCCGCCAGGTGCCCAGCCACTTGTTCATGCGGGCAATTGATCACCGGCATCTGGCATTCCATGAAGCCTTCCAACGCGGGATTGCAGAAGCCTCCGGCCAGCGTGAACGCATGGTCCACGCCCTTTTCCTTCAAGGCTCTTGCCAGAAGCGCTCCGCCGCGGATGGTTCGGGTGTTCGTCATCTTCTGGACAGGCTCCCGCATGTATCAGGTTGCACCCGATGCCGGCACGGCTCGATGCGTGGTTGCATGATGCGCAGTTTGGGCGCCCGGTGTGAAGAGGACTTGACTTGTGATGTCTTCAATGCGGCTGACCCCGATTTGCGCCATGGCGACATCGATGTCCTCGGCAAAGCACTGCATCAGTGATTGAAGGCCTTCTCCACCCGCCGCGGCAAGGGCGTAGAGCGTGGGGCGGCCCAGCATCACGAAGTCGGCCCCAAGTGCGAGGGCCTTGACGACGTCCTCGCCGTTGCGAATGCCGCTGTCGAACAGCAATGGGTAGTCTGGGCCGACGGCGTTGCGGATGATCGGCAAGAGATCAATCGCGGGCGGCGCGCTGTCCAGCTGGCGGCCGCCGTGGTTCGAGACATAGACCGCATCAACCCCGAGGTCCTGAACGCGGACGGCGTCAACGGGCGAGGTGATGCCCTTGACGATCAGTTTGCCGGACCAGCGCTCCCTCAGTTCCTGCAAGAACGCCCAGTCCGCGCCCGCGCGGCTGGCCTTTCTGTCGAACCCCTTGCTTTCGGTCGCAAAATTTCGCGGCTCAGGGATCCCATGCACCAGGGTGGAAATGGACCATCGGGGATGCAGCGCAAAATCAAGGAACGCGCGCGGAGTCAGTCGGAACGGCAAGTTGAAACCGTTCTGCTGATCCCTGGTCCGCCGCGACACTTCGGGCACATCAATGGTCAGGATCAAGGTGTCGTAGCCTGCATCTCGCGCACGTTCAGCCGCGCTGAATGAGGCGCGTGCCGTGTGTCCGAAGTAGAGCTGGAACCAGGCCAGGTCACCGCTCCATTGCCGCATGTCCTCCAGATTGCTCGAACCAGCGGAGGACAGGCAGACAGGCACATTCCTGTCCGTCGCCGATCGCGCTATCAGCGCATCGCCCCTTGGGCAGGCCAGATTGCACAGCCCCATGGGTGCGATGCCAAGCGGCAAGCCGTACTCGACCCCCAGGAACCGCGTTACCAAGGACCGCTTGCCCACATCTGCCATCGCGCGCGGCTGCAGGGTGATGTCGTCGAACCGGGACTCGTTCCTCCCTGCGCCCACCTCGCGCCCGGCAGCTCCCTCGAAGAAGTCGAAAATCATGCGCGGCAGGCGTTTCTTGGCGAGACGCTTGGCATCTTCGGTCAAGAAAATTCTGGGCCTCTGTCTCACGTTGGTCCAATCCGTCGCGGAAGTTCAGTTTGACACCAAAAGTATCGGCAGCCGACGGGGCCACACCAATCGAAAATCCTCCAGCACCTATTCGCCAGCGCTATGTTTGGACGGGAATCGGGTCGCACACATAGCAGGGGCGAATAAATGCCGTGCAGAATTCGATTAGTTTATCCAAGACATCGTGCGATAGCCTTGATGAACCAAGACCGAGGGCCTGGCTCTCGGGCAGACCTGCACAAGTGCCGCCACAAGAGCGGCTGTGCCGAAACTGAATGGAAGGAAGTCATGAAACTCTTGAAACCAATCGCCGCAGGTGTGCTTTTGTCCTCGGCCGTAATGCTGAGCGGCGTCGCGCAAGCTCAGGACCATGTGGCGCGACTGTCGGTTCACTGGGGGCCGAAGCATCACAGCGCCATTCACACGCAGATGTTCGCCGACGAGGTCAACAAGCGCGCCGAGGGCCGGCTGCGGGTCGATGTCTTCCCGTCGGGCCAGCTTTTCGGAATTCGCGAGCAACTGGGCGCCGTCACGTCGAACGCGGTCGAAATGGGCGGGATCGTCGGTGTCGTGTCCTTCCCGCCGATCAACAAGAATTACAACGTCGTGTCCTTCTCGGGGATTTTTGACAGCTATGGCGAGCAGCGGGCTTTCTTCACGGACGATGCCGCGGGCCAGGCCGTCTGGGGCGACATCACCAAGAAGTCGGATACGGTTCTCTTGATGTATAACCCCGTCGGCCCGGTGATGACCTTCAGCACAAGGGAATTGAACGGCATTGAAACCATGGCCGGCCTCAAGGCCCGTGCCCTGATCGGGGCGGAACGTCCGATGTGGGAAGCACTTGGCGCGAACACCGTCTCGATGCCCACTGGCGAGGTTTATTCCGGCCTGCAGACCGGCCTGATCGACACGATCAACAGCCCGCCGGGCTCGATCCGCGCGTTCAGCTGGTGGGAGTTTCTGACCCACGGCCAGAAGCCTTACCAGTACTATGCGGACGCATACATCATGGCCAATGCCACATGGTTCAACGGCTTGCCCGAGGACTTGCAACAGCTTCTGATGGACGTTGGTGCCGAGGTCGGCAAGATCTCGACCGACACGATCCTGAAAACCGGCGAAGAAACCCTGACCGAGTTCCAGGAGCGTGGCGGCATAGTCAACACGCTTGCGGGGGACAAGCTGGCAGCCTTTCAAATGCTGATGACCGACAAGGTGCAGCCCGCTGTCGCCGACAAGATCGACGCCGAGGTTCTTGACGCCGCCAAGGCCTTCGCTGCCAACTGAGCAACGGCATGTGGGGCCCCCGCCGCCAGTTGCGGGGGCCTTTCGATCCAGCGGGTGGCCTTTCAATGACGTTGATCCTTCGTCCCCTTCGGGCCGTGAACCATGTGTTGGAAATCCTCACTGCGGTCCTGTCGTCCACGATTGCCGCCATCATGGTGCTGGCTTTGACGATGAGTGCCGTCACGCGTTACGTCAGCGGCACGGGCTACGACTGGTTCATTGAACTTCCGCCGGCGTTGGTACCCTGGTTGGTGTTTCCGCTTCTCGGTCCGCTGCTGCGGTCCGGCGCGCATATCCAGGTGGACCTGGCGCCGAATTTCCTGGGCGGCAAGGCACTTTGCCTGCTGCAAGCCTTTGTCTTTGCGACAATGCTGGTGGGGGCGGTCATCTTCTTCATCGCCGGCAACGAGGCTGTGGCGCTGTTTCGGCGGCTGGGCCAGTTGATGGAACTGGAGATCGAACTTCCGATCTGGTGGATGTACCTGGCCTTTCCGACGGGCTTTGCCATCCTCTTCCTGTTCTCGCTTGAACTGCTGCTGGAGGCGCTGGCGAAACTGGTTGCGCCGGAAGGGGCCGCCCCATGAAATCCGCCGCCATCCTTCTCTCCGCGGTCCTTCTCATCCTTTCGGTGCCGATCTTCATGGTCTTCGGATTGGGAAGCGCAACCGTGGCGATCTGGGGCCTGAAGCTCCCCTGGTCAACGCTGATCCAGGTTTCCTTCGGCTCGATGACCAAACATGTGCTGATCGCCGTTCCGCTGTTCATCTTCGCGGGCATGGTCATGCTGCGTGGCGGTGCCGCCGCGCGCCTCGTCCACTTCGCGACGACGTTGGTCGGGCATTGGCCAGGAGGCCTTGGCATCGCGATGATCCTTGCCATGGGTTTCTTTGCTGCCTTCTGCGGTTCGATCCTCGCGGCGATCACGGCGGTCGGCACGATCATGATCCCGCAGATGGTGGATCAAGGATATCCCAAGCCCTTCGTCATCGTGCTTGCGGCCTCGGCGGCGTTTCTCGAGGCACTCATCCCGCCGTCGAACGCTGCGATCCTGTTCTCCGCGCTGACCGATGTGCCGGTGTCGCGGACCTTCGCGGCGGGCTTTGTGCCGGGGTTCGTTCTGATCGTCATCTTGGGCGTGGTCGTCACCTGGAAGTGTCGGCACCTGAAGAACCCGAACAAGGCGACGATCAACGAACGCCTCTCGGCCTTTTGGGCTGCCATTCCGGGCCTGTTCACTCCGGTCATTATCTTGGGCGGTATCTATGCCGGGCTGCTGACACCTTCGGAATCCGCTGCGGTTGCCGGAATTTGGGCCATCCTGATTGGCATGCTGGTCTATCGCGAACTCACTTTCCGTGGCATCGTCAGCGCCCTTCACGAGACCGCACGCATCACTGCCGTGATCTTTGCAATCATCGCAATGGCCACTTTCCTGAGCGTCGTGCTGACCTACAGCCAGACCCCTCAGAAGATCATCGCCTATTTCACCGAGATGGGGGGAACGCCGCTGACCTTCTGGCTCTCGGTCGCGATCATCTGCCTGATCCTCGGCACCTTCGTTGAAATCGTCCCGGTATTCTACCTTACCGTCCCGATCTTCGCCGCCCTTGCCCTGTCACTGAACCTGAACATCCTGCATCTTTATGTGGTCTTCGTCGCCTTCGCCGGGATCGGGATGATAACGCCACCGGTTTGCGTAGGCATCTACACTGCTGCGGGCGTGGCCAAGGAAAGCCCCGAGAAGACCTTCAAGGAGGTGCCGCTATTCGTGTGCGTCGGCATTGTTTTCGGGTTGTTGATGATCTTCTTTCCGGCGGCGGCGACATGGTTGCCCGAGATCTTGAACTAGGCCCGCTCTCGTAGCGCTTCGACGAATTCGACGCGTGCGGTCAACTGGTCGGCGAAGAGGTCCACGAAGGAAAGGGCCTGCCGCGAGAGTTGCTCCGGCCCCGCCGCGATGATCGACACGAAATAGGTCAGGTTCTGAACCACCGGTCGAAAGACGACGCCCCCCATGCGCACCGCTTGCTCGGCCGAAAACGGATCGGCGACGGCCAAGGCTCCGGTTTCGCGGACAAGTGCGCCAGCCAGCGGCATATTCGCCGCCGATAGGCGTGATCGGCTTTGCAGTTGTTGCGACAGGCCAGGGTCCATGGACATCATCGTGTCGGGATAGGTGCCACCGAAGGTCACGAAGGTCTCGGTGAGGGCCACTTCTTCCAGGTCGATGGTGCCCCCTTCCTGGGCCAGTGGATGATCCTCGGGCAGGAGGCAGACGTAGGGCGCAGACGTCTGAAACATCGTCTCGACCCCTTCGTGGTTCGCCTCGCGCCCGACAATTCCCAGATCGACCTGACGCATCTGCACCGCGTCCAGAATGGCAGGTGTGTTTCGCGAGTTGATGGTGAAGCGGATTTCGGGGTTTTCGCGATAGACCCGACCCACGGCGGCAGGCAATTCGATCAATGCGATCGACTGGATCGTGCTGATTGAGATTGTCCCGCCCTGGGATGTGCGGATCGACTTGGCAAGATCTTGCAACCGATCGATGCCGACAAACATGCCTTCGACACCCTTGTAAAACTGTTGCCCTTCAACCGTCGGCGTCAAGCCGCGCCCAACCCGCGCGAACAGGGGAAATCCGGCGGAGCGCTCTAGGTCGGCGATTAGCCGACTGACGCTTGGCTGCGAAATATGCATCATGTTCGCCGCCTCGGTTATTGAGCCGCAGCGAATGGTCGCTCGAAACGCTTCCAGTTGTCTTAGCCCATCTTTATCACTTTAGCGCATTTTCGGCCTTGCTGAACTCCGGATCTGCAGGAATCTCGCTCACCGGCCTACCATATATGGTTGTCGGTGGCGGAAGCGTATACCATATCGATCTTTCGGAGGGCGTGAGAGGCGCGT
>JAJEAC010000093.1 GCA_022824315.1 Silicimonas sp.
TGTCCGAGCATGTCCGTCAGGGCCGCTTCCTGCGCCCTGTTCGGGTAGAGCCGGTACTTGTAGCTCCTGATCGACCGCCTGCCCATGTTCGCCATGTGTTCCAATCTATGACAGGCCGGTCGCCATTGCAAGGGGTGCGCATTCACCTGTCGCCTGAAGGCGACAGTCCCCCTGCGCGAGTTCTATGGAACAAATAATCTTGAATCCTTCACCGGCGATCCCGTATGTTCGCGTTCAGGGTCATGGGGTCGCCTCATGGTATTTTTTTGCAATGGCAGTTCCGTCAAGCCAGACAGGCCCCCGTTTCCCCGGGGCCCAAGTCGAATGACCCGCTCAGCGGGAAAGTTCCGTTCAACCCGAGAAGACTTGCAAGAGGCGCCATGCTGAAGAGGTCCTTGACAGCTGCGTTTCTTCTCTTCGTCAGCGGCGCCAACCTTGCTTCCGCCGCCGACGACCGTCAGTTTCGTCTGTCGGTCCCGGACGTGCTGGCCGAGAGCGGATTGATGAAGTACATGTTGCCGCGTTTCACCTTGAAGACCCAGGTGCGCGTCGAGTTGGTTTCGCCCGGAGACGCGGCAGAAGTCGCGCTCGGCGACTCCGGCACGCCGGTCTTTACCGGCATGGGCCAGACCTGGTTCATCGACGTCCTGATGCCAGAGCATATGGGGGCATCTCGGTTTGTCACGTGGATCACGGACACGACCGGGCAAAGTGCGATCACGGGATTCAAGATCGACGGCAATCAGCCATTCGCCTTGCCGATCGAGGAAGAGGAGATTGCCGAAGACGAATTCTACGAAGGTGACAAACTGCGCGGGCAGCAGGTTTCGCGGGTCCATTGCGGCCGCTGCCACGTCACGGCCCGGGGCGACGAAGGCCTCGGCATTGGTTCGACCCCGTCGTTTTTCGCCTTGCGCAGCTTTGAAGACTGGGACGTAAGGTTCTCGAGCTTCTACGTCCTGAAACCCCACGGTGCCTTCACGCAGATCGAAGACGTGACGGAACCCTTTCCCGAGGACCTTCCCTCGCCGATTGCGCCGTTGGAACTGACCTTGGATGACATCGACGCGATCCTGGCTTATGTCGCAAGCATCGAACCTGCGGCTCTTGGCGCGCCCTTGACGGGTCAGTGATCGCGACGTTTCGACAGATAGTCGTCCGTTGTTCGGATCCGCGGCCGCTCGCCCATGGCCATTGGGCTGTCCTCGCTCAAGAACTGGGATTTCACGCGGCAATCGTCGCACATCTGGATCACTCTCAGCGCACCCTCTCCCTGGTACATCGAGTGCGAGGACAGTTTCTCTGTAATGCGTTCAATGGTGGAACTTGAACCGAACAGGCTGCCGCATTCGATGCAGGCGAACGGCTCTTCCTCGTTCAAGACCACGTGAGACAATGCCTCGTCGCCAAGATTGAACCTAGGCACCAGCGCGATGGCATCTTCGGGACAGATGCTGGCGCAAAGCCCGCATTGCAGGCAGGCATCTTCCTGAAACCGCAGTTGAGGCAGATCGGGATTGTCGCCTAGCGCGCCGGAAGGGCACAGCGACACGCAGGAGAGACAGAGCGTGCACGCGTCCGTATTGACCGAAATCACGCCATAAGGGGCATTGTCTGGCAATGGAATTGGCTCGACAACGTCCGGGCGCAATGCCTTCGCTGCCTGCCTGGCGATCTGCCGACGCGTCCCCATGGGCCGGATAGGCTTGGTCAGTGCGGAAGGCACCTCGGAATTGAACAGCGAATCCGAAAGTGCGTCGGCGTCGGAGGTGTCGATCAAGGCCACCTTGTCGCCGGCAACCGCCTCGGTCAGCGCGAGCTCATGGCCCAGAACCGATCGGTCAGCCCCTGGTCCGGGCACGATGGCCACGGTCGCGAACCCGGCCGCCAGCGCGGCGAGGGCCTCAGCATGCCCGAAAGCGCCGACCGCCGGCATTTCCATCGGCACGACATCGGCCGGAAGGCCCCGGCCATGCCGCGCCGAGAGCCTGATCAGTTCAGAACCGTGCCCGTCCACAACCAACAGTCTTGGATCGGTCCCACCGGCGCCAAGAAAGGCCTTTGCCAGCGTCTGGATCCGAAGGAACGAATGCTCGACCGGCGGCGCATCGAAGGAAATCGCACCTGACGGGCAAAGCGAGGAGCATGCGCCGCACCCTGCACAAACCATCGGATCAACGGTGACGTATTCGCCCTCGGGAGAAATTGCGCCAGTCGGACAGGCATCAACGCAACGCGAACATCCCACCTGACCCGCCCGCGAATGGGCGCAGAGGATCGGCTCGACACGAGCATAGAGCGGCTTTTCGAATGTGCCGATCAGAGTGGCGGCATCGAATACCGCGTCCATGGACGCCGTGACGCTGCCGGGGTCGGCACGCAGGTACCCTTCCCGCTTTTCATGTGCGGAAAAGAGCGGTGCCTGCCCGCTGAGATCGAGGATCATGTCGCACTCGGAGTGGGCACCGTTGCGTGGTTGGGTCCATCGCCAGTTGCCGCGACCGCCCGGCTGAATTCGGCTGAACGCGTCGAACGACACCTTGAATTGACCCAAGGCCCCGGACGCTTTCCTGATTCGCCCTCTGATCACGTCGAACTCTCGTTCCGGAGGCGGGTCGCTGTCATCTTGCTGCAAGACCGTGACGCCGTGCGTGTCGGCAAGACGCCGTGCAGCGTCAAACGCGACATCGCCACTCCCGATGATCAGGCAAACGCCCTCGGACACAACGTCGATGGCCTTCGTCAACGCCGCGGGCATCGTGGCCGCTGCGACAAGCGCTGCCATCTTGGGACCGGTGTCATTTTCGTCATCCGTCCAGCCGGCCCGGTCCCGAAGGTCGACAAATGAAGGCACTTCGGCCTCCAGCTCCTCGGCAAGCTCCTCGAAGAACCGCATTTCCTGACCGCAGCAGATCGTGCAGTCGCCCTCTGCAATTGCCAGTGCCGCGATTTCCGACTGCTCCGTGCAAAGCGAGGTATGGACCGGGGAACACTCAACCCCGGTCGCGGCCTCGATCACGGCAGGCTGCAGCCGCTGCGATTTCGCGCAATCGCAAAGAACCAGCTTGTTGGCCAAGGTCTTCCCCTTCCTCGACAATCGTCCGATGGCGGACTCACGTCTCGGCATCAGACTAGACATGTTTGGTCCTGAACGTAAACTGCGGTTGGCAGGCCACTTGAGTGAACAGGAAACACGCGAGGACAAATGTACATCAATCCGGCAAAATACGAGGCCCTGCCTCTCGGAGTAGTGCTGCGCCGGGCGCCGGGGGTGACCCGCTGGAAGAAATGGTCCTGGAAGGCTGTTGCGGTCCTGCCGGGTGCCGGAACGGCCAACTGGCGGGAAATTCGGCGGCAAGGCGACTGGGTCGAGTATCACGCGGCCACCGTTTCGCTGGACCTTCACGGCGCGGAGACCGAAGCCTACAAGAACGCGCTCTCGGACAGCCCGCCCAGCGTCTTTGTCGTATTGCGCCCGGGGGAAGGTTCCGACGGTGATCGCCCTTCCGTCCTGCTGGTCACTGCATCGCCATACGAGGCGCAGGACTACGCCGACAGTGGCGAGGAAGTCATCGAAAAGGTGCCGATGCCGCCGGGGCTTGTCGCCTGGGTCCGGGACTTCGTCGAACAACATCACGTCGAAGAGGAATTCGTGAAGCGAAAGCGAGACAGGAAACGCGTCGATCTGGTCGAGGACGGCGTTGGGGATGTGCGCATACAGCAGGACACTGATGTCTACCGCGCCCCGAAAAGGCGACTGCAATGAGCGATTTCTGGGAGCGTCGGAAGGCGGCGGTGCAGGCAGAAGACGCTGCCGAGGAAAAGGCGAAGATCGCCGCTGGCGAAGCTGAAGAACGGGAAAGGCTCAGCCAGAAGTCCGACGAAGAGGTTCTTCGGGAACTCGATTTGCCCGACCCCGACGGCTTGGTCGAAGGCGATGACTTCTCCGTCTTCCTGAAACGAACTGTTCCGGAACGCATCCGCCTTCGTGCGCTTCGCCGCCTCTGGACAACAAACCCGGTACTCGCCAACCTCGACGGCCTCATCGATTACGGCGAGGATTTCACTGACGCGGCGACCGTCATCGAGAACCTGCAAACCGCCTATCGGGTCGGCGAAGGCATGGCCCGGCACGTTGCGGCAATGGCCGAGCAGGCGCAGACGACAACCGAAGAAGAGGAAGGTGCGGCGAACGAATCGGAAACGGAAGATTCGCCGGACATTGAGACGGACGAGAAACCCGACAATTTACCTCGGGAACAGATTGCGCCGGAAATTGAAAAGGTTGAGCAAAATTCGCAAATTATCGCCGAGGAAGACGAAAGAACTGGTTTCAAACCGCGCCGCATGAGCTATCATTTCGATGAAGCCTAAACGGCTGAAGTGAAGGTAGCCAGTTACGATGAACGCAATGGATCGCACCATTGAAGTGCCAGAAGAGGATCGTCTCCGCGCAGACCTCTACAACTTTCTCGGCCTGATCCTTGCCCGCCCTCCCGACCAGACGCTTCTTGATCAGACTGCCGGACTGTCCGGCGACGCCACTGAGATCGGTCAGGCAATCGGCGCACTGGCCACCATTGCACGGCACTCCAATCCCAAGAGCGTGGAATCGGAATTCAACAGGCTTTTCATCGGTCTCGGGCGGGACGAATTGCTGCCTTTCGCCAGCTTCTACTTGACAGGCTTTCTTAACGAGAAGCCGCTTGCGTCGCTGCGCAGCGATCTGGCGTCGCATGGCATCGCAAGATCGGAAAACGTGTTTGAACCGGAAGACAACATCGCGTCGCTGATGGAAGTGATGGGTGCGCTGATCGTTGGAAGGTTCGGGGCTCCGACGCCGCTGGACATGCAGCGGGACTTTTTCAACCGGCACATCGCTCCCTGGGCAAGCCACTGCTTTGCCGATCTCGAAGCGGCAAAGAACTCGGTGCTGTACGCGGCGGTTGGACGGCTCGGCCGGTTGTTCATGGAAATTGAAACCGAAGGGTTTCGTCTCAGCGCCGCCTGAGGCGCAAATACTGATCTGGCGAGTTATCGCCACAGCGAAAGGAAGGAGGACTTTCACATGACCGACAAACCCGAAGAGGGTACCAGCCGTCGAGACTTCCTGAAAATGGCGGGGACGGGCGCACCGGTTGCGGCCGTTGTCATCGCCTCAGGTACGTCCGCGGAAGCGACCCAGCCTGACCTGTCTTCTGACAGGATTCAGGACACGGCGCATACGCGCGCCTACTACGACAGCGCCCGGTTCTAGGACCGGACACTGCCGTCACTGCCCGGCCTCGGTTGCGTGACGCCCACTGGCCGGCGCATTCGGAAACAACCCAGCACGCATGCGGGACTGCCCGCAGCAAGCAAGGGAGAATGACATGCTTAGGAAAAAGACCAACGGGGTTGCGCGACGCTCCCAGCGGACTGGCATCCTGAACCAAGTCGCCGAGACATATGTCGACAGGCGAACATTTCTCAGAAATTCAGGCCTGGCGATCGGCGGACTGACGGCTATTGCCGCCACGGGAGGCTCGGTCATGAGGGCCGAAGCCGCGACCGGCACAGGCGCGGTCGATCTGCGCAAATCCGTTTGCACGCACTGCTCGGTCGGCTGCACCGTTATCGCCGAGGTGCAGAACGGCGTCTGGACCGGCCAGGAGCCGGGATGGGACAGCCCGTTCAATCTCGGTGCCCATTGCGCCAAGGGCGCTGCGGTCCGCGAACACGCCCACGGCGAGCGGCGGCTGAAGTACCCGATGAAGAAGGAGAACGGCGAGTGGGTTCGCATCTCCTGGGAACAGGCCATCAACGAGATTGGCGATGGCATGATGAAGATCCGGGACGAAAGCGGACCGGACAGCGTCTACTGGCTGGGCTCGGCCAAGCACAACAATGAGCAGGCCTACCTGTTCCGCAAGTTCGCCGCCTACTGGGGCACGAACAACGTCGACCATCAGGCGCGGATCTGCCATTCCACGACGGTTGCAGGTGTTGCGAACACATGGGGCTACGGCGCCATGACCAACAGCTACAACGACATCCACAACTCCCGGGCGATCTTCCTCATCGGCGGCAACCCTGCCGAGGCGCACCCGGTCTCGCTTCTCCACGTCCTCAGGGCGAAGGAGCAGAACAACGCGCCACTGATCGTCTGCGACCCGCGCTTCACGCGCACCGCGGCCCACGCTGACGAATATGTCCGCTTCCGCCCCGGCTCTGACGTCGCACTGGTCTGGGGCATCCTCTGGCACATCTTCGAGAACGGATGGGAGGACAAGGAGTTCATCCGGACGCGTGTATGGGGAATGGACCAGATTCGGGAGGAAGTGGCCAGGTGGACACCCGAGGAAGTCGAGCGCGTCACCGGCACTCCGGGATCGCAACTTCGCCGCGTGGCCTTCACGATGGCCAACAACCGTCCGGGCACGGTGATCTGGTGCATGGGCGGCACCCAGCACACCAACGGCAACAACAACACGCGGGCCTACTGCGTGCTGCAGCTTGCCCTTGGCAACATGGGCACGACCGGCGGCGGCACCAACATCTTCCGCGGCCACGACAACGTGCAAGGCGCCACCGACCTTGGCGTGCTTTCCCACACGCTGCCAGGCTACTACGGCCTTTCGGCCGGGTCCTGGGCGCACTGGGCACGGGTCTGGGGCGAGGATCTTGACTGGCTCAAGAGCCAGTTCGCCACTGTCAAGGGAGCGGACGGCAAGGACAAGAACCTGATGAACCTGACTGGCATCCCGGTCAGCCGCTGGATCGATGGCGTTCTTGAAGACCCGGACAACACGGACAACCCCGACAGGGTTCGCGCCATGGTGCTCTGGGGTCATGCTCCGAATTCCCAGACGCGGATGAAGGAGATGAAGACCGCGATGGAGATGCTGGACATGCTGGTCGTCATCGACCCGTATCCAACCGTGTCCGCCGTGCTTCACGACCGGACCGACGGGGTTTACCTGCTGCCCGCGTGCACGCAGTTCGAAACCCACGGCTCGGTCACGGCCTCGAATCGGTCGCTCCAGTGGCGCGAAAAGGTTGTCGACCCGCTCTTCGAATCCAAGTCGGATCAGGAGATCATCGGCCTCCTTGCCATGAAGTTCGGCTGGCACGACCGCTTCTTCCGCAACATCGCGATCGAAGCGGACGGCGTGACCCCGAACATCGAGGACACGACCCGCGAGTTCAACGCAGGCATGTGGACGGTCGGCTACACTGGCCAAAGCCCGGAGCGGATCAAGCTCCACATGGCCAACCAGCACACGTTCGACAAGACGACGCTCAGGGCCGTCGGCGGACCGGCTGACGGGGACTTCTACGGAATGCCCTGGCCTTGCTGGGGCACTGCCGAGATGAACCATCCTGGCACGCCGAACCTCTACGACATGTCCAGGCCGGTCGCCGACGGCGGCTTGTGCTTCCGCGCCCGCTTCGGTGTCGAACGGGACGGCGACAACCTGCTGGCCGAGGGCGTGTTCAATCCGGGTTCGGAAATCCAGGACGGCTATCCCGAGTTCACCATGCAAATGCTGATGGACCTGGGATGGGACGGCGACCTGACAGCCGAGGAACGTGCCGCCATTGACGCGGTGGCAGGTCCCAAGACCAACTGGAAGACCGACCTTTCGGGCGGCATCCAGCGGGTCGCCATCAAGCACGGCTGCGCTCCCTTCGGGAACGCGAAGGCCCGTGCGGTTGTCTGGACCTTCCCGGATCCGGTGCCGTTGCACCGCGAGCCGCTCTACACGAACCGGCGGGATCTCGTGGCGGATTATCCAACCTACGACGACCGCAAGTTCTATCGCCTTCCGACGATGTACGCGTCGATCCAGAAAAACGACTTTTCCAAGGATTACCCGTTGATCCTGACTTCAGGTCGTCTGGTCGAATACGAAGGCGGCGGCGATGAGAGCCGGTCCAACCCGTGGCTCGCCGAACTGCAGCAAGACATGTTCGTCGAGATCAACCCGAGGGACGCCAACAACCTGGGCGTTCGCGACGGTGCGCAGGTCTGGTTGGAAGGCGCTGAAGGCGCAAAGGTCAAGGTGATGGCCATGGTCACGAGGAGGGTGGGCGAAGGCGTGGTCTTCATGCCCTTCCACTTCGGCGGCCAATTCGAGGGCGAGGACCAGCGCGGCAAGTACCCGGAAGGGGCCGACCCCTACGTTCTGGGCGAAAGCAGCAACACCGCGCAGACCTACGGCTATGATTCGGTAACTCAGATGCAGGAGACCAAATGCACTCTCTGCAAGATCTGGTCAGCGTAAGGAGGAAATGAGACATGGGAGCTAGAGCAAAGTTTCTCTGCGACGCCGAGCGCTGCATCGAATGCAACGCCTGCGTCACGGCCTGCAAGAACGAGCACGAAGTGCCTTGGGGCATCAACCGCCGTCGGGTGGTGACGATCCAGGACGGCACGCCGGGTGAAAGGTCGATCTCGGTTGCCTGCATGCACTGCTCGGATGCGCCCTGCATGGCGGTGTGTCCGGTCGATTGCTTCTATCAGAATGAAGAAGGGATCGTCCTGCACTCCAAGGACCTCTGCATCGGGTGCGGTTACTGCTTCTACGCCTGTCCCTTCGGTGCGCCGCAGTTCCCGCAAGCAGGGAACTTCGGCAGCCGCGGCAAGATGGACAAGTGCACCTTCTGCGCTGGCGGACCGGAGGAAACTCACTCGACCGCCGAATTCGCCAAGTATGGCCGCAACCGCATTGCGGAAGGCAAGCTGCCGATCTGTGCCGAGATGTGCGCCACCAAGGCGCTTCTGGCAGGTGACGGAGATGTCGTCTCGGCCATTTACCGCGAGCGCGTGGTGTCCCGCGGCTTCGGCTCGGGCGCCTGGGGCTGGGGTACGGCATACGAAGCAAAGGGCGGCTGAAGCCGTTCACTCACGGGGCGGCCTTTTCCAGGGCCGCCTCCCCCCATTCCAACGGTCGCCTACGATTCGGAGGATTTCCGACGTGCTGCGCTTGTACATTTTTGCATTGATTCTTGCATCTGGCCTCGGCGCGCCCGCCGCGGCTCAGGACAGCATGGAGCCTGATCGCAGCGCCACCGGAGGGGCGCAGACGCTGGAGGACATCCTGGCCCGGCAGCGAGGCCAAGGAATCGATGACACGTTTCGCAGGGAAAACACAGGCAGCCCGGACACCGCCGCCGGCATCGCACAGCAACTTGGCACGTTGGGCGGCTCTTCTGATCCTGAACTCTGGCGCGCATTGCGCTATGGCTCCGCAGACATAACGGTCTCGTCCGGCGGTGAGGTCGCTGCAGTGCTGGTGCAGGACGGCGGGATGTGGTGGCTGGACTTTCGGCGAACGACTCTCAAGAACTGGGGCGGCTACTTCCTGCTTGGCGTGATCGGAGCACTGGTTGCATTCTTCCTCTTGCGCGGACGCATACGGATCGATGCGCCCATGACAGGCCGAACTGTTGTTCGATTCCAGACAGTCGAGCGCTTCGCCCATTGGCTGCTGGCCGGATCGTTCATACTCCTGGGCCTAACGGGACTGTTGACGCTCTTCGGCCGCACGGTAATGATTCCAGCCTTCGGGCACGAGGCCAATTCGTTCATCCTCCTTGCCAGCAAATGGGTGCACAACAACGCGGCCTGGGCCTTCATGGTCGGGCTGGTCATGATTTTCGCCTTCTGGGTCTGGCACAACCTGCCCGACCGGACCGACCTAAAATGGATAGCACAGTTCGGTGGCATCATCGGCTCGAAGCATCCCCCGGCCAAGAAGTTCAATGCCGGCCAAAAGGTGATCTTCTGGTCGGTCGTGATTCTTGGCGCATCGATCTCGGCCTCGGGGCTGTCACTGCTCTTTCCGTTCGAGATTCCAATGTTCGCCAAGACCTTCGTGATCCTCAACGACCTCGGGATCACCGGGTTGCTGGGACTTGATCCCTTGCCTGTGGAACTGACGCCGCAGGAAGAGATGCAGTATGCCCAGCTCTGGCACGCGATCGTCTCGTTCGTCCTTATGGGCATCATCATTGCGCACATCTACATCGGCTCGCTTGGAATGGAGGGCGCATTCGACGCCATGGGAACTGGCGAGGTAGACGAGGCGTGGGCGCATCAGCACCATTCAATCTGGCTCGAAGACATGAAGGCCGCTGACAAGGGTGAGCGCGCAACGGGTGACGCGACCGCGGCCGAATAGATGCGAACCGTCTCCGCGCTGCTGGCCGGATTGGCACTCTCGACATGCCCCGCACTCGCGCAGGATTTCACAACGCTCAAAGGACACGGCGGCCCGGTCATGGGTCTTGCCGTCTCTGAGAGCGGGGAGGTCGCGAGCGCCAGTTTCGACAATTCAGTGGGGCGCTGGCAGAACCGCACGCCGCAATGGCTCGAGGGCCACGCCGCTGCTGTCATCGACTTGATCTTCCTGCCCGACGGGCGCATCGCGTCGGGGGCGGATGACTTTTCCATATGGCTTTGGGATGGCTCGGATGGGCGTGAACTCGGTCGCCACAAGGGAAAGGTCACCGACCTCGCAGTGTCGCATGACGGCGCGGTCCTGGCCTCGGCCAGCTGGGGCGGCACGATCGGGATCTGGCCGCTTGCTGAGCCGGATGCCGCGCCCACATGGCTTGACCTGCGCGACACCGGCGCCAATGACGTAGCATTTTCGCCGGACGGCGGACTGCTCTATGCCGCGACCTCCAAGGGGGATATCCGCGTCTACGACCTTTCGGCGCCCGATGACGCCCCGTTCCGGACACTGGTGCGACACGGGTTCGCCATCAACGAAATGGTGTTGTCGCCGGACGGGTCGTGGATGGCCTATGGCGCAGTCGATGGCGTGACCCGGGTGATCGACACCCAGACCGGCACCGTGCTTCGCGATTTCACGCTCGAACGGCGGCCCATCCTTGCCATGGCCTACCATGGCGACACCGGGAAGCTGGCGATCAGCGACGGGCATGGGTACATTTCGGTGATTTCCACCGAAACCTGGCGCATCGAACGCGACTTCCACGCGACCCGGAGAGGTCCGGTCTGGGCGCTGGCATTTTCGCCCGATGGATCCGTCATCTGGGCCGGCGGGCTCGACAACGTCGTCTATGGCTGGCCGATCGAACTGCTGGACCGATTCGAGCCGACCATGGGCACGCCGCACAGCTTCCTGAAAGACCCCGGATCGATGTCGAACGGCGAGCGTCAGTTCATGCGCAAGTGCTCGATCTGCCACGCACTTGAGGCCGGCGATTCGCGCAAGGCGGGGCCGAACCTCAACGGCGTCTTTGGCCGTCTCGCCGGAACGGTCCCAGGGTACCGGTATTCTGACATACTTGACGGCTCGGACATCATCTGGAGCGAGGAAACAATCGATGCCCTTTTCGATCTTGGCCCTGACCACTATATTCCGGGCTCCAAGATGCCGATGCAGCAGATCGCTGCGCCAGAGGACCGTCGGGACCTGATAGAATTCTTGAGGGTGGCAACTGGAAATGGGAACTAAGAAATGAAGTCCATGTGGGCAGGCCTTGCCGGTGTCGTCGTGATCACCGTCGTGGCATACTTCGTTCTCGGGGAACTGGGTTTCTCCTCGGCGGAACGCGGATCAGGCAGCGCCGTTCGGCTCGAGACGTCGAACTGACCGGCCTTGGCCGTGCAGGAACGAGAAAATTCCGGTTTCGCAGCGCGGCGGCATTTCCGAATGCCGTCAATTCTCTGTCTGGCGGTCGCGATTTCTTTCGCTGGCGTTGGCGCAGCAGGAGCCTTCTCGCCGGAAACCGTGAATTCCGTGGTGTCGGTCCTGCCGCAATGGCCCGGGCGTCCGCAGGGCGGATCCGGAGGTCCTCCGGGTGCAAGCCCCGAGGGCAGCGGTGTTGCCCTTCGCCCGGACGTCATCGCAACGGCATGGCACATCATTGAACCGGCCGACCGAATTGAGGTTCGCCTTGCAGACGGCCGCATTCTTCCAGCCAGCGTGATCGCCCGCGATCCACTCAGCGACATCGCCCTCTTGAGTGTCGACGCAGATCTCGCGCCGTTCGATCCGGCATCCGATCCGGCGCTCGCCGACCCGGTCTGCTCTATCGGCAATTCCTTTGGCCTCGGACTTTCCGTAACCTGTGGCGTCGTCTCGGCCGTCCATGTCTCGAACGCCGGCTTCAACGCGGTCGAGGATTTCATCCAGACCGATGCGGCAATCAATCCCGGTGCATCCGGCGGCGCGCTCGTGGACCGGCAAGGCCGACTGGTCGGCATGGTTTCGGCGATTTTCGCATCGCAGGGCGACACCAGCACTGGGGTCGGATTCGCAGTGTCCGCCGAGCTTCTGTGGCGTGTATCCGAAGCCCTGCTCTCCGACGGCAAGGCAAGCTATCCATCGCCGGGCTGGAGGCTTGATGTGCCTCGCCGGGACCAGTTGGCGCACTTGGCCGCGCCCGTGGTCACAGCCCTCCGCGTCGGAGGCCCGGCGGAGGAAGCGGGCGTTCGGAAGGGCGATTTCGTCATCGCCGTCGGCGAGCGGCGCACAAGGAGCCCGCGCGACGCGGTATCGGCCCTTGCCGTCCTGCCCGAAAGCGCCCGCACCGTCGAAGTGACGATCGTGCGCGGCAATGCCGAACTTCAAGTGACGCTGCCGCTGCGTTCAGGAGCGATCATCGAAAGCGGTACCGTTTCGCCGCAGGTCAGCCATGGAGACTGCCCCCATCCCGCATCTGTCTGCATCATGCGCCAGGCCGTCTTTCCCGTGACCAGTTTCGACCCGATGGCCAGCGCAACCCGGATCGCTTCAACGCTGATGGTCACCAATCGCCACGTGGTGGGCGACAGGACGGACGCGGTGGTGCATACGCCTGACGGTCCACGCGACGCGGAGGTCGTCGCGTCGGACTACCTTGGTGACCTGGTACTCTTGAGCGTCAATGGCCTGCCCGAAGGCGGGCATGTGCCGACCCTGAATCACAGCGCCGCCGGAACGGCGCAACTCTACGTGGTAGGTGCCGATGTCAGCCGCCAGGAGGTGCGGGTTCTTGACCCCGGAACACTGATTGCCGGTCCTGCGGAAGAAGCAGAGCTCGGTCGTATCCATGTCACGGCGCGAATGCAGCCAGGCTTCAGTGGCGGAGCCCTGGTGGACGAGAACGGCAATCTCGTGGGCATTGCCGTTGGCGGGGGCGAAGGACGCTACGAGGCAATCCCCCTGGCGCAGGTCGCCAAGCTGCTCGATGGACGCAACAGCGACGCGGCCCCCGAACTGACGGAATGGCTTGGTCGGGCCTTCGCCAATTGTGCGGGCCAGATCGATGCCGCCGCAAGCGGCACCAAGGTCGAGCCACAAACAGTTGTGGACATATGCTCGACGGCGTTCAATCAAGGCCAGCTCCTTGAAGCTGGCCGCATGCTTGCCAAAGCGGGGTCTCTTGACGGTGCGGCCACGCTCCACGGGCAAGCCGTCCGCCAGACTCCGAACTCGATCAACGCACGCCTGTCGCTGCTTGCATCCATGCAGCTGGCCGCAAGGTTCGAGGACATGATCGAACACGCGCAGTGGCTGATTGGGATGGCCCCGGATGATCCACGGGCACTCCGCATCGCAATCCAGTCCGGCGTATGGGGCGAGGTTCCGGAACTGGCCGAAGAGGCTTATCGGCTTCTGCTTGATGCCGACCCGCGCCAGGCCCGGGCGGCCCGCCGCTTCATCGACAGCGCCCCGCCGGCGCCATTGCGTCGGAACTAGCTCGCGATGACGGCCAAGGGTTGAAAGGGACAACGAACCGTCACCTCCCCGCCAGCAAGGCGGAAACTCGGCTCGCATTCAGCCTTGGTTCCGAATCCCGTACCTCAGCTCTTGCTTCTTCGCACGCATGCGGCGGCAGCGCAGAGACTTTGTTCGCGCACTGCAACGCGGTGATTGTCCCAGGGGAGACATTCATCCGGACGCCGCAGTGAATCGAAGTCGCTTGGCGAACTTCCGGATGGACATGTGTCAGCGCAATGCAAGGCTTCCCGACGTCGCCATCCTGGGCCCGATCATCGAATTCCCCGCCTATGTCGTCATTCCGGCTTTCGTCCTGTAGCGCTGCATTTGCGACTGCCGGCACCTTCGACACCGGGTTCGAGCTGGTTATGGCAATGCCCAAGCGTGGACGCGGCGGTCCAATCAGTTCAGCCGGTCGCCTGTTTCGACGTCGAACAGGTGAACCCGGTCGGGATCGGGCGACAGGAAGATCGGCTGACCCGGAGCAAGTGAGTGCCTTTCGCGAAAGACCGCGACAATCTCCTCTGCCTCGGTCCTGGCCACCACGTGGGTCTCGGAACCCGTCGGTTCAACCACCGAAACCGTTGCCGGCAACCCGTCTTCGGCAAGCGACAGGTGTTCCGGCCTGATGCCCAGTTTCAACTTTGCCCCGTCAACCAAATCGACACCATTCGCCACCGGAACAACTTGCCCCGTCATCTCGATCTCGATCTCCGTTCGGTCCCCGATTTTGACTGCACCGTCCAACAGGTTCATTGAAGGTGACCCGATGAACTCCGCGACAAAGCGGTTGGCCGGCCTGTCGTAGAGATCCAGAGGTGCACCAATCTGCCGGATATGGCCGTTCTCCATGACGACGATGCGATCAGCCATGGTCATGGCTTCGATCTGATCGTGGGTCACGTAGACGGTGGTCGTCTTGAGGCGTTGGTGCAGCTCGCGAATCTCGGCGCGCATCTGGACGCGAAGCTTTGCGTCCAGATTCGAGAGCGGTTCGTCAAAAAGGAACACTTCCGGATCACGGACAATGGCACGTCCCATGGCAACGCGTTGACGCTGGCCTCCCGACAGCGAACGGGGATAGCGATCGAGATAGGGCGTAAGCCCCAGGACTTCGGCCGCCTGGGTCACCCGGCGATCAACTTCCGCCTTTTGCATACGCCGCATCCGGAGCGCGAATGCCATGTTTGATCGAACCGTCTTGTGCGGGTAGAGTGCGTAGTTCTGGAAGACCATGGCAATGTCGCGACCCGCAGGCGGCACGCTGTTCACCACCCGGTCACCGATCGAGATCGTGCCGGACGTGATGCTTTCCAGTCCTGCGATCATTCGCAAGAGAGTGGACTTCCCGCAGCCGGAAGGCCCTACCAGGACAACGAACTCGCCGTCCGGAATAGTGAAGTCCATGCCATGGATCACTTCTACCGAGCCATAAGACTTCCGTACATCACGGATTCGAACTTCCGCCATGAGCCGCCTTTCCTGGTTGGTGGCCACGATAGTGCAGGAAATTGAATTCTGTCCATCGCTACTTCGCGATTGCTCGGCACCACGCTTGACAGGTTCGGATGACATGGTGTCAACTCCAAGCTTGAAAGGGCCAATGTGTGTTCCGGGAGGTGTCAAAATAAGCGGGCAATATGGCGGCTCTAGAGAAATCCGTTCGACACCCATCCGAAGCCAGAAAATCCTGCATTGCGAAAGGGAAGGAAATGAAAACAAGTGTCTACAATTACATGAAGCGTGCCGGAAAGATCCAGCGCCGCGACGTGCTGAAAGGACTGGGTGCAACAGGCACGATGGCGGCATTTTCGGGTGTCGCGACCGGTGCAGGCGTACGCCCCGTCTGGGCAGCGTCGCATGGCAGCTTGCGCGCCGACATCCTGAAGATACCCGGCGTGGGCATGGGTTCGCCCACTGACCCGGACTGGCAGAAGGTCGGCGAAATGTGCCTCGGCCCGATCAAGGAGGTCGTCAGCGAAGGTGAATTTGCGGGCGTCGAATTGACCTTCATGGGGTTGAACAACCAAAACCTTCACAACTTCCTGTTCCGTGGTTTCCTGAAGCCTTGGGAGGCCTATACGGGCGCGACGATCAACTGGATCGATCTTGCTCAGGCGGACTACAACGCCCGTCTTCAGCAGTCGATCGCGACCGGCACGGTTGATTTCGACATCATCGAGATGGGTGCACCGTTCGAAGGCGATGTCTTGGGCAGAGGCATGGCCTCGGTCATGCCCGACTGGGTCAAGGACGTCATCGACATGGACGACTACGTGGGCTACCTGAAGGCGCCTGTCGGCACCTGGGACGGCAAGACCTACCGGATTTCGATTGACGGCGACTGCCACACCTTCGCTTACCGGACAGACTATTTCGGAGAAGGCTCGGTCACCGGTCGCAACGTGCCGGCGACCTGGCAGGAAATCAATGAAATCTCCAAGGAGCTCAAGGGCAAGACCGACCCGCTGACCGGACTGGATGCCCACGGCTATCTTGATCCCCTCAAGGGCTGGGGCGGATTCGGCTTCTATTTCCTTGAGAACCGCGCGGCAGCCTATGCCAAGCATCCGAGCGATCCGGCGTGGCTCTTCGATCCCGACACGATGAAACCCAGGGTCAACAACCCGGCCTGGGTCCAGGCGATCCAGGACGTTCTCGACCTGATCGAGGCGGATGCCTTCCCGGCCGACCAGATCAACGCCGATCCTGGCACCACTGCGTTCCAGCAATTCCTCGCCGGTACCGGCTCAATGCTCATGTGGTGGGGCGACGTCGGCTCGAACGCGCGCACGTCAGACACATCTGTCGTTGGTGACGTGGTGGGCTTCGGCATCAATCCGGCCTCTGACCGTGTCTACAACGCGGCCACTGGCGCGTGGGAAAACACCATGAACGAGGCGCCCAACATGGCCTACATCGGCTGGGGCGTGTACGTCATGGCAACGGTCGACAGTGACTCCAAGAGGCAAAAGGCGGCCTGGTCGGCGGCGGCGCATCTCGGGGGCAAGGATCTCTCGCTTTGGGCCTCGGCGTATCCCTCTGGCTTCCAGCCGTACCGGAACAGTCACTTCAACTATGACGAGTGGGAAGAAGCAGGCTACGATCGCGCGTTCATCGAAGACTACCTCGGCTCGAATGCGGACAGCTACAACCACCCGAACGCGGCCATTGAACCCCGCATCCCGGGCATCTTCCAGTACTACTCGGTCGCGGAAGACGAACTGGCAAAGGGATTTGCAGGCCAGTATGGCT
Source organism: Silicimonas sp. (assembly GCA_022824315.1). GTDB lineage: Bacteria > Pseudomonadota > Alphaproteobacteria > Rhodobacterales > Rhodobacteraceae > JAJEFO01. The sequence continues at coordinate 16,977 of JAJEAC010000093.1, forward strand.
CGGCGCAGGAAACTGCGGACGCCATCGCCGCCGCCTGGGAAAACATCACTGACCAGATCGGGCGCGACCAGCAGATCGCACTCTACAGGGCCTCGCTTGGGCTCTGAGCCGGGCCCTGCCGCGCATTCGCGGCAACACCTCTCCGGGGGGCCGCCAGATCGGCCTCCCGGGTTCTTCACCAAGAGCCAGAACACATGAGCCAAGGTGACCTTCTGCACGTCGTGACCGGCGACGACATCGGAGAACGACGCAGGTTCATCGGCAAGACCCTCATCTGGGGGTCTTTCGCGATCATGGTTGCGGCATTCGCCTTTTGCGCAATGGCACAGACGGGATACCTGGCCTGGGAACTGGCGAACTGGCGTCCGGCGCTCTATTCCTATCTGCTCTGGGCCACTTGCCTGTGCATAGCGCAAGTCGTGCTTTACGGCGAGCAGGGGAAGCGGACGCTGTTCGTTCTGCCCGCAACGCTCTTTGTCGTTGCCATGGTGATCTTTCCGCTGATTTTCGCCCTTACGCTTGCCTTCTCGAACTGGAATCTCTCGGCTTTCGAAGGCCCGAGGTTCAACGGTTTCGACAACGTACGGCAGATGTGGACCGATCCGTTCTACTGGAACGCGCTGAAAAACATGGTCTACTACACGCTCGCGATACTCGTGGAGTATTCCATTGCCTTCGGCCTGGCATTGATCCAGGCGAGCCAGATCCGGGCACGGAAGTTCTTTCGAGTGGCGTTCCTGATGCCGCTCATGCTCTCGCCCGTGGCCGTGTCCTGGATGGTCGGCAAGTCAATGCTGGAGATCCGGTTCGGGCCGATTTCGAGGCTGGCGCGCTGGCTGGGCTGGGATCGGCCGAGCTTCTTCGGCGACCCCGAGATTGCAAGACTGACGATCATGATCATGGATGCCTGGACGTTCATTCCCTTCATGATGATCATGCTGCTCGCCGGACTTCAGGCGATCCCGCGCGAGGTTCAGGAGGCCGCCCGCGTCGATGGTGCCAGCGGCTGGCGCAGCTTCTGGGAGGTGACGTTTCCACTGATGCTGCCCGTTTCGCTGACAGCGATCCTGATCCGCATCATCTTCAAGCTGAAGCTGGCCGACATCATCATCAACGTCACGTCCGGCGGTCCTGGGGGTGCGACGGACAGCGTGACAAGCTTCATCTTCCGCGAATACAGAGATCGCTCCAACGTCGGCTACGGGACGCTGCTTGCGATCGTCTACCTCGTGCTGATTGTCGTGGCCATCACGGTCTTCATGAAGGCGGTCGACCGCTGGATGAACCCGAGGTACTGAGATGGCCGAGCAGATCTTTCACGACCATGCCAGCGACCTTTCACACAAGGCGAAGTGGTATGTGGGACGTGTGGCTGTCTATGGCGTCCTGATCGTCTGGACAGTCGTCTGCCTGTTTCCGATCTACTGGACCGTCACCACGAGTTTCAAGCTGGCTCCGAACGTCATGCAAGGGCACATGATTCCCTTCGTCGACTTTTGGCCGGCCTGGAAGGGCTGGGACAGCCTCGGCCTTTCGCCGCGACTGGTCGGACAGGAATCCACCGTGCGCGAGGAATTCCTGAAACGCTTCACCAACTCGGCGATCACCAGCGTTTCGGCCTCGGTTCTGGCGGTCGTCCTCGGCTCGCTCGCCGCCTACGGTCTCAGCCGGTTCCGATACAAGTTCGGCTTCATGCGCAATCCGGACATCTCGTTCTTCTTCCTCAGTCAGTTGATCCTGCCTCCGGTGGTGCTCGCCCTGCCCTTTCTGGTGCTTTATCGTTCGCTCGACCTGCTCGATACGCGAATAGGCCTGATTCTCTTGTACACATTGACGGTGCTTCCGATCGTCATCTGGATCATGCGCGACCAGTTCCTGTCAATTCCGGTGGAACTTGAAGAAGCCGCGCTTGTGGACGGCCTCTCGATCTGGCAGGCGTTCCTGACAATCGTCATGCCGATCGCGCTTCCCGGCATGGTCGCGGCGTTCATCCTGTCTCTTGTCCTGACCTGGAACGAGTACTTCTTTGCCGCCCTGTTGACTTCTACCGACGCCAAGACGCTGCCGGTGATGGTGGCAAGCCAAACCGGCAGCCAAGGCATAAACTGGTGGGCGATGGCAGCGCTTTCGACTGCCGCAATCGTGCCGCTGATCATCATCGGCGTGGTTCTTGAACGCTTCATCATAAAGGGAATGGCCGCAGGCGCAGTGAAGTGACACAGGCAGCGAACGAACGGCACTGCCTGCGCCTTGTGCCAAGAGCGAAGATCGGGATTCACGGCCAAGCGGGCTGTTTCGAGGCGACCCGCTACATGACGGAAGCTCGGGACAGGGCCCGACATCATCTCAATGAAGAGCATGCGGGATTCGGGTGCCATGATGCATTGCCTCCGTGGAAGCGGGATGTGGTGCTGCTGTCCACATTTCATGTTGCAACCACCCCATCCAGGCAGGGATGTCGCCGGTACACAAAAATTGCGTGGCACTCGGCCTGCCCGACCACGATGGCGGTCCGGTCAGTCGCAGAAGGCGGCAGACCCTGAGAGCGGCGTGATGCGGCCAGACGGTGACAGGAAGCAGGCGTGCGCTTCACCTTGGTCCGGATGAAGAAAGATCCGCGCCCCGCGACAAGCCTTTAGGAAGCAATCCGTTGCAGACAGCGCAATCGGCTCGTTGAATGGCAAAGGAACAGTTCCAGTTGCAAGCTGGAAACCCGGCGAGCCGCGGAGCAGGTGGAGTCAACATTCGTCCAGATTGGACGAAATGGAACTTGTTTCAAATTGCCCGTCCGCTAGATTTCCTGGCATCCCCAAAAAAATGGAAGGAGTTCTCATGTCCAGACTGACCCGTCGTGGTTTCATTGCCACGGGATCCGCAGTTGGCGCTGTACTTGCAAGCCCCACAATTGTTCGCGCTCAAGGCAAAGTCACCGTGGGCATGGCTTGGCCGGGTATGCAGGATGCTGTCTGGTCGACCAGCCACAAGCTTCTCAACGAGTTTGCCGCCGCCTCAGACACCGAGATCGAACTTGTCTTTACCGCAGCGGATATGGACGTCGCCAAACAGGCCTCGGACGCCAATGACCTGATCAGCCGCGGCGTTGATGTATTGTTGGTCTTCCCGATCGACTCCAAGGCGATTTCGTCATCGGTCAAGCGCGCGCGCGACGCGGGCATCCCGTCGATGGCGTTCCTGCGCCAAGTGCATGCGGATGCGCGCGACCAGGCGGATGTCTTTGTCGGCATCGACGCCAAGTACCAGCAATTGTCCTCGGCCCGCACGGTCTTCGAGAAGATGAATGCCGATGGAGCCGAGATCAGCGAGGTGCTCTGGGTCTCAGGCGACATTCGGGACGAAAACTCGCGCCTGCGCGGCGTTGGGCTACAGGAAGCCTGCGACGAATACGGTGCGACCATCGCTCAGGACCTCGTTGGAAATTGGGACCCGCAGCAGGCTGCGGCCGCTCTGGCCCCGGCGCTCAAGGCCTATCCGAACATCAACCACATCTCGGTCGCATCCGACGTGATGATGTCAGGCGTTCGCCAAGTGCTGCAGGATGCCGGCAAATGGGCGCCGCATGGTGACGAAAACCACATGTACCTGTCGTCGGTCGACGTCTTCCCGATCGGGCTTGAGCTGCTTCGCTCGGGACACCTCGACGCCGACACGATCTTCGACGTCACGGGCATGTGCCGCACGGCTGTCGAGCTTATGCCGCGCCTAGCAGCGGGCGAGACTTTCGACAGCGATGTCCTGATCCAGGGTCCGGTTTTCACGCCGGCCAACGTCGACGATCCCGAAATGCAGGCGCAACTTTGGGCAACCTGACTTGAAGACCAGTCGGGGTGGCGCTTCGCGCCGCCCCGGCTATGGTCGGCGAGATGGTGGACACATCGCAGACATACGTGCCGCGGGACAGCGGCGTCCTGAAGCTATGGCATTGGCTCAGGTCTCATCCCGCGCTTCTGCCTGTTGTCCTTTCGGTGGTCATGGCGCTGGTCTTTGCGCTGACCGTTCCCAATTTCGCCGACCTTCGCAACATCATGAACATCTTCGGGCAGCTCGGGTTTCTGGGCTTCTTGTGCATTGGCATGACCTACGTGATGGTCGCCGGCGGCATCGATTTGTCGAGCTACACGGTCGTCTCTGCCGCCGCCGTGGTCGGGGCGACTGTGATGGTGGCGACCGATTCGACGGTTCCGGGATGCCTGCTGATGCTCGTCATCGGGCTGGCCTTTGGCACCATTAACGGGATCGCCATTGCCTATCTTCGGATGGTGCCCTTCATCGTGACGCTTTCCACCATGGTGCTGGCCGAGGGCTTCGCGATCTGGTTCACGCAAGCGCAAAGCGTCTACGGCCTGCCCTATGCCTTCATCGACATCTTCTCCGCCCGCATTCTGCCGATGACTTGGGGCATCAGTGCGCGACCCGTCGGGATCCCGGTGGCAGGCATTGCGGTGCTAGTTGCGGCACTGATCCTCGGCTTCGTCCTGTCACGCACGCTTTACGGCCGACGGGTCTATCTTACCGGCGCGAATGAAGAGACCGCGCGCATCTCGGGCATAAGGGTGCGGCGGATCAAGTTTTCGACCTATGTTCTTGCGGGTCTGATGGCGGCCATCACCGCCATGATCCTGACGGCAGACCTCGGCACGGCGACGACCGCGATGGTTCGCGACGTGCGCCTGATGGACATCATCGCGGCAACCGTCATCGGCGGTGCCAGCCTGAAGGGCGGCAAAGGGTCGATCCTTGGTTCGATGTTCGGGTTGCTTTTCCTGACGATGTTGTCCAACGCCTTCAATCTTTTGGGCGTCTCGCCCTTCATCGCCATGGTCATCAAGGGGACCGTGCTGGTCGCGGTGATCGGGCTTGACGTGCTGAGAGCGAAGTGACCGCAAAGCTGCATATGCAGGGCGTGACAAAGGTCTTTCCTGGCGTCAAAGCCCTGGACGACGTATCGATTTCGGTCAAGTCGGGCGAAGTCCTGGGCCTTGTCGGCGTCAACGGCGCTGGCAAGTCGACACTGATGAACGTGCTTGGTGGCATTTATCGCCCGGACGGCGGCCACATCGAGATCGACGGCCGGCGCGTGGACTTCGCCCGCCCGATCGACGCGGATGCCGCCGGGATCGCGTTCATCCACCAGGAACTGCTGTACTTCCCGAGCCTGACCGTGGCCGAAAACATGTTCATCTCGCACCTGCCGACGGGCAAGCTGCCCTTTTCCGTCGACAAGCGCGCAGCGAGGGCGCGAGCACAGGCGTCGCTGGACCAGCTTGGATCGGGCATACGACCCACGGCTCGGATGGAATCGCTGTCGGTCGGTGAAATGCAGGTGGTCGAGATCGCGCGCGCCGTGGCCATGGGCGCAGACATCGTGATTTTCGACGAACCCTCCTCCTCACTGTCAATTAAGGAGAAAGAGGCGCTCTTCAACATCGTCCGCAAGCTCAAGGCAGAGGGCAAGGCGGTCATCTACATCAGCCACTTTCTGGACGAAATTCAGGAACTTTGCGACCGCTACGTGGTGCTTCGAAACGGCCAATTGGTCGGCTCGGGCGATATCGCAGAGGTCACTCATGACCAAATTGTCGAGATGATCGTGGGTCAGGTCGTCACCGAACGGGCGGCTCGGACCCGGCGCAAGGGCGGCGCGCCCATGCTGTCGCTCGAGGGCATCCGACGCGAGGGCATCCTCGATGGCGCCAGCCTCGAGTTGCGTGAGGGTGAGGTACTGGGTCTGTGGGGACTCATGGGTTCTGGACGTACGGAACTCATCCGCTCTGTCCTCGGGCTCGATCCGATGGACGGTGGCCGAATCACGCTCGCCATTGACGGCGACTCGCGCGAGGTTAGCCACGACGAGCTTCTTGAGCGCACTGCCTATGTCACCGAAAGTCGCCGCACCGACGGGCTGTTTCTGGATGAGGCGATCTGGAAGAACATCTCTTCGACTACCCTTGCCGACTATGCGCGCGGGCGGATGCGCGTCCTCGACAAGGCAGCCGAGGCCGGCACGGCGCGTTCCATGATCGACCGTCTCAAGATCATGACGCCTGACCACCACACGCAGGCGGCAATCCTCTCGGGCGGCAACCAGCAGAAGGTGGTCTTTGCAAAATGGCTGAACCGAAAGCCCGACATCCTGATCCTCGACGAGCCGACCCGCGGCGTCGACGTAAGCTCCAAAGGCGAGATCGGCGAACTTGTGGGCGCGCTGGCCGAGGCCGGAACCTCGGTCTTGCTTGTAACATCGGAGATCGAAGAGATGGTGGCGCTCGCCGACCGCGTCCTGGTTCTGCGCGACGGCATGATCGCGGCCGAGATGCTTGGGGAGGACATTACCGAAACCGCGCTGATGGCCGCAGCCCTGAGGACGGAGGCGGCCCATGCGTGAGAGACTGGTCCAAGCCCGCAACCTCGGATTAGCGTATGGGTTCTATTTCCTGCTTCTTGCCATCGTGATCGTCTTCACAGCGATCTCCAACTCGTTCCTGACCGTGTCAAACTGGACCCAGATCGCAATCGCGTCGACATTCCTGCTCTCCGCAGCGGCGGGGCTGACGTTGGTGCTGATCAACGGCGAGATCGACCTGTCGATCGGTTCGATAGCCTATGTCGCGGCGACGGTCGTCTTTCTGACCTCCGACATGCCGGCTACGGTCTCAATCGTCGCGGCGCTTCTGACCGGGCTAGCCATCGGGCTCTTCAACGGCTGGCTCGTGGCCTATCTCGGCATGAACTCGCTTCTGACGACGCTTGGGTTGATGATCGCCTACCGCGGGGTCGCGCTGGTTTTCACCGAAGGCACAGTCAAGCAAACCGGCGAAGGGCTCGCGTTGCTTGGCTCGGTCAAGCTCCTCGGCACCATTCCGGCAATCTTCTTTGTTGCACTAGCAATCGTTCTGATCTTTCAATGGATACTCCGTGGCACACGGCTCGGCACGTATTGGCTGGCGATCGGCAACAACGAGGAGTCCGCGCGCAAGATCGGCGTGCCCGTGCGCCGGGCCAAGCTCGCGGCCTACGCGCTTTGCGGGATCTCGGCAGCGGTAAGCGGCACGCTTCTGGCCGCCTATCTTGGCGAGATCACCACCTTCACCGGCCGCGGCATGGAGTTCCAGGCGGTCGCCGCCGTCGTGATCGGCGGCGCAAGCCTCTTCGGCGGCCGCGGCAATGTCTTTCCCGGGACGCTCGCCGGCGTGCTTCTCCTCATTGTCATCAACAACGGCCTCGGCACCCGTGGCGTGTCACCCTTCGTCTATCCATTCGTCGCCGGCTCGCTGATTTTCCTGGCCATCTACCTCGACGCGATCAAGAACCGCGACGTGCGCAGCGTTTCGTAACGGACAATGGTTCGGCGGCCCCGGGCCTGGCGCTCGCTTGGAGCGGTTCGACCGCACGAATCGGTCCCTCGATGCGCACATTGCAGCCAATCTAGTAACAGTCTGGTGCCCGAAGACAGGAGATTACGGCCCCAAAAGGCGTCGAAAGAAGTCATCCCGTAGCGATCTGCGATCAAATCCGTCCCGGAAAGGGCGCGGCCGGCCGCTAGGATCCCGCCCGTTTCTAACGCCGCCTGCACAGTTCACTCTTTGGGTCAGAGCCACGGTTTCTCATGGCTTGGGCAACAAGAATCTTGACCAATGCCCGTCGTTGCTTGCGGCGACGGGAAAGAACTGGAGTGCCTTGACAGGTGCATCTTGGCTTGCGCGGGAGGCTGGGAGATCGATGCCCAGTCACGATTGTGACAATTCAGTTCATCTCCCTTGTGCAAAATGCACTTGGAAATGTCCGATTTGGAAAACATGCAAGCGGGAGCAGTTGTAATAGGCGGCGCGGCACTACCCCCGGACGGACGAATCAAGCTATTTCCGGGGGACCTGATCTGTCGTCGATTCGAGGCATGATTGACGTCCTGAAGCCAAGAAGCAGTCATGACGTCTCTACTGGTCCGCTGCCTCTAGGTCTTCGCTCAATTCGGCGGCGATATCCTTCGTCTTCTCGTAGAGACGCAAGAAGCGCCGGTAGTGACGATCATGCATGGCCAGGCGTCTCGGATTGACTTTCTCTGCCGACGGGTTCCAGGCAGCTATGTCCGCCCAATGAGCCTGCCCGACGGCCAGGGCCGCGAGGAAAGCGTCACCATAGCTCGCGCCGACCGTGATCCTGCTGACGGTCTGGGCAACGTCGCCAAAGTCCGAGGTTGACTGCAGCCAGAGTGAATTCCTGGTGCCTCCGCCGACAGCCAGAATTCGTTCCGGTCTTGCGCCTGCATCGCGGTAGGTCTCGATCACGTGGGCGGTGCCCATGGCGATGCCTTCGATCAACGCGCGGTAGATGTCTCCTCTTGTATGGGTCAGGTTCAGCCCGAAAAAGACGCCTTTCGCCTTTGGGTCGTGAATCGGCGTGCGTTCTCCCGAAAAGTAGGGAAGCACGATCAGGCCATTGGAGCCGGGTGGTGATTCGGCGGCCTCGGAAGCAAGCTTGGGAAACGCCTCTTCGCGACGAAGATCCCCGGCGAGCTGGTCGCGAAACCAGTGGGTGAGGGTACCCGAGGTCGCGAGTCCTGCCATGGATGCATGCTGGCCGGGGACCAGCCAAGGTGCATACCAAAGGCGCGGGTCTCGAACCGGTTCGTCGGTCACCTGGATGACGAAAACGGTCGAACCATACATCATCATCATGTCGCCAGGATTGCGAACGCCGACGCTGACGGCTTCCGCCGCCGCATCGATGGTGCCGCACGTGACGGGCGTGCCCTTGGCGAGGCCGGTTTCGGCGGCGGCCCATGCGGTGACGAAGCCTGCAATTTCACAGCTCCAACAAAGCTTCGGCAGCCGATCAAGCGGAACGATCTCGTCGGTCAACGCGTCCGACCAGCCAAGCCTGCTCACATCATAAAGCGGACTGAAATTTGCAGCCGTATAGTGGTCGATCACGTATTCGTCGGTCAGGCGGTGCGTGATGAAACTCGTCGAAGTCAGTATCTTGTGCGTCTTGGCATGCAGATCGGGATGGTTTCGCTTGAGCCATAAGATTTTCGGGCCGACCGATTGCGACGTCAGCGCGTTGCCGCATGCTGCGAGGATTTCATCTTCGCCGATCCCGGCGTTGAGGTAGGCAATCTCCTTGTCCGCTCTGGTGTCCACGCCGTACAGGACACCGTTCATCAGCGGCCTTCCATCGGCATCGACCGGCAGCATGCATGGACCGATGGCTGAGACCGCGAGCGCAGCAATAGCGTCGGGATCAATGCCGCTTTCGGCAATGATCTGGCGGATGATCCGTACGGTATCGCCCCACCAATCCTCTTCCGGCCGATGCTCTGCCCAGCCCGGCTGGGGCACGAGCATCTCGTGCGGATGCGCGGCCTGGGCGACAATTCTGCCAGTACGGACGCACACCAAGGCTCCCTTGGATTCGTAGGTCCCTATGTCGATGCCGAGAGTGTATGTCATGAACTCCGGCCCCGGTTGTCAGTCGCGCGAAAGGCTGAAGCTCGGGCCGATGCGAGCCAGCGCTGCAATCAGGAGTTTGCACAATGCGTCAAGATCACGAAGATCCACGACCTCGCACGAAGAATGCGAATAGCGCATGGGGAAACCCACGTCGATCGACGCGACACCTTCGCCCACGAGTTGAACATAGGACAGGTCGGTCAGCGCACCGGATTGCGCACTGCGCTGGAGCGGCACGCCAATTGCGCCGGCGGCTTCCTCGAACAGCCGGACCATCGCCGGGTGCGGGATGACTCCATTGAGCGTACCCCGCCCGTGGAAACTGTAGAGGCTGATGCCCGGCCCCTGACCTAGCCGCATCTCACCGCGATCGGCCATGTCGGGCGTGTCGGTGGCAAGCATGAGGTCGACCTGAATGGCGATGTCCGGCAACAGCCGCTGCGCCAGCGGCTGCGCGCCTCGCAGGGAAAACTCCTCCTGCGTTGCGAACGCGACGTGAACTGTCGGGCCCTGCTCGCGGTCAGCAAGCATGCGGGCCACCTCGATCAGGACGGCGCAGCCAGCCCGGTCATCAATCGCAGGACCGCTCACGCGGTTTTCGCCCAATCTCGAACCACCGGGCGAATAAACGACCGGCGCACCGATATGGATGCCGGCCGCCTCGGCTGATTCACGATTGTCGAAGCCGCAGTCGACATAGAGGTCGGGATAGCGGACAACCGTGTATTTTTCGTCCGGAGTCGTGGCGTGGTGACTCTTGTTGGCAATGACTCCGTTGATGTCCCGGCCCTCGCCAAGGCAGATGGTCACCCTCTGGCTGGCAAGTGCGCGCTCGGGCACTCCACCAAGACGTTCGAGACGCAGAAAGCCGTCGGCTTCGATCTTGCGGACCACGAAGCCGAGCTGATCCATGTGGGTGAACAAAAGTATGCTCGGCCCTCTGCCTTTGAACGTGGTCCAAAGATTGCCCAGCCTGTCACTTGCGCTGGGCAACGGGCCCAGGTGATGGACAATTCGCCGCCGCACGCGATCTTCGTGACCCGAAAGGCCAGGAATCGACATCAGATCGGTCAGAAGGTCGCGGACACTCATGCGGCGCACCGTGCCCGTTGCACGAAATCTCTCGCTCGTTCAGGATCTATTGCCTTCCACGTATCGCCGTCGAACTTCAATGCCGATCCCACAATGCAGCCATCAGCGATCTTCAGTACTTCGGCAACGGTCTCGTGTCTCACACCGGTGTTCGCCATGACCGGCGTGTCGGGAAGCGCCACCTTCACCGCTTCCAGGTCTTCCATGCGCGCAGCCTCGCCGGTGATGGTGCCGGAAACAAGCACGGCGTCAGGGATCGACGAAAAAACCGCGGACCGCGCCCGGTCCGGCAGCGATCGGCGGTCGAGACTGTCGGCGAACTCGGCGGAGATGTTGTAGAGCATTGCGAGGTCCGGACGCCCGAGACGATCGCGATAGCGCATCGCCCTGCCGGCATCGGGTGTCCAAGACCCCATGTCCGAGGCATACGTGCCCGTGAAAATCTCCCGACAGAAAGCCGCGCCTGTGGCGGCCGAAAGTGCAACCGTGGCCATTGGATCCCAAAGAACGTTGACGCCAAAGGGCACCGTAATCTCGTCCTTCAGTTGCCCGATCACGAATGCCATTGTCGCAGTGGAGGCCGTATCGACATCGAATTCGTAGGGCCGGTCGTTCTCGTTGCCGAACATGACCGCATCGAATCCTGCCTCCTGAAGTGCCGCAAGATCCGCACGCGCGGATTCGACAAGGCCGTCGATGCCGGCCCCGGCATCATGGAGCGGCGATCCCGGCAGCGCACCAAGGTGAACCATGCCGATAACTGGCTTGGTCGTCCCGAAAAGTCTCTGCATCCTGGTCATTGATCTCTCCTCCTCGCCGCCCACGCAGACGACATCGGCCAGTGAAACGCCGGTCGCACCTACCTCCGGGCAAGAAATGCCTCGACGGCGGTGTCCGTGACTTCGGAGCGCCTGTCAACGGGGAAGGACACAAACAACCCAGCTGCAGCCTGGGCGAAACGCAACGCCGACTGGAGCGGATCGCCTGCAGTGATTCGGGCAGCAAGAGCGCCCGTGAACATGTCCCCTGCCCCATGCGTGCTCACGACCTTGGTCGAATATGCCGGATGATGTGTCATCTGGCCGTTCTCCAGCAATGTCGCGCCATTGGCACCTCGGGTCAAGACAACGGCACCCCGCACCATGCCAGCAAGAGCGGCCACGGCGGCCTCCGGATCGTGGTGCCCTGTCAGACCTTCGGATTCGACGCGGTTCACGACCAGCACGTCGATACGCTCCGCCAACTCGACGGGAAGCCGACGTGCCGGCGCAGCATTTGCGATCAGCAGGGCATCACGCGGCAGGCAGGAAGCAAAGGCAAGATTTGCGGCTACGGGAACTTCGTTTTGGAGAAGACCTGCCAAGGGCGGTTCCTGCCATGAAATGTCGCCGTCATTTTCAAGATTGGCACCCGGTACGGTGACGGCGCAGTACTCGCCCGAGGGCAGCGTGATCGCTACGCTCATGCCTGTGGGCGCGTCGGTATCCAGAACAAGCGAATGCTCGACGCCAGCCTCTTCCATCGCAGCACGGAGCGTCCCCGCCGCACTGTCCCGCCCGAGTCGCCCGGCCATGGCGACCTGCGCGCCCATCCGCGCAGCCGCAAGAGCCTGGTTGCCACCCTTTCCGCCAAAGCGGTAGTCGACGCGATTGCCGGGAAGTGTTTCATCCAGCGCCGGCATGCGCGGTGCATCCACGACGACATCGTAGTGCAGCGCACCAAGAACGACGATGCCGCTCATTTGCCGTAGAGCGCTCGAGCAACGATGCGTTGACCGAGTGCAGCATCCTGGCGGGCGATTGCAGCGGCAAGATCCCTGTTCGTGCGGAGCTTGCCGGCCACCGAGCGGAATCGATCGGCCTTGTGGACATTTGTTCGGACCTCTTCGACCGGATTCAGTCCGGAGAGATCAGGAAATGTGTCGAAATTGATCACGCCATCGTAGCCGATCCGGCCCAGTTCAACGAAGAGCTCCACGGTTGCGACCGGGTGCACGGTGACAACCATCAATCCGTCGTCTCGCTTGCCGTAGCCGTCATTCAGATGAACGCCAGGCAGACGGGAATGACGTGCGACAAGACTCGCGGCACAGGCCGGCATCTCGTCGGCATGGAGGACATGGGCAAAATCCAGCGTTACGCCGACATTGGGCCGGTCCAGTTCCGTCGTGGCGAGAAGTGTCGTCCCGATATCCGGCATCAGCGAATAGGATCGCGGATCGCTCGGCTTGCATTCAATGGCGACATCTATCTCGCGATTGTGGTCGGCAACCTCGGCCATCGCCGAGATCGTGTCGTCCCAAGCCCGGGCGTAATCCACCTGAAAGGCGTAGTCGAACCCGTCCTGCCCCATCCAGAGCGTCAGCTGTCTAGCTCCTAGCCTGGCACAGATGTCGATCGCTTCACGCGTCTGATCGCTGGCCTTTCGCCGCACTCCGGGATCAGGATTCGTAAATGCGCCTATGGCGAAGTCAGGATCTCCATAGTACCGCATCGCAAGACCGTTCAGACGCACTCCGTTTGCCGCAAGAGCGTTGCGCACCGCAACCTCGTTGGCGGCAGAGACATGATCGGGGAAATTGAGATCGGCAGCGTCGAGCATCCCGACGCAAGCAACAAGTTCCAGCAGATGCGGTACGTCGCGCGGATCCGGCGGAAGAGCAGCCTTGAAGGCGTTCAGGCGTGCCGCATGCCGCGGACGGTTCGACCGAACAGCGAGCATTGTCTTGTCTCCTGACGTCTGCCAAGAAGGCTCGCCCGAAGGGGCATGCCAATTGGCAGTACCTCGGCTGCATGACGTTGCATCGCTGGATGCCCTGGACTGAGCTCCGCGATTCACGTCTGTGGCTCCGTGAACAATCGTTTTGTTACCAATCCCAGAAATCTAGGATCATCAACAGGAAAAGAACACTTTGTGCGAGGCCTCAAGTTGTCACAACCGTAGTCGCTTGAGACTGTTCGCGTTTGCCTGACGCATTCTTTCGACGCCATTGACATGTGTCCGCGACAAGGCCCATCGTTGCCCGTCGGCGGCAAGCGCACGCACGCAAGGCATACCATGAGTGAAATTCAGAGACGCAAAGGGACCGCGTTCAAGGACCTGCATGCCGCGGACGGGATTTTCGTGATGCCGAACGCCTGGAACGCCGGCAGCGCCCGCATGCTGGAAGCGGCCGGCTTTCCGGCGGTGGGAACCACGAGCGCGGGAATCGCCTTCTGTCTCGGGCTCCCCGACTACGCGGGAGCGCTCACCCGCGCGGCTGCGCTGGAAGAGGCGTGTCGGATTTCTGGCGCCGTGCGGATTCCGGTCAGCGTCGATGCGGAAAACGGCTACGGCCATACGCCGGAGGATGTCGCCGAAACCATCCTCAGGGTGGCAGATACCGGCGCGGTCGGCGCAAGCATCGAAGACTATTCGGCCAGCTTCGGTGCCGGCGGCCTGTACGACCGGCTCCTGTCCTTGGAGAGAATTGAGGCAGCGGTGGCAGCGGCCGCGTCCCTCTCGTTTCCCTTTATCATAGGTTCACGAATGCAAAATCCGACGTTCCGTCGTTACAGCCGCATGATGTCGTTGAGGTGACGCACCCCTTCCATCCGTTGCTGGGTCGCGTGTTCCGCGTTCACTCCGACACGATGAACGTCGGCCTTGTTCCCGTGGTGCGCTTCCAAGTGGATGCGGAGACGCTGCGGTGTCTTCCGAGGGCGTGGACGGACCGTCGTCCGGTTGACGGCTTCGAGCGTGCGTCGGCGGGCCGCTCGCTGTTCCGGGCGGACGATCTCTCGGCGCTGCGTGCGCTGGTTGACGCGCTGCTCGATGATCAAAAATAAAGGCGCATCATGATCATGAATTTTGCCGCAGGAGACAGGAGCACGGTGCCATTGTTGCGGCGTTATGCCTGCCTTGCTTGGCCTTTTGCTCCGCTCGCGCACGGGCGATGCTTGACAGGCGCATCATTTGTGAGTATTATTAGATGATCATTGCCGGGAGCACAGCCATGACCGACAGCAAGACCGGGCGCCTGCGGCAGTCGGGAACCCTCAACCCGAACCCGGAAAGGGTCGCCGACCCCCTGTTCGCCGACAGCGAGTTCTTCGACCCGCGCGACCTCCTCCAGGTCCGCTACGAGATGGTGCGCCAGACCGGAGAGGCCTCCCTCCGCGAGGTGGCCGCGCGCTTCGGCACCTCGGTGCCGACCTGCGTGCGCACCAACAGGGCGTTCCGCGAGGGCGGGCTGGAGGCGCTGATTCCCCGCCGCCGGGGGCCGCGCGGCGCGCACAAGGTCACCGCCGAGATCCTCGCCTTCGTCGAGGAGCACAGGGCCCGTCACGGGCCGGTGGGCAGCCGCAGGCTGGTTCCTCTCATCGCCGAGCGGTTCGGCGTCACCCTGCATCCGCGCGGGCTCGACAAGGCGATCGCGCGCAGCAAAAAAAAATCGTCCCGCCGGTCATGATGGCGTGGCTCGACATGGAGGGGCTGGAGCGGTACCGCACCTGGCGTCGGCAGTGGCGGGCGAACGTCGACAGCCAGGCGATCGCCATGCTCCGCCATCACGGCATGGCGCGCGCCCTGGAGCTCACCGCCAGCGTGCCGCCGTCGGCGCCGCCGGCCGGCGAGCCGCCCGCGCTCGACCTCGTGCCGGTCATGCAGGAGGCCGCCGCCATGGTCCGCGACCTTCTCGCCCATGAGTGCAGCATCGAGGGAATCCGCCATGCCTGAAGTCCCGGCCTCGTTCAAGGTCGCCGAGCATCACCGAAGCCGCGAGGCCTGCCTGTACATCCGCCAGTCCTCGCAGAAGCAGGTCGTCAACAACACCGAGAGCACCAATCGCCAGTACGGGCTGCGCCAGCGCGCGATCGCGCTCGGCTGGCCGGAAGAGCGGATCCGAACCATCGATGACGATCAGGGCATGTCCGGCGAGCACAGCGGCAACCGGGCCGGCTTCCGCGACCTCATGGACCGGGTCGCCGCCGGCGACGTCGGCATCGTTCTCAGCCTCGAAGTGTCCAGGCTATGCCGGAATGCGGCGGACTGGCAGAGACTGCTCCAGATCGCCGCCTTCAGCGATACGCTGATCCTCGACGAGGACGGCCTCTACGATCCCAACGACAGCAACGACCGGCTCCTGATGGGGTTCAAGGGCGCCCTCTCGGAATACGAGATGCAGAGCATCCGCGCGCGCCTGCTCGGCGGCCAGCGCAGCAAGGCGCGCCGCGGCGAGCTGAAGATGCGCCTGCCCCTCGGACTGGCCTACAACGACCGCAACGAGGTCGTGCTCGACCCCGACCGCGCCGTCGTGGAGGCGATCTCCCTGGTGTTCGACACGTTCCGCCGCACGGGATCGGCGATGCAGACCCTGAAGTGGTTCCGCAAGAACGCCGTGACCCTGCCGTCGCGGCCCTACAGGCTGCATGGCGAGCTGATGTGGTCGGTGCCCAAACACAGCCAGATCCTGTCCATCCTGAACAATCCCCGCTTCGCCGGCTGCTTCGTCTACGGGCGCTCGCGAACCCGGAAGCTGCCCGACGGCAAGACCCGTCTGACCTGGCTGGCGATGGAGGACTGGCAGGTCTGCATCCCCGAGGCCCATGCCGGCTACATCGACTGGGACGAGTACTGCCGCAACCGGAAGACCCTGGAGAACAACCGCGCCGCCTTCGCGCCCGGCGCCGGACGCCAGCCGACGCCGCGAGACGGCCTCGCCCTGCTCCAGTCCCGGGTCCTCTGCGGTCACTGCGGGCGCCGGATGAGCAGCCACTACCTGGCGCCGGATCGGGACGGTCCGGGGCGGTGGTACTACTACTGCAGGCACAACGTCGTCCGCCACGGAACCCGCACTTGCCAGAGCCTGCGCGGCTCGAAGGTCGATGCGGCCGTGTCGGAGTTCATCGTGGCGGCGGTGAACCGGGAGAACATCGCCCTTGCCCTCGCCGTGCGTGAGCAGGTGCGCACCGACCATGCGGCCGCCGACCGCCAGCACGCCAACCGGATCGAGGCGCTGCGCATCGAAGCCGACACGGCCCGCCGCAGGTACCTGGAGGTCGATCCGTCCAACCGCATGGTCGCCGCCTCTCTCGAGGCCGAGTGGAACGCGCGTCTCGAGGCGCTCGCCCGCGCCGTCGCCGAGCGCGAGCAGCTGTGCAAGGCCCATGACAAGGCGGTCTCCGCCGAGCAGGACGAACGGGTCCTGGAGCTGGCCCGCGACTTCGGACGGGCCTGGAACGCGACCACGACCAGCAACGTCGACCGCAAGCGCCTGCTCGCCCTGCTCGTCGAGGATGCGACCCTGACCCGCGAGGGCTACCGGGCGACCATCGGGCTGCGGCTGCGCGGCGGAAAGACCCACACGCTCCAGGTCGACCTGCCGCGGCCATACTTCGAAAGGCGGCAGCGCATGCCCCGCGACGAAGAGGCGAGGCTCGAGATCAAGGCCCTCGTGGGCCAGGGCCTTGACAACGACAAGGTGGCCGAGGAACTCAACAGGCGCGGACGAACCGATGCGAAGGGCGACCCGTTCACGGCGTGTCGCATCGGGGCGTTCCGGAGCTACTGGAACTTGCCCAGTTGCAGCGAGGTGCAGCGGAACAGGCTTCGCGAGCAAGGTTGCATGACCGAGAAGGAACTCGCCTCGAAAATGGGGATCCTGCCGGGCACGGTACGCCAGCGCGCGCTTCGCAACAGCGGAATCGAGGCCTGCCGGTTCAAGGTCGGGAGAAGACACTTCACCATGTACAGAGAGACGTCCGGCGACCCCGACGACAACGACGATGCCGGTCTCGCCTGCCTCTCCGAACCCGTCCTGTCACAACAAATAGATGGAGTTGCAAAATGAATCCTTCGACTTACGGTGACCGCGAGAGCCGAGTGCTATCTCTCGGGGCATGCGAACCCGTTCGAGGAGTCCGTGGCGAGGGTCGTGTCCTATCGAAACGCGGGGGCGGACTGTCTCTATGTGCCCGGAATCGCCGACGCGGAAACCATCGGCAGACTCGTCAGAGAGGTCGAAGCCCCCGTCAACGTAGTCATGGGTCTCGCCGGCAGTCCATTGAGCGTGACCCAGTTGGAGGACCTTGGGGTAAAGCGCGTCAGCATCGGCGGCTCGCTCGCTCGTGCCACTTTCGGGGTCATCCAGCGTGCCGCCGAGGAGATCCGCGACCGCGGCACCTTTCGCTATTCTGACGGTCAGGTGCCGGACGCTGAACTGTGCCGGTTTTTCGCAGGCCGGCAAGAACTGTCCACGCCCTGAGGGCAGGCAATGATCCTGCTTCATGGACAACAGTCAGAGGCTCGCGGACGCGTTGCACTCGATCATGGTGATTGTGCGCCTTGCCATGGCTCAATTGCACCCAATTGCGTGCATAACCGAACCGCGCTGATGAAGAGACGGCTTCGTCAGCGCTCCGACAGTGCACCCGCCTTGCCCGAAAATTCGGGTGACAACGCAACTCCAAATCCCGGTCGCACGGGCACACCCTCCCTGCAAGCTGCACTCATCGCTCGTCCGGACGGAAGTCCCGATCGCACCGGATTGCAGAAAGCACTCCGGCCGCATGCAATTGGGATGGCTGAGACGAGCGCCAATGGCTGCATGGACGCCTGCGAGATTCGGCGCGCGGGGCGATGATTGCTTGCGGGAGAGGAAAATCCGGGGAAAGCTGCAAAATGCATCGCAAAACTGCCCGAGATGCGGCATGACAGGTTCATGACGCCTCGGATAAACGCGTACCTGGTCCACTTGCTTACCGCATCCGGTGCCGTCTTCGCCATGCTGGCCCTCTTGGCAGCGGTCGAGGGCAACTGGGCCACGATGTTCCTCTGGCTTCTCGTGGCTTTCGCCGTGGACGGGCTGGACGGACCGCTCGCGCGTGCAACTCGGGTCACGGTCAATGCAAGGCGTCTCGACGGCTCGATCCTGGACGTGATCGTCGATTTCCTCACCTACGTCGTCATTCCCGCATTCGCCCTGTTTCATTCCGACCTGCTGCCGGGATGGACCGGTTGGGTGGCCATCATCGTGATCACCTTCCTTTCGGCGATCTACTTTGCCGACACCCGGATGAAGACGTCAGACAATTCCTTCAACGGTTTCCCGGCCTGCTGGAACATGGTTGTTCTGGTTCTCTTTGCCATCAAGCCCGAATTCTGGGTCAGCCTGACGCTGGTCGTCGCCTTGGCCGTGGCCATGCTCTTGCCGATAAAGTTCGTGCATCCGTTCCGCACCGTGAGATGGCGGGTCATCTCGTTGCCCATGGCATTTGCCTGGACGTTTTTCGCAGGATGGGCCGCTTGGGTGGATTTCGACCCCGAAAGCTGGGCGCACTGGGGCCTGATCGTCACGACGGTCTGGCTGCTGTTCGCTGGCGTCTCGCAGCAAGTCCTGTACCGGGAAAGGCTCTGAAATTCTCCCACCCGCCAGACAGCCTGTACGGGCCTACCTGTCCTCGAGCGCAACCCAGTCGCGAGGCTCCGGCCCGTTGTAAAGGGTCAGCGGGCGGATCAGGATGTTGCCTCGCTTCTGCTCGAGGCACTGGATCACCCAGCCCGGCATCCGCCCGATGGCGAAGATCGGCACGTAGAGATCCATGGAAATGCCGTGAAGCTGGTAGACCACGCCCGAATAGAAATCGACGTTCACGTTCAGCCCATGTCGCGCATACGGCTTCATCACCTCGACGACAGCCTGCAGGATTTCGTACCACTCGGGCTGGCCCATTTCCTCGCCCAGCTTTCTCACGCCGTCACGCATGTGCCGCGCACGCGGGTCCTCGGCTCGATAGACCCTGTGGCCAAAGCCCGTCACCGGCTCCCTGTTCTTGCGCTTTTGCCGTACGTACTCGGCTGCATTTTCCGGGGCACCGATCTCCTCGACCATTTTCATGACGTCTTCGGCGGCTCCGCCATGGGCGGGACCCGCGAGCGTGGCAAGCGCGGTCGTGATGGCGCCATGCAAGTCCGCCTCCGTGCCAACCGTCACCCTTGCCGCAAACGAGGATGCATTGGCGCCATGCTCTGCGTGAAGGATGAAGTCGACGTCCGCAAGCCGTGCGGCGTCTTCCGAAGGTGTCTCGCCCTTGATCATCCAGAGCCAGTTCCCGGCATGTCCGAGTGAAGGATCAGGCTCAACCGGTTCGCGTCCGGACCGAATGGCGTGATGCGCGGCAATGATCATGGGAACCTGGGCGGTCAGGCGAATTCCGTTTTCGAGCATGCCCTCCTCCGAAGCATCCTGAGCGCCGGATTCCAGCGCAGCCAGTGCGGATACGGCGGTGCGCAACACGTTCATCGGATGGCCTTCAGAGGTTGCCCGAACAATGTCGATGATCTCGTCAGGCAGCACGCGCGAGGCCTTCAGCCTGGCATCGAATTCCGCGAGCTCGTCCGCATTTGGCAATTCGCCCATGATCAACAGGTGGGCGACTTCCTCGAACGTTGCGTTGGTCGCCAGATCGTCGATCGTGTATCCGCGATAGTACAAGCGGCCAGCCGCCCCATCGATATCCGAGACTGCCGAACGGTCGAAATGCACCCCCATGAGGCCACGGTTGATCTTCGGTGCTTCGGTCATGTAGCTGCTCCTGATACGACAAGGGAATCGATGATGAATGCTCTCGAAAAGTCCTTCGATGCGGCAAAGGCAAGGAACGCGCGAGTCGTCATGCCGGAGATCTCGGACGACGATCGCATGCGCGACGCCGCCAACAGGCTAGTCGCCGACGGCCTTGCCGCAACAGTGCAGCTCGCAGAACCGTCAGACGACCTGGCCGCGGCGGTTGTCAAGACCCGGGGGGTCAAGCCTGCCCTCGCGCGTCGCATGATTGGCAAGCCGCTTGTCCGCGCTGCGGCAATGGTTGCAGTCGGCGAGGCGGATGTCCTGGTCGCAGGCGCGCTGGCGCCGACCCGGCGCGTGATCGAGGCCGCGTCCCTTGCGATCGGACTTGCCGACGGGATCCGGCAGCCGTCATCCTTCTTTCTCATGTCCTTCCCCGGAGGGCGCGAGATGATATTCGCGGATTGCGCCGTCTCCGTGGAACCGGACGAAAGCGAGCTCGCGGGAATCGCGCGCAGTTCCGCCGCCTCGGCGGAAGCGCTTCTGGGCGATGCAAGAGTGGCGTTTCTCTCGTATGCAACAGGCACGAGCGGCACGGGTCCCTCCGTTGCGAAGGTCGCTGCGGCGACGGAAGCGGCGCGGACCGCAGGCGTGACCGCGATCGGTCCCGTGCAGGCCGACACCGCCCTGAATCCGGAAATTGCCGAACGCAAGGGATCAGGTGCCGGAGACGCCAACGTCTTGGTTTTCCCCTCCCTTGACGCCGGCAACATCGGATACAAGCTTGCCCAGGAACTGGCCGGGGCGCAGGCCATAGGGCCAGTCTTGCAAGGCTTTCGAAAGCCGGTCTGCGACTTGAGCCGAGGCGCGAGCGTGGATGACATCGTAGCCGCCACCGTCATCTCGATTGCGCTCGGCGCCTGACCTGAGACCCTGCCTGAAGGCGCCGGGCGACGGCACAAAAGTGCGTGAGCACTGCCGTTTGCCGGCGCGTGGCCCGCATCAACTGGATGGACATTGCCTGCAATGGCTCCCCCCTTTGCCCATTGCCATCAAAGTGCAAGGCTGCCGCTGCCCCCGCAGGGCGAGACGCGGCAGGGCCTTGCCGCCCGGCGCCTACTCCGCAGCCATGTCGGCGGCGTCGATCCCTGCCACCTCGACCGGTTTCTTCATCGCGTCCCGACGGAAGGGCTCTCCGAGTTCCTGGTTGATCATTGCCTCGATCAAGGTGGTCTTGCCGCCTTTCATCTGGTCCTTGATCGCCTGGTCCAGCGCGGAAGTGAGTTCGTCCATGTTCCAAGCCACGACGCCGTGGAGTCCGCAGGCTTTGGCGATTCCAGCATATGAGACGCCCTCGTCCAGTTCGGTGCCGACGAAATTGTCATCGTACCAAAGGGTTGAATTCCGCTTTTCCGCGCCCCACTGGTAGTTTCGGAAGACGATCTGGGTGATCGCCGGCCATTCGCTGCGCCCGATGGCCGTGAGCTCGGTCACCGCGATGCCAAAGGCGCCGTCGCCCGCAAAGCCCACGACGGGCACGTCCGGGCAGCCGATCTTGGCGCCGATGATGGCGGGCAGTCCGTAGCCGCAGGGACCAAAGAGGCCGGGCGCAAGATACTTCCGGCCTTCGTCGAAGTCCGGATACGCGTTGCCGATGGCGCAATTGTTGCCGATGTCCGAAGAAATGATCGCGTCACGCGGCAGGGCGGCCTGGATGGCCCTCCATGCCATGCGCGGGCTCATCCAGTCGGGTTTGGCCGCCCGTGCCCTCTCGTTCCAGGTCGTGCCCGGATCGTCATCCTCGTGATCCATGGAGGCAAGTTGCTGCGCCCATGCTGACTTGGTGGTCGCGATCGTGTTCCGGCGCTCTTCGCGCCCGCCGTCGCCCGCCGTATCGGAAAGACTGGCAAGAATCCCCTTGGCAACCTTGGCAGCGTCACCGACGATGCCAACGGTGACCTTCTTGGTCAGCCCGATCCGGTCGGGGTTCATGTCCACCTGGATTATCTTCGCGTCCTTCGGCCAGTAGTCGAGGCCATAGCCAGGCAACGTAGAAAACGGATTGAGCCGGGTGCCCAAGGCGAGCACGACATCGGCCTGCTTGATCAATTCCATGCCGGCCCTTGAGCCGTTATAGCCAAGCGGCCCGGCAAAAAGCGGATGCGAACCGGGAAAAGCGTCATTGTGCTGGTAGCCAACGCAAACCGGAGCATCAAGCCGTTCGGCCAGGTCCCGGGACGCGGCGATCCCGCCTTCCGACAACACGACGCCGGCACCGTTGAGTATGACGGGGAACCGGGCCGAAGACAGGAGAGCGGCAGCGTCTGCCACGGCGTATTCTCCTCCCGACGAGCGCTCGAATTCAATCGGTTCGGGCAGATCAACGTCGACAACCTGGGTCCACATGTCCCTGGGGATGTTCACCTGGGCAGGTGCCGAGGCACGTTTCGCCTGTGCAATGACCCGGGTAAGAACCTCTGCCACGCGGGACGGGTCACGCACCTCCTCCTGGTAAGCCACCATGTCCTCGAAGAGTTTCATCTGCTCGACTTCCTGGAATCCGCCTTGGCCAATGGTCTTGTTTGCCGCCTGCGGCGTGACCAGAAGAAGCGGCGAGTGATTCCAGTAGGCCGTCTTCACGGCGGTCACGAAATTGGTGATCCCCGGCCCGTTTTGCGCGATCATCATCGACATCTTGCCGGACGCACGCGTGTAGCCGTCTGCCATCATGCCGCCCGACCCTTCGTGCGCGCAGTCCCAAAACGTGATGCCAGCCTTGGGAAAGAGATCCGAAATCGGCATGAAGGCCGATCCGATGATGCCGAAGGCGTGGCGTATGCCATGCCTTTGGAGGACTTTGACGAAAACTTCTTCGGTGGTCATCTTCATTGTGTCTTCCTCCCTTTCGGACACGTGAGTTCTGCAATGTCTGCCGCAGCTTCGGCGGGATCGGACCGCCGCGCGGGAATCAGGCAGCGTTTAGGGCAAATCCGCCCACAATGTCACGGAAATTCGCGCATTCCCGACGCCATGCAGGCAACCGAATCGATTGTCCTTGTCGCCGAACATGGCCTGCGAACAACCTCTCCGAGCACAGGATACAGTCGCGCAGGGCATTTGCCATCCCATGCAGAAACCTCATTCGCAACCCGCATGGGCAGCTTGCCGCCAGAGCTTTCCCACGGGAACGAATCGGTCCAGTGTGCCAGCGAGGGGTGATGTCCAATGTCCGAATTCCTGCCAAAGGAGGTTCGCGAAGGCCTTGAACTTGCGCGCAAGCGATCCTCGCGCAGGCGAGGTCGGCTGAACGTCCGTGCCGGCGACACGTGCGTCGCTGTACTGCGCTGCTGGGACGGAGGGTTCGCGGTCGACGCCGAGAATTCGCAAGCCATGCGCGGGCTGGTCGATCTCTATGACGGCGGACGACACCTGTCGCAGTGCCTGATCGTGGCCTCACGGGAAGACGCACGCGAACGGGTGTACGAGTTCAAGCGCGCAACAGCCGCCACCGATCGGGTGCCTCTCGACTATGAGTGGCAATTCGAGCCGTTCGGCATGATCACGCGTCGACCAGCGGTCTGACGCCGGCACCACGACGCTCCTCCGAAGTGCAATTCCGGCCCGTGAGCTGCGGCAACGCCAGCTATCGCAAGGGCAGCGGGTGCAGACCGGAGGCGGCATTGCGGTATTTCCGTGTTGACGCTCATTGAAACCTCTCGCAGAATCCCGCGATCGACTGCTCTCAAGGCAGCGGTTCCAACAGGGAGAACGCAAATGAACTTTCAATTGAGGGGCGTGGTGGGAACTGCGCTCTTTGGCACCGCTTCGGTGCTGGCAACGACGACTGCGGCACTTGCAGCCGATCTCAGCCTCATGATCTCGGACGTGGACGCCAAGGGTCCGGTCGTGACGGAACTGGTCGGGCGCTACCAGGCCGAAAACCCGGGCGTCACCATCACGCTGAACCAGGTCGGATACAACGTGATCCGCGAACAGTTGCCGACCCAGCTTGAGGCCGGAACCGGACCGGACATGGCCTTTGTCACGAACCTTGGTGGCCTGAATCCTTACTACGTGGATCTCACGCCCTACGTGGACGCGAGCGCCTGGGAGGCCGCCTACGGCGCAATTCTGCCTTGGTATCGTGCGGGCAAGCCCGACGGCATCTACGGATATCACACGGA
The DNA here is from genome assembly GCA_022824315.1 of Silicimonas sp. Taxonomy (GTDB): domain Bacteria; phylum Pseudomonadota; class Alphaproteobacteria; order Rhodobacterales; family Rhodobacteraceae; genus JAJEFO01. The sequence continues at coordinate 41,264 of JAJEAC010000093.1, forward strand.
AATGACGGTGACCGGGCCCTACGTGAACCTGACGATGTTCGAGGAAGCCGGCGTCGACATTCCAGAGCCGGGCTCGACCTGGGACGACTGGGCTGAAGCCACGCAGGCCGTGATGGATGCCACGGGATCCTATGCGGGCATGGTCATGGACCGCTCCGGCCACCGCATGGCCGGCCCGGCGATGTCCTACGGAGCCGCCTATTTCGACGGCGACGGCAAGCTCATCGTCGACGAGGGATTCCGAACCTTCAGCCAAAAGATGCTGGACTGGCATGAGAGCGGGCTGATGCCCGCCGACATCTGGCCAGCAGTTTCGGGATCGAAATACGCCAACGGCAACGAGATGTTCTTCAACGAGGACGTCCCGTTCTACATGTCCGGATCCTGGAACACGCGCAACGTCCAGGAAAACGTCAGCGACAAGTTCGACTGGGCGGTCGTGCCCGTGCCCTGCGGTCCTGCGGGATGCGGCATCATGCCGGGCGGCGCGGGCCTCGTGGCCTTCAAGTCGGGCGATGCCGCCAAGGAAGAGGCCGCAGCACGTTTCATCGACTGGATGGCCACCGAATCCCAGGCGCGCGAATGGTACTCCCGTACCTACGCCATTCCAGCACACGCGAAACTCCAGGCCGAGGGCCTGGATTACGCTGGCGCCGGAGCCTCGGAAGCGGTCGCGGACGGCCTGAACGCCTTCACCGCCATGGCTGCAGCGGCGGCGGCACAGACCCCGCAAGCCTACAGGCTGCAGGGATCGAAGTTCGGCTTTGTCATCTACAACGCAACGACCGAGTTTCTCGGGGCGGCAATGAACGGCGAGCTTTCGCTGGATGAAGCCCTGACCAAGATACAGGAGAAGCTTGACGCCGACGCCAACAATTAAGGCGTCGGTCAAGAATGCCGGGGGCAGGCGTGCCCCCGGCTTCCCGGGCAGGGCGACATGTCTCTAGCGGCCATCTTGATGACGGTGCTCGGCGTCCTCTGGATCGGAGGCGGAAGCGCCTGGCTGTTGACGAGACGCCGATACAAGCTCGTTCAGGTGCCGTCTTTCCTGATGGACCTGGTGGGGTTTCCGGTCGAATACGCTCAGAGCATCTGGGGACGTGGTGGCGTGCCCTATGCGCTCCTGTTGCCGAACATGCTGATTTTCGGGCTGTTCACCTTTGTCCCGATGATCCTGAACTTCTACGTCTCGTTTACCGGCGGCACGTCTATCCTGCTCTTCAACCGGCCGTGGGTCGGATTCCAGCAATACGCCGACATTTTCAGTTGCGAGACCATTTTCGAACCCCGGACCTGTTCAAATGCCGGTTTCAGTTTCTGGAAGGGAATGTTCAACACCCTTTGGTTCGTCGCGATCCAGGTTCCTGTCCTTTGCATCGTGGCGCTGGTGACGGCATTGGTCGTGAACAAGAACATCCGTGGGCGAGGCTTCTGGCGGGCCATGTTCTTCTACCCCGTGATGCTCTCGCCCGTCGTCATTGCGAACATCTGGAACTGGGTGCTGCACCGGAAGGGCGTACTGAACGAAATGATCGGCGGCACGCGAGACCAGCTGTCTGCCATGGCAAGAATGACGGGATTCGACATCGTCATGACGGTGCTTCTTGCCGTTGTCCTGATGGTCGTGAGCGAACGCGCCCTGCGTTCCTCTGATACGCCGTCACTGGCCTGGACCGCGATCTTCGGGGCGCTGCTCGCGCTCCTGTTCGGCTGGGCGAATCCGCTCAGCCTGATCGGATTGGGCGGAAGCATCTGGCTCGGTGGTGCGCTGGCCTTGGGTCTCGTGCTGATCGTGTCAAGCGAATCGCGACATGCGCGCATCGCGATCATTGTCGCAGGCATCCTGTCGGCCGTGCTCCTGATCTCGATCCAGTTCGACTCAGTCTTCGATTTCGGTCGCTATCGGCCGATCAACTGGCTGGTGCAGCCGAATACCGGGTGGCCGTTTTTCTGGCTGGTCTTCGTCTTTACCTGGAGCCACATGGGATTCTACATGCTCATTCTCCTCGCCGGTCTTCAGGCGATCCCGTCTGATCTCTACGAGGCCGCGAGAATGGACGCGACGCGACCCGCGCGCGCCTTCTGGCGCATCACGTTGCCGCTGATCATGCCGACCCTGACCGTCGTTTTGGTGCTGGCCCTCATCCGAAGCTTCCAGATCTTCGACGAGGTCTATCTGCTGACCGGCGGAGGACCCGGGCGCGAGACGTTCATGATCGTGCAGAACATCTACGAGGTCGCATTCACCAACCAAAGCAAGGACTACGGCGAGGGGGCCGCAGGCTCGGTCCTGATGGCGGTGGTCATCGCGATCTTCACGTTCTTCCAGCTCTGGATCACGCGAAGGCAGTCGGAACTGTGATGCTGAACCGCCTAGGCACATTCCTGACCCGCACCGCCGGCAACAAGGATACGGCAGAGCGCTTCGGCATGGCGGACGTCCTGGCCTACGGATACCTGCTGCTCGGGGTGCTGATCGTTCTCGTTCCGGTGCTCTGGACATTCTTCAGCTCGATCAAGCCGGAACGCGCCGTGGACAGCTTTGACACCAGGCTCCTTCCGATCGCCCAGGTCCAGACCGAAATCGAGGGGATTGGTGCCAAGCCCGAATGGATTCACGAGGCCGAGGACGGCGGCGAACGCAAGGTCTTCAAGGCGGGTCCGACCCGGAAGGAAACCGATGTCGCGCCGATTGACGATCCGGGCGACGTCTTCAAGGTGCCCCGAACGCAATTGCGACCGTCAGAAGAAATCCGCGTTGCGACCGAAAACTACCTCGACCCCCTGCTGAAGCGGCACGGGCAGGAGAACTTCACCTTCGGCATCTACCTGTTCAACTCGATCTTCGTCACGGTGATGGCGACGCTGATCACGCTGATCATCAACGCGATGGCCGCGTTTGCGCTCTCCAAGTACCGCTTCCGGGGGCGCCTGACCTTCACGATTCTCATCGTCGCGACGCTGTTGATCCCCTCCTCGATCATCCTGGTCTCGCTGTTCTTCGTCGTCTGGAGCTTTGGCATCTTCGGGTCGCTCTGGGGCGTGATCATACCGGCGGCCGCTACGCCAACTGGCGTGTTCCTGCTCAGGCAGTACATGCTGACGATTCCGGACGAACTTCTCGAGGCCGCGCGGATGGATGCCGCGAGCGAGTGGCGCATCTTCTGGCGAATCGTCATGCCGCTCTCGCTGCCCGCCCTTTCGGTTCTCGCAATCCTCTCTGTCATCTGGCGCTGGAATGACTTCCTCTGGCCCCTGATCGTCCTCATCTCCGATCCGGAAAAGCACACGATCCAGCTCGGCCTCACGCAATACGCGGGCGAATTCGACACGGACTTCCACTACATCCTCGCGATGACCGTCGTGTCGCTCATTCCGATCACGCTGGTCTTCGTTTGGCTGCAACGCTTCATCACGACCGGCATCGCTACAACAGGCCTGAAATGACGGAAACAACGACACACACGCTAGAACTCAGGCAGATAAGGAAGAGCTTTGGCGCGGTTGACGTGATCCATGGCGTCGACCTTGCCATTGACGAAGGCGAGTTCGTCGTGTTCGTGGGACCCTCCGGATGCGGCAAGTCCACCCTGCTCAGGCTGATCGCCGGGCTGGACGACCCCACGAGCGGCGACATCATGCTGGAGGGAAAACGCGTGAATTCCGTGCCCGCGTCCGAACGCGGGCTCAGCATGGTCTTCCAGTCCTACGCGCTCTATCCGCACATGAGCGTGCGGCAGAACCTGTCCTTCGGGCTCGAGAACTTCCGCATGGACCGAGCCGAAATCGCCCGACGGGTCGATTCCGCCGCGCAGCTGCTGCAGATCGATCAGCTTCTGGACCGGCGCCCCGGGCAACTCTCCGGCGGACAGCGCCAGAGGGTTGCCATCGGACGGGCGATCGTCCGCGAGCCGATCGTCTTTCTCTTCGACGAACCGCTGTCCAACCTCGATGCGGAGCTTCGCCTGCAAATGCGCGTCGAGATATCGAATCTTCACGACGAGCTCGGCAACACGATGATCTACGTCACGCATGACCAGATCGAGGCCATGACCATGGCGGACCGGATAGTCGTGCTGCGAGACGGCAGGATAGAGCAGGTCGGACGGCCGCTCGATCTTTACAACAGTCCCGCCAACAGGTTTGTCGCCGGCTTCATCGGCGCCCCCCAGATGAATTTCCTCGAAGGTCGCATCGAGCAGAACCGGCTGGCACTGGACAGCGGCCTGACCCGCGACGCACGACTGGCCGCGAGAAGCGAAGGCAGGGTGACGCTCGGAATTCGGCCCGAAGCGATCGGCGTTTCGCTTGACGGCACCGGCGACATGCAGATCAAGGTGCGGAATTTCGAGCAGCTGGGTTCGGTCACCTACATTTACGGGGCCTTCGAAAACGGCGAGCGACTCACCGTGCAACTCGGCGAGCAGATACCGCTGCAACGCAGCCAGACAATAGGCGTGACGCTTCCAACCAACAGGTTCCACATATTCGATGGCGAGAGCGGGCAGGCGCTCGCGCTCATGCCATGAAGGCCGCGCTGATCGGTCTCGGGATGGTCTCGAAGACCTACGCCGACGCGATCGCCGGATCCGACGCGGTTACGCTCGGCCGGGTCTTCGCCCGGAGTTCCAAGAGCCGAACGGACTTCCTGGCCGCACACCCTGGGCTCGGCGCGCGTGCAGCGGACTGCCTAGAGGACATCGTCGAGGATCCAACGGTCGACTTCGCAATCCTGACCACGCCGCCCGATGCAAGGTCCGAAGTCGTCGAAATCCTCGCGGGAGCCGGGAAGCCGATCCTGATGGAAAAGCCGATCGAACGCACGCTTCCGGCCGCAACAGGGATCGTCGAGACCTGCGAGAGATCGGGCGTGCCGCTCGGGATCATGCTGCAGCATCGCGCTCGGCCCGTGGCCGAGGATCTGGCTGCGCGCATGCCATCTCTCGGACCGCTCGTGGCCGTCGAGATCAATGTGCCCTGGTGGCGTCCGCAGGCCTATTACGACGAGCCGGGACGCGGAACCTATGCGAGGGACGGCGGCGGAGTCCTGATTTCCCAAGCAATCCACACGTTGGACCTGATGCTGACACTTACCGGACCGGTCACGGAAGTGACGGCAATGTGCGTCACCACGGCACATCACCGGATGGAGGCCGAGGATTTCGTTGTCGCAGGCCTGCGGTTCGCAAACGGCGCCGTAGGCCAGCTATTCGCAACGACGGCAGGGTTCCCGGGAGCAGGCGAGACGATCACGCTCCATTGCCGGGACGCCTCGGCGAGACTCGGGGCCGGGATCCTGAAGATCGACTGGCTTGACGGTCGCTCGGAATCCTATGGTGAATCCATGGCGAGCGGCGCCGGTGCCGACCCGATGGCGTTCACCAGCGACTGGCACCGGATCGTGATCGAGGATTTTGCTGATGCCGTCCGCGCAGGACGACCACCCTTGGTGCCGGGTCGGAGCGCCTTGGCCGTGCACGCGCTGATCGAGGCGATCGAAAGGAGCGACCGGACGGGCACGCGCGTCGAGGTCGAAGGGCCATGACCAGTCTCTCGCGAGGAATGTGGTTGCGACAGCACTGGATTTCTCGGAAACCGCAATGGCCCCCCGCCCAATGCCCGTGCCGCGTTCCGCTGCAGGACAGAATCCGGAGGGAGCGCTGATCATGTCGTTCAAACTTGGTGTCATCGGAATCGATCACGGGCACATATTCGGAATGCTCTCGAACATGATGGGCGTCGGGTGCACTTGTGATGCCTACTGGACGGACGGGACAGCGGTCACGGAACGGAAATTCAACGAGGTATTTCCCAACGTTTCCAGGGTCGCGGACAGGCGACGCATTCTCGACGATCCCGAAATCGCCATGATCCTGATCTCGGCGGTGCCGGGGGACCGCGCGGGCCTGGCGATCGAAGCCATGCGGGCCGGCAAGGACATCATGGTCGACAAGCCTGGATGCACGACGCTTGAGCAGCTCGACGAGATTCGCGGCGCGCAGGCGGACACAGGGCGCATCTGGACAGTCAATTTCTCGGAGCGGTTCGAGGTGCCCGCGGTCACGCGCGCCGAAGAGCTCGTCTTCGGCGGTGCCATTGGACGCGTCGTCCAGACGGTCGGCCTCGGCCCCCACAAGAAGAACCTCCGGACACGCCCGCCATGGTTCCTGCTGCGGAAACGCTACGGCGGGATCCTCTGCGACATCGGCTCGCACCAGATCGACCAGTTCCTGCATTTCACCGGATCCGAGTCCGCCGAGGTCGCCCATGCACATGTCGAAAACACGACCATGCCCGATGCGCCTGGATTCCAGGACTTCGGAGAAATGGTCCTCCGCTCTGACAAGGGTCACGGCTACGTTCGCGTCGACTGGTTCACGCCAAACGGCCTTCCGACCTGGGGAGACGGACGGCTCTTCATCCAGGGAACCGAAGGGCACATCGAACTGCGCAAGTACACGGACATCGGCCGGCCGCACGTGACCAACAGCCTTTACCTGGTCAACGGCAAGGAAAACACGATGATTCCCTGCACCGACGCGGGCCTGCCCTATTTCCCGCGCCTTGTTGCGGACGTGGCCGACAGGACCGAGACCGCCGTTCGGCAGGCCCATACCTTCACGGTCACCGAACTGGCAATTCAGGCGCAGATGAAGGCCGAGGCCGCATGAAGCGTACTGTTGCGATCATCGGTGCGGGGATAGGCGCTCAGCACCTTGCAGGATATGCGGCGCTGCCAGAGAGGTTTCGCGTCAAGACCGTCTGCGATCTTGACGAGGCGCGGGGCCGCAGCCTGGCCGACAAGTGCAAGGGCGCCGGTTTCACAACCGACGTCGGCGAAGTCCTGTCTGACCCCGAGATCGACATCGTCGATGTCTGCCTGCCGCCGCATCTGCACTGCCAGGCGTGCCTTGACGCACTTGACGCGGGGAAGGACGTCGTCTGCGAAAAGCCGCTCGCCTGCTCGCTTTCGGAAGCGGACATGCTGATCGAGCGGTCAAGGCAGACCGGCAGGGCAATATTCCCTGTGTTCCAGTACCGATACGGGCCGGGAATGTCGCAACTCCGCGCACTCATTGACTCCGGCATTGCCGGGCGTTGCTACGCCGGAACCCTCGAGACCCACTGGGACCGGCCCGCGAGCTATTACGACGTCGGTTGGCGCGGGACCTGGGCCGGCGAGCAGGGTGGCGCCGTCCTAGGTCATGCAATTCACATCCATGACCTCCTTTTGTCGCTGCTCGGCCCGGTTGCGCAGGTATTTGCAGATGTCGCGACGCGCGTGAACGCTATCGAGGTTGAAGACTGCGCGGCACTTTCCGTCCGGATGCGCGACGGCACACTTGTGAATTCCTCGATAACGCTTGGAGCGGCCGGCAACATGTCGCGGTTGCGCCTCATGTTCGAAGGTTTCACCGTGGAAAGCGATCATGCGCCCTACGCTCCGGCCGCAAAGAGCTGGACTTTCATTGCCCGAAATCCAGTGCGACAGCGCGACATTGACGCGATGCTTGCGGACGTGCCCGAGACCGGAACCGGATATGCGGCTCTCTTCGCGGCGATGGCCGACGCGCTCGACGGAAGCCCCGGACGCGAGGTCACGTTGGAAGACGGCCGGCAATCGATTGAATTTGCCACGGCAATCTATGGTTCCGCCCGATCCGGCCAGCTGGAGGAGTTGCCGATCAGGCTTGGTCATCCATTCTATGAGGGTTGGGCACATTGATCCCGGCACTGCCGCTTGAGGATGCGTTCGCAGGACCGTTTATGCTTGCATCACTCGACGGCCCCGACACTCTCGAGAACCGGCAGGAAAGATGGTTGAACGAACTGACTGACACGATCTACGGACCGTTGCCGCCTGCACCCGCAGAACTGGATGTTGAAGTCAGCCCTTTGGCTGGATCTCCGGTGGAGCGAATCGCGATCACGATGCGATCGGCAGATGGAGCAAGAGCACTCACCGTAGATGCAGCACTCTGGCGACCGGCGGGCCGCTGTGACGCACCGTTGATCGCGGGCCTCGGCTTTGCCGGTCCAGCTGGCATCCTCGCCGGTCCGGACTTTCCGCTGGACACCCGAGCGCGGGTTCATTGCCGGCGTGAGCTTGGCATTGAGAACGGGCGACTGCACGACGTGCTGCGCGGCACGGAGGCCCATCGTTGGCCAGTCGAGATGCTGACGGCGCGAGGATACGCGGTGATGGCGAGTTGTTACGGTTCGTGGGCACCGGACGATCCGGACGAAATCGTCAGGCACGGGGCCTGCCCGTTCATCGGTCTGGACACCGGCGCGATCTCGCTCTGGGCGTGGGCCATTCAGCGCCTCCTGGACGCCGCCGAGCGGCTTGGCGGCCTCGACATGGGCCAGGTTGCCGTCGCCGGTCATTCCCGGCTCGGCAAAGCGGCGCTTTGGGCGGCTGCGAATGACACGAGAATCAGCGCGGTGCTTGCGAACAATTCGGGTTGTGCCGGCGCTGCCCCCGCCGGCCACGCGGTCGGGGAAACGCTTGCCCAGATGGCGGCGGCCTATCCACACTGGATCAAGCCCCGGGGCCACGCACCTTCACTGGACCAGCACCACCTTCTCGCCTGCACAGCACCCCGAAAGGTCTATGTCGCCTCCGCTGAACAGGATCTCTGGGCCGATCCGGCCGGCACCTACCTCGCCCTTGTCGCTGCATCCGAGGCCTGGCCGGGATCTTGCTCCTGGCCAAGCGTTGAGGCGATGTGGACCCGGGATCGTCAGACCATGAATGCCGCGCTTGGCCACCATCTCCGTCCCGGCAGCCACGAATTGCTGCCTTACGACTGGCAACGCTTCCTGGACTTCCTTGATGGCGGACGCGCGTGACCTCGCAGCTCGGGGCCGGTCGCCACTGAGAACCGTCAATTCAAGGCCCGCAGACTTGCTGTCCGGCCGCTGCAATGGACGCTGCATGGGGCGGTCCCACGTAGGCGGCTCTTGCGCAGTTGGCGATCGGGAGTAGTCGAACGAGATCATGGATCTTTCTGGACATCTCGACATCCGGGGACGGCCCGTAACAAGATCGATGTGTCGATCGAGAGGTTCTTACCCGGGACGGGCTCGCCGTGATCAAGTAAGCGCAATAGTGATTCCGGAGACAGGTCGGTACAATGAACCCGGCATTCAGATCCGTTCTTGCACACCTATCCCCGAACGGTATGATCGCGGCCTTGCATCGACGCCGCGTAGTCGCGCGTAAAGGCCATGTAGCCATCAGCGGTTACCTGGTGCCGGCCCTGCATGTGATCATGCAACTCGGGCAACTTGTGAAACGGCACCTGTGGCAAGGTGTGATGTTCCACATGATAAGGCATGTTCCAGGTCAGAAACCGCACAATTCGGTTCGTGTAGGTCGTGCGCGTGTTCCGGAACATGTCCGCGACAAAGGCGCATCGCCCGTGCTCCGCCAGAAGGTAGAGCCGCAGAAAGGGCTGGCCCAGCAGGCATGGGAGTATCCAGACCCAAAAGAGCAGCGGCGTGAACAGCAGGCTGACCGCAGCAAATACATAGGCCAGCAGCATCCACCGAGCTTCGCGCGCAATTCTGCGTCGGGCGCGCTCGGGTACGTAGGCGCCAGGGTCTGCTCCCACAGCGTTGGACAGAACTTGGCGCACCAACGCCCACCAGAAAGGAAGGCCGGAAACATGAACCACGTACGATGCCAATGTTTCGGGCTTGGCACCGGCAATCAGCTCTGGATCACGCGCGGGATCGTTGGTGTACTTGTGATGCGCCAGATGAAAATAGCGGAACCATTCGAACGGCTGCAGGATTGGCAGCCCGGCCAGACGTCCGACCCACTCATTCAACCACTGCGTTGCAAAGGGAGTCTTGTGCGTCGTTTCGTGCTGCAAGGTGAAAAGAAAACAGATGGCGATGCCAAGGGGCATGGCGGCCAGCCACCAGAAGGACGCGCCGACTGCGACATACGAACCCAAGGCGATGATCAGGCCCAGATGCAGTGCAAGGTGCCGCAAGCCGGCGGCGTCTTCGGTCTTGCTCAGATCTGCCAGGACGGGGCCAGGCACCGAATTGACGAAAGCCTTGTGATCCATGACGGACGCAGCCTAACCCGGGCTCCGGACCAAGTCACGTTGCGAATTCCGTGTCTCGAATGACGCCAGGAATGCCAACTGTGCCCACATTGAAACAGCGTTGCGCCAGTACGCGAGCGGTGATGATCGTCAGGATGTGGACGAAAGCACCGGTCTGGGACCGGTGTCTGGCGTGCCTTGGACCCGTGTTCGATTTCGGTCTCCAAGGCGCCTGCCGTTCGAATGTCGCCAATTGGGCGCATGAGCCAGTGCGGCCCCGTCTGGTTTCTTTGTGCGGGACTTCATACAAGTTGGTCGGCGCCGCAGCCATTTCACTGAGGAGCAAGCATCGAGTGCAGTTGAACCACCGATTCGTGTCCGGACTGGAACTGCCGAACCGACCGCGTCGATTTCAGCGTGGAGTTCGCAGATTGGGCGCGCAGCCGCAACTTCTTCCTGCCGTCGTCTCCCTCTTGCTTGTTGCCTTGCCCACCGTCATTCCGCCCGCGAATGCCGAGGAAGCATCCGAAATCCCCAAAGTTGAAGCTCTGGCCGCCTGGCAAGGCGGAGCCTCCTCCGATGCACGAATACTCGCACGGCGCATTCAACTTGGAGAGACAAGTGAATTGCTCATGAACGAACAGCGGCTTGGTGAGCTCGCCATAGAGATCGACCAAGTGCTGATGCACATCCGAAATCGCTACCCGGAAACGGCTGAAATCGCGGCACGATCTCGGTACATGTCGGCGACGCTGCTCCTTACCGTGGACGGCAGGCTACTCGATGCAATTTCCCAGCGCTGGAACGCTACCGGCGGTGTTCCCCTGACCGGGTTCGAGGAGTTCGATGAGCTGAATTCCAGGCTTGGCCTGCGCACGTGGGAATCGATGCCGTTGTTCGCTTCCGTGATCATGCACTTCAGCGAACATGCAAACCTGCATGCCGCAAGGCAAGCGTACTTGGCCATCGATGGTGTCGTCAGCGCGGAGTTTGACACGTATTTGGGTGATGGACCGGACATCGCGGCGACAACGGCATCCGGTCGCTGGTTCGTCATGATGCGCAAGGCTTGGGGGGATTGCCCTTCGGGTTGCCTGCATTCGGAAACTTCCTTCTTCGTTGTCAATCACACGCATGTTGAACGGGTGGACAGGGCAATGGCCGACGGCATGATGGAATTCCGGAGAGCAGTGCCGTCCGCGGAGTGGCCCAGATGGATCCAATGAAGGCGGCATGCGAGAGCAACGGGACGAACTCTCGCGATCAGGCCCGAAGCGTCGGAGTCGGCGGGATCCATTTCGATCGATCATCGACCCTGACCTGAGCGCACGCCATGCGCACCCTGATGGCGAAGGTTGTGACGACATGCTGCGGCGAACGCCCCGTCACGTCCCTAGAGGCATCACCGCCGGGACTGGTCGTCGGTCGCAATCGCGTCCGCACCAAGCCGCCCCACCCATTCCGCGGAAAGCCTGGGGAAGACCCGGTTCACTCGTGCCCCGTCGAGCGCCTTGAGCGGCGAAGGGCAAGCGTCTTGGCCAGGATTGCCGTGATCGCGCTTTGTGAAGCGCCGAAGTGGCCCTTCCTTCGCACGACCAGACCACGCCATGTCGGTGCATGTCCCGCCGTCAGGGCGCGCGCGCGGATGCGCGACCACCGAAGTCTCAAGGAAATTGTACCGGATTGCGCTTCTGGCGCGATCCTGCAGGAGCCAAGGAGAGGCTTTCCAAACGAATTGGCCCTGCCACCGCGCCCATGAGGGGTTGAAATTTTCCTCTCAGCGTCGTTATGTCGCCGTCGGACTTGCCGCGACGAGCGGCAATCAATCAGTCCTAGGGAGAAAGACATGAAAACAAAATTCCGTGCGCTCGCATTGGGCGCAATTATGTCAGTTGCGGGTTCGGCCGCGTTTGCGGCGACCGAGTGCATCGCACCGGCAAACCCCGGCGGCGGCTGGGACTTCACCTGTCGCCAGATCGGCAAGATCCTGTACGATATCGGCCAGGTGGACTCGCCGGTTCAGGTCACCAACATGGCCGGCGGTGGCGGAGGCCTTGCCTACAGCCACGTGGTCAATGAACGCGGCGACGACAACAACCTGATCGTCGCGGCCAGCCAGGCCACGGCGACGCGCCTTGCTCAGAACGCCTATGCCGGCATGACAGCCGACCAGGTGCGCTTCGTGGGCGCGATCGGCGCCGATCCCGGCGTGATCGTCGTGGCCGCCGACAGCCCGTTCATGTCACTCGGCGACATGGTCGACGCGATCAAGGCCGATCCCGGTTCGGTTGCGTTCGGCGGCGGCTCCGCCGCAGGCGGTTTCGACCACCTGAAGGTGCTCATGGTGCTGAAGGAAGCCGGATTCACCGACATCACCAAGGTCAAGTATATCGGCCTTGACGGCGGTGGCGACGCGATCACCCAGACGATCGGCGGCTTCACCCAAGGCATGACCGGTGACATGTCCGAAATCGTCGGCTTTCTCCAGTCGGGCGAGGTGCGCGCGCTTGCCGTCCTCACCGAGGAGCGGGTGCCGGGCTTCGAGGACGTCCCGACGGCCGTGGAGCAGGGCTTTGATGTCGTCGCCGTGAACTGGCGCGGCCTCTACGTGCCGAAGGGCATCTCGGATGCCGACTTCGAGGCTTGGGGTGCCAGGCTCCAGGCAGTGGCGGACAGCCAGGAATGGAAGGATGCCATGGTCGCCAACGGTCTCGCCCCCTTCACCAAGGTCGGCGGCGACTTCCAGAGCTGGGTAGACGGCGTCATTGCCGATACCGTCGAACTCTCGAAAGAGATCGGCGTAATCCAGTGAAACTCTCCGACCGTCTCTTCGGAGTGGTCGTGATACTGGGGGCGCTCGCCTATACGGCGGGCGCCTTCCAGATACAGGCCAGCTTCATGTCGGATCCTGTCGGGTCGAAGACGTTTCCGCTCATGCTGGCCGGGGTCGCGGCGATCTGCGGGCTGAACTTTGTCTTCCGGCCCGACGACGACCCGGCGTGGCCTGGCCGAATGACGCTTGGCAACATCGTGGTCGCCGTCCTCGTCATGGTTGCCTATGCCCATGCCTTGAAGCCGCTCGGCTTCCTGATACCCACGGCGGTCTGCGCGGCCATCCTGAGCTTCCAGATCTCCCCTCGTCCGCTGCCTGCGGCAATTACCGGACTTGGCCTTTCGATCGGGCTGTTCCTGATATTCAAGTACGCGCTCGGCCTCGGGCTTCAGCCCTTGCCCAAGGCGTGGCTGGGCTGATGGAACTCCTCTCGAACCTCGCCCTCGGCTTCAGCGTCGCGCTTACGCCGTTCACGCTCTTTCTCGCCGTTGCAGGGTGCTTTCTCGGAACCATCATCGGCGCGCTTCCGGGCCTCGGCCCGTCGAACGGCGTCGCCATCCTGATCCCGCTTGCATTCTCGCTCGGCCTCGACGCGACATCCGCCCTTGTCTTGATGACCGCCGTCTATTACGGCGCGATGTACGGCGGGCGGATAAGCTCCATCCTTCTCAACATCCCCGGCGACGAGCCTGCGCTGATGACGACGCTTGACGGCTACCCGATGGCCAAGGCGGGGCGTGCCGGAGATGCTCTCGTGCTGTCCGGCTTTGCAAGCTTCTTCGGCGCGCTATTTGCAACTATTGGCTTGATGCTGCTCGCACCGCTGCTGTCCCGCATCGCCTACCAGTTCGGTCCGTCAGAGTACTTTGCGCTCTACCTGCTGGCGTTCTCGACCTTGGGGGGCATCGCCTCCAGGAACCAGGCCAAGGCCGCGCTCGCCTCCTGCATCGGGCTCGGCATCGCCATGATCGGGCTTGACAACCAGACCGGGATGCCGCGCTTCACCGGCGGCAACCTGCACCTGATGGACGGCGTCGACTTCCTGGTCGCGATTGTCGGACTCTTTGCGGTCGCAGAGGTCTTTGTCTTCATCGAAAGCCACGGCAGGGAGTCATCCATCGGGGTCAAGCTTGGAAAGGTGACCCTGCCGGTCCGAGACCTGACCAAGGGCATTGGCACCATGCTGCGCTCCAGCGTGATCGGTTTCATCGCCGGCGTGCTCCCAGGCGCCGGCGCCTCGCTCGGTTCGTTCCTGGCCTACATGGGCGAGAAGAACGTGCAGGGCAAAAAGGGCGGATTCGGCACCGGCGTGCCCAAGGGCGTGATGGCGCCCGAGGCGGGGAACAACGCCGCGGCCGGCGGTGCCCTCGTGCCGATGCTGACGCTCGGCGTGCCCGGCTCCGGGACAACCGCCGTGCTGCTCGCGCTGCTGCTGACACTCAACATCACGCCAGGGCCGACCCTTTTCACCGACCGGCCGGACGTCGTGTGGGGCCTGATCGCCTCGCTGCTGATCGCGAACTTCGTCCTCTTGGCGATGAACGTGCCAATGGTGAAGATGTTCGTCCACATCCTGAGCGTGCCGGCGTGGGTTCTGCTGCCGGGCGTGATGATGATCTCCTTCGTCGGCATCTATTCGCTCTCGGGCAGCTATTTCGACCTGCTGCTGATGATCTTCTTTGGCATCGTCGGCTGGATATTCCGCAAGCTGGACGTTCCGACAGTGCCCATCATCCTTGGCATCCTTCTCGGCAATCACATGGAGGACGCGCTGCGTCGCGCGATGATACTCTCGGACGGCGACTGGCGGTTCCTGTTCGGATTCCGCTGGCATTCGTCGTCGGGCGGGTACGAATTCTACTCGGCGATCCCCTCGTCGCTTCTCGTCCTTGCCGTTGCAGGATTCGTGGCGCCGATCTTCCTCCGCCGCGTGATCAAGAGGCCCCAGGCAGTCAGTGACTGACCGCGAACAGGAACGCGCGGCCCTGCCGGTTCGCGGCGATGCAAAGGCACGAAATGTCATGCAACTTCGAGACTGCTCCCGCATCGGAGCAGATCCCGGGTGCGGTTCTGCCTCTCATTGCAGACTGTGCGCCTCCCGGCGGATGCGGAACTTTCATGCACCAAGGCGGAGCGAACCATGACGCGCATTCTCGTTCCCTCCGGGGCGCTCGGCCTCGACTACGACAAGACAGCGCTTGAACGCGGAATCAGCATGACTCCCGATCTCATCGCGATCGACGGCGGCTCGACCGACAGCGGGCCGTCCTATCTCGGCTGCGGCGTGTCGAAATACGCCCGGAGTTCGACCAAGGTTGAATGGAAGGGGCTGATCGAGGCGGCGCGAATCGCAGGATGCCCGCTCGTCATCGGAACCGCGGGCACCTGCGGCACTGACGGGATGGTCGACTGGCTCGTCGACATCACGCGCGAGTGCCTGGAAGAACTCGGCTGGACGGCAAGGGTCGCGACGCTCAAGTCCGGGCAGGATCCGCTCGAAGTCAGCCAGCGCTTCGCATCCGGTCAGGTCTCGGCCCTGGACGGCGCGCCGGAGCTGGATCGCAAGACCATCGAGGACTGCACAAACATCGTTGCACTCGCGGGCGCCGAGCAGATCCAGCAGGCCATCGAGACCGAGGCCGAGATCATCATCGCGGGCCGGACGACCGACACGGCCACCATAGCCGCACTTCCGCTCATGCGGGACGAGCACGCAGGCGGCGCATGGCATGGAGCCAAGATCGCGGAGTGCGGCGCGCTCTGCGCCACGAATCCCCAGTCCGGCGTCTTGATGGTGGAGTTCGACACGGCCGGATTCACCGTACATCCCTTGGCGGACGATGCCCGTGCAACGCCGCAAACCGTCCTCGCACACATGCTGTACGAGAATTCGGATCCGTTCATCCTTCACGAGCCAGGCGGGCACCTCGACGTGACCGGTGCCACTTACGAGGCGCTCGACGAGGTGCGCGTCCGCGTGGAAGGATCCCGCTGGGTGGCGTCGGACCGATACACCGTGAAGCTGGAAGGCGCGCGCGTGGCGGGCTGCCAGACCCTCTTGATGGCCACCATCCGCGACCCGCGATACGTTGAGAACGCACAAGCCTGGATCCGGGACATCGGTCATCGGCACGCCGCAAAGGTCGAAGGCCGGATGGGCCTCGCGCCGGAGGCCTGGCGCTGCGACCTCCGGCTTGTCGGCATCGACAGCACGCTTGGAAAGCTGGAGACCAGGCCGGGCTCACCGACGGAGATCGGCGTCCTCTGCACCATCACCGCCGCGAACCAAGACACCGCGAACGAGATCGGCAAGCTCATGAACCCCTACCTTCTGCACCATCCCCTGACATCCGAGGAAGAGCAGCCGACCTTCTCGTTTCCGTTCTCGCCAGCCGAGATCGACAGGGGACCGGTCCATGAGTTCTGCCTCCATCATGTCATGACGCTCTCCGACCCTATGGACGCATTCCGCCTCGACGTGATCAATGCCTGAAGTGGGCGAGGTCTGTGAAAAGGTCCGGTCGAAGAACGCCGGACCCTTCTGGCTGACGATCGACATCTTCTGCGGATCCGAGAGGGCCTTTGCCCGTCTGTCAGCCGGCCTCTCGACGAAACGCGTCGCGGAGGCCCTCGGGACGGACCCGAAAGCGATCAGGCGCTTCGACATCAAGGACCTGAACGTGATCAAGATCAGCCTCCCCCGCCCGGTCGTGCAAGGCCATCCCGGGGACAGGGACATGCACGGAGCGGCATGGGCTTCTGTCGTCGCGGAACTCGTGGTCGACTGAACGATGGCCGCACCGCTCTCGGACATCCTGGTTCTGGATCTCACCAACGTGCTGGCAGGCCCGTTCTGCTGTCACCAGCTGGCCCATCTCGGTGCGGAGGTGATCAAGGTCGAGCAGCCCGGACGCGGCGATCTTGCGCGGCGACTGGGTGCGGATGCCCGGCTCAATGCCGCCGGGATGGGTGCCTCGTTCCTTGCCCAGAACGCGGGCAAGAAGTCCGTGACGTTGAATCTCAAGCATGCCGAGGGGAAGTCGCTTCTCAAACGCCTGGTGGCCAAGGCGGACGTCCTGGTCGAGAACTTCCGTCCCGGGGTCATGGAGCGCCTTGGCTTGGGCCATGATGTCCTGAGAGAGGTCAATGCCGAACTGATATATTGCGCGATCTCGGGATTCGGGCAGGACGGGCCCTGGGTCGACCGTCCCGCATATGACCAGATCATTCAGGGCGCGTCGGGCGTCATGTCAATCACGGGAACCGCAGAGAGCGCTCCGACTCGCGTTGGCTACCCGGTTGCGGACACGGTTGGCGGCCTGACGGCGGCCTTCGCGATCACGGCGGCGCTGCACAAGCGGCCACGGGGCACGTTCATCGATGTCTCGATGCTGGAATCCGTTCTGGCGACCATGGGATGGGTGGTGTCGAATCACCTGATTGCGGGCGTCATCCCGGAAGCGCATGGCAACGAAAACCCGACATCGGCGCCGTCCGGAACCTTCAACACGGCTACCGACCCGATCAATGTTGCGGCGAACAGCGACGATCAATGGGTTCTCCTGACGGACCATCTTGGCCTGGCCCGTCTGCGCGACCGCACCGAATACGTCACGCGCGAGGATCGCAAAACGAACCGGGACAGGCTTCGAGCGGAGATCGAGGCGGTGCTCGCGACAAGGCCCGCCAAGAAATGGGTCGAGGAACTGAACCGGATCGGGGTTCCGACGGGCGCCGTGCTGACCGTGCCGGAAGTGCTCCGCTCGGAACAGATCGCAGGTCGCGGATTCCTGGCCGGTTTCGAGAATGCCCCAGGGGTCGGACGTGATATCGAGGTGGTGCGAACGGGCGTGAGACTTGACCGGGAGGCAGCAGCCGTCGACAGCCCGCCACCGGAGCTTGGACAGCACAATCGTGAAACCTGGGGTCGAATCGGAATTTCCGACTCCGAGCTTGAGCGCCTCGAAAGGGATGGGGTCATATGAGCGGCGGCGACGTCTCCGACTGGTGGTCAACGGCGATAATCGACATGGAACCGGGCCGGATCCACTTGAGAGGACATCCGATCGAGGAACTGATCGGAAAACTCACGTTGCCGGAAACGATCTGGCTGATGACCAGAGGCGAAATGCCCGAGGAAGGCCAGGCCCGGCTTCTCGAAGCCGCATTGGTCGCCGCGGTGGATCATGGGCCGCAGGCACCATCGATCGCGGCTGCACGCATGGCCGTGACATGCGGACTTCCCCTGAACAACGCAATGGCCACCGGGGTCAACATGCTCGGCGCCGTGCATGGCGGTGCAGGAGAGCAGGCGGTCGAGTTCCTTGATGGCATTGCCAAGGCGGCCAGTTCCGGAGCGGAACTGGCCCAGGCCGCTTCGAATGAGATCGACAACTGGCAGCATGCCCGCGACGCATTCGTGCCCGGGTTCGGCCACAGGTTCCACAAGCCGACGGACCCTCGGGCGCCGCGCCTTCTGTCTCTCGTGGACAAGGCCGCCGAGAGCGGCGTCGTGACGGGGCGGTTCGCCCATGCCGGACGCATGGTCGAAGACGAGTTGCACCGACGGAAAGGCAAGCCTGTGCCGATGAACATCGACGGGGCGACAGCCGTCATCTTCGCCGAACTCGGCTTTGCACCACCGCTGGCTCGCGGACTCTTCTGTCTCTCGCGCTCTGTCGGAATCCTGGCGCATGCCTGGGAACAGATGCAGCAGGGCGGGCGCAACAAGGGTCCGACACCTCCCGAATACCGATGGAACTACGTCGGTCCGAACCCGATGAAATGACGAGGGAGCCGGTCGCGGATCGCCCGACGCCCGTGCGCTGTTCAGCAAAAGTAGTTCAATCCGAGCCGACCGCCATCGACGTAGATCGTCTCGCCGGTGATGTAGCTCGCCTTTCCGCTGATCAGGAAGGCGACCACATCGGCGATTTCAACTGGCGTACCGACGCGCTTGAGCGGCGTTCGTGACATGATTGTCTTCATTGCGTCGGGACTCGCGTTGACGGCGGCCATCATGGCAGTGTCTATCGACCCCGGGCCGACGGCGTTGACACGGACGTTGTGCGGCGCAAGCGCAAGGGCGGCCACCTTGGTGAGCTGCATCACGCCGCCCTTGGAGGCGCAGTAGGCGGGAATCGCCGGAATCGCGACCTGGGCGTTTATCGACGACATGTTGACGATCGCGCCCTCGATGCCCGCATCGATCATCATGCGGGCCGCGCGCTGAAGCGCCACGAAAACACCCGTGAGATTGACGCCGATCACCTTCTGGAAAGTGGCGATGTCGTAGTCGAAGAAGTCCCCCGGCTCCGAAATCCCTGCATTGTTCACCAGGGCCGAGACCGGACCGTGATCGGTCGCGATTCGATCGAACATGTCCGAGACCTGCGCCGGGTCACCCATGTCGCAGACCAACCCGCATGCATCCTGACCGAGCTCCATCGCCGCATCCTTCACGTTCGCGTTGATGTCCGCCAGAATGATCCTGAACCCGTCATTTTCCAGTGCTTCGGCGCATGCATATCCGATGCCTTGCGCGCCCCCGGTCACCAATGCGATCGGCTTTTCCGTCATGTCTCACCCTCCTGCCAAGCTGGGGCCTGACTGCCGTTGCGTTTCCGGCCCTTCTCCGTAGTGTTAGCGCCGGAACTGCCGGACGGGAACAGGAAAGCCGCATGACAGAATCGGAAATCGGCGTCGTCGGGCTTGGGACCATGGGCGCAATGCTGACGCTCAACATTGCCGACAACGGCTTTCGGGTGTCGGCGTACAACCGTACCCATGCCCGCGTCACCGAACTCATGGACACCGCGGGCGATCTCGCCCGGCGGATCGCGCCCTGCAAGTCCGCTGAGGCGCTCGTCCAGTCGTTGAAGCGCCCCCGCAACGTCATCCTGATGGTACCTGCCGGCGACGTGGTCGATGCCCAGATCTACGCCCTGCGAAACTTGCTCGACGACGATGACTTGATCATCGACATGGGCAACGCGAACTTCCACGATACGAGGCGGCGCGCGCAGGCCGCGCGCGAGGAGGGACGTCCCTATCTCGGCGTCGGCATCTCGGGCGGCGCAGAAGGCGCACGCTTCGGTCCGTCGATCATGGGTGGCGGCCCACGGAATTGCTGGGACCGCGTGGCGCACGTCCTCGACGCGATCGCGGCAAGCCATGAAGGTCAGCCATGCGCCAAGTGGATGGGTGAGGATGGCGCGGGGCACTTCGTCAAGACGGTTCACAACGGCATCGAATATGCGGACATGCAGTTGATCGCGGAAGTCTACGGGATCATGCGAGACGGCATGGGCATGGCTGCGGCAGACTGCGCGAACGTGTTCACGCGTTGGAATGACGGCGTTCTCAAGAGCTATCTTGTCGAGATCTCCGGAAAGGTGGCTGCCGCCCGGGACGACAGCACCGGAAAGCCTGTGCTGGATGTCATACTTGACCGCGCGGGACAGAAGGGAACGGGGCGCTGGACGGTAATCGAAAGCCAGATGCTCGGCGCTCCGGTCCCAGTGATCGAGGCAGCGGTTGGCGCCCGCAACATGTCGGCGATGCGGAACCTGCGCCTGCAGGGCGCCAATCTCTATCGGGCGGACGCATGCCCCCTAGACGACGGGCTGGCAATTCAGGATCTGGAGCAGGCGCTGGTCGCAGGGAAGATCCTCTGCTACGCGCAGGGCTTCGATCTTCTTTACAAGGCCAGCACGGATTTCGGCTGGTCGCTGCCAATGCCGGGAATCGCCGAGATCTGGCGCGAGGGCTGCATCATCCGCTCGGCAATGCTGAACGACATGGCGGCGGCCCTTCGGGATTCGCCGGGCACGAACCTGGCGCTTGCAGACCATTTCCGCGCCCTCATGGACAGGAACATCGAGGGTCTCCGGAAAACCGCGCTTGCCGCACAGGCCGCACGCCTTCCGGTACCGGCGCTTGCCGCGGCGCTTGCCTATTTCGACACGTTGACCTGCGAGCGAACGACCGCCAACATGCTCCAGGCGCAGCGCGACTACTTCGGAGCGCACGGCTTCGAACGCATCGGCGGCGAAGGCGTGCATCACGGACCCTGGCACGGTCACGATCTGGACGGGCGTCCAGCCCAAAGCTGACAGGGCCGGGAATCGGCCGCGCGCCGGCGCGATGCACAACGCCTGGGACCGAACGGCCATACGGCCGCATCTCCAGAAGGACGATCATGCGGGCGAGTGGGGCGCCGCGTGCCAGACACTTGGCACGTGATGTTCCACTTCAGAGGCGGCGAGGCCGCGGAAGCGGGCGTGGTTGGATCTTGCCGACCGGATGTGAACACCGACCGCAGGCAACATTTGATCCGAGCGCGACCACGCGACATTGAACTCCCGCTCCCAGGCGAACTGATCCGCGAGAGCATGGGCGATGTGTGCTGGAACGTGACCACAAGGGCAGATTGCGTCTGCGTGGAGGACGATCAACGCCGTTCAGCTCTTGCGCCGAACGGAATTCCGGTGATGGGCAGTTGGGGATCAACCCCGACCGCGATCAAGCAGGTGCGCCGCCAGCGGCGCGCCCATGATGACGATCACGAGACGCAATATGTGATGCGCAACCACGAATGCGATGTCCGCCCCGACGACGAGCGCCAGGACGGTGAGTTCCGCCTGTCCGCCCGGCGAGTACGCCAGCAGCGCAGACATGCCCGGAGCGAGCCCGAGGGAATAGATGGCCTCCACGAAGGCCACGGTCAGAATGATCAGGAGCCCGCAAAATCCCAAGCCTGCCAGAATGTCCTTCCGGATCTCGTTCATCGTAATTCCGTTGTAATTGCAGCCGATTGTCATCCCGATGAAGAACTGTGCCGCCCAGATGGCTTCTGCGGGCGGGCGCTGTTCGAGGAAACCTGCCAGCGTCACCGCAGCCGCCAGGATCATTGGCCCGAGAATCGTGGCTCCGAACAGACCGACCTTCCGCGCGCCCCACCAGCCGAGTCCTGCCGCGAGCACCATCAGGGCAAGTTCGGATGGCGCAACCGTCGTCAGTGGAACGCCGGGGGGCCGGTCGAAGTCCGCATCCCATATGCCTTTCAAGAGGAATGGCAACGCCACCACGATCACGAGGACGCGGGTGGCGTGAATCAACGACAGGGCACGGACATTGCCACCTGCTTCCTCGCCGAAGACGACCATGTCCTGAAGGCCGCCCGGCATCGACGCGTAGTACGCAGTCGGGAAATCGTAGCCGCAAAGGCGCCTGAAATAAGGCACCCCGGTCGCCCCGATCACAAGAATGAACACGGGCATCAGGACGAGCGTCGGCCACATGGCCGGGAACGTTGCCAGCACGGCCGGCGTAAGCGTTGCGCCCACCGCGACGCCCAAAACCGTCCGCATGGCGGCGTTGACCGGCTTGATGCCGCCAAGCGGAACGCCCAGAAGTGCGGCAAGGAGGCAACTCGCGATCGGGCCAAGAAGCCACGGCAGCGGCAACGCCAGCAGATGAAACGCCGCCACGCCGAACAGGCCGGAGACCAGTGCATTGAGAACGGGAATTACCTGCATGACGTTCCTGACAGAGCAGAGAGGCACCACGAATGCCGGCCCGCGCCTTTCTTGGAGAGCGATGCTGTCACGATGTGACGTCCCGCCTCGAACCGCCGAACGGCACGTGCGAGACGTCCGGCCCTTGCACCGGGCGGATTCCGGTCGCGGCTTGCAACCGCATGGCAATCCGCATCGCACATCTCGAGTGAAGTTCAGCAATCATGCCCGCTTCTTCTTCTATCCGGCCCCGGGATGGAAGAACGTTTGCTTGATCTGCATGAAGCGCTCTTCCCGAACTGGGCCGCCGTCGGTTCCCCTGATGCGCCCCTTGTCGCGGATCGACGCGCAAACGAGAACCGAGCTCTCGCGAAGACGTTCGAACCAAGCGCACGACGCGCGGTGTGCATCTTGTGCAGGGATAGATGAGTGGCGTACGATGCGAACTCTGGAACGGATGCAATCTTGAGCGACAACGGACATACTTTTCAGGTGGAAACTCCATCGGGCAAGAACGCCGAATACGAGAACTTTCCCGTCGGCTCGATCCTGCTTCCCGCACGGCTGCGGCCTCATGTCGCCACGTTCTACGCATTTGCCCGTACCATCGACGACATTGCGGATTCACCGGATCTCACGGCAGAGGAAAAGACCGCGCGACTGGAAGGGTTCGAGCGAGAGCTTCGGCTCGCCGAAGGGTGTCCGGGGTACGAAAAGGCGACGCGAATGGCCGCGAGCCTTTCAGAGACAGGCGTCAGCGACATCCATTGCCGCAATCTCATCCGCTACTGCCTGCAAGACGCAACGAAGAACCGCTACGCGTCCTGGCAGGAAGTGATCGACTACTGCATGCTCTCCGCAGCACCGGTCGGGCGGTACCTGATCGATCTCCATGGCGGGTCAAGCACGGGCTACGGAAGTTCGGACGCGTTGTGCAACGCGCTTCAGGTCATCAATCATCTGCAGGACTTCGGCGACGACTACAGAACACTGGACCGCATCTATCTGCCCGCGGACTGGATGGCGGAGTCTGGCGTCAACGTTGAGGAACTCGGCAAGGACCGCACATCTGAGCGGCTTCGCGTCGTCATCGACAAGTGCCTGACCGAAATTGAGGCCCTCATGCGGGACGCGCGCCAACTGCCTGGGCACGTCAACCATTCCCGCCTGAAACTTGAAGCCGCGGTCATCGTACGGTTGGCTGACCGGTTGGCCTGGCAGCTCTCTCGAAAGGACCCATTGGCGGCCCGGGTCAAGCTGACCAAGCCGGAAGCCGCGATTTGCGCGATGCGGGGGCTGGCCGGGAGCCTCTTCCTGTCGCGTTGACCCCTGCCGCACCGGTCATGACCCTTGGCTTGGCTCGCCTGGAGTCGGCAACTCGCCGGGCGACAGTTCAGGTCGCTGCACTCGCTCCGCCTGGATCGGCCATGCGAACCTGGTCCATGCTCCCGGCAACCAGTTCAGCCGCCAGCCTGCCCGACCGCACCGCACCCTCGATCGTTGCCGGCAAGCAGGTATCCGTCCAGTCACCGGCAAGGAAAACGCCCGGTGGTCCGGCATCGGACCCGGGCCGCCGCGCCACCTGCTCCGGTGTCTGGGCAATGGTCGCCATCCGCTCGACGATGACGCGGTGCGGCGGCATCATCGCCGCATTGCATCCCAGGTCCAGTGACCGTCGGACGTCGTCCCAGATCGCACCTGCCATGCGTCGTCCGTCGACGTCGCCCTGGCAGGCGCTGACCGTCGCCGAGACAATTCCATCCCGCCAGAACAGCCACTCCGCCGTGCCGCCAAGGAGCCCGAGAAACGGCGGATCCTCAGGCGCCCACGAGACGCTTTCTGACATCCGGAAATGCACATTGACGATTCCACGATGCTCGTTCGGAACGCGAAGGTTTGGAATCAGGTCTTCGGCAGCGCGGGCGGGCACGGCCAGGATCACGCGATCATCCGGTCCAACCTGGATTTCTTCATCCCGAAAACACAATGCCGTAACGCGGCCCGACTCGTTCAACGCGATCGAACGAAGCCGCGTGCGGAAATTCAGTTCGGCGCCACTGCGCGCCAAAAAGTCCACGGCCGGATCCGCGAAGGCACTGCTCAAGCCATGCGTCGCCGTCAGGGGACGGCAGGCACGGCCTCCTCGGCCAATGGTTTCACGCAGAACCGGTTTCATGAGCACGGCTGCGGCGCGCTCGGGTTCGGTGTTGAGGACCGCAATCGATACCGGTTTCCAGAATCGCTCATGCAACCGGCGGCAGGGCGACAGAACGTCGTCAATCGACGACCCCGGGCTTGCATTCAAGAGGCGGAGCGATTTTGCATAATCCGCCAGTCGCGTACCCGGAACCCGTCCGTCGCGGGAAAACGGTCTTCCGGGAATCCGTCCATTTCCCAAGTCAACCGTCCAACGTTCCCCCGAGGCGAGATCAAGGAATGGAAAGCGGGCGCTGACCGGACCAGACAGCCTGTCCAACGCTCCAATCAGTGCCAGGAACCGCTGAATCGACGTGTTGCCAGAGAGAATCAGATGGCTTCCGTTGTCGATCAACGCCCCGAGACTCTCGTCCTGGAACGAACGGCAGCGTCCGCCGGCATGGCCGGTCGCTTCGTGAACCGCCACGCGAATTCCGCTTGCAGACAACTCGCACGCCGCGCTCAAGCCGGCAACGCCTGCGCCAACCACATGGGCGATTCCGGGCACCTAGAACAGGCCGTGGCGCAAGGCCAGGCAGGCCTTTCGGAACGAGCCTATGGAAATCCGCTCGGATGGAAACGGCGAAAACCCCGCTCCGACGATCCGTTCCAGAAGCTTGCCGTATACGGCGCGCATCATCCTGGCAGGCCGAATGTCCTGGGATCGGCAAGCGCCCATGATCCTGTCCGCAGCCGCGAAGTGGTTCCAGGCACTTGTCGACAGGCCCTGGCAGACAATGTCCACCGCGGGCTCGTCAGTGAGCGTGTCGGTGCGTGGGCATTCAAGACCGGCCTCACGAAGAGCGGATGCAGGAAGGTAGATCCGATTGCGTCGTGCGTCTTCACGAACGTCGCGCAGGATATTGGTCAACTGAAGCGCCGAACCGAGGGAAGCCGCCAATTGCCTTCCGGTCTCGGGGTCGAGCCCGAATACCCGACAGGACATCCGCCCGACCGAGCAAGCCACGCGGTCAACGTATGTCGCCAAGGCCGCCTCATCGGGAATGCGTACGGAAGGCGCAGCATCCGTCATCATTCCGTCAATCACGCAATTGAGGTCGGATTCCTCGAGTTCGTAATCGAACGCCGGCCTGACAAGAGCCCTTACCGTCGCCCGTGCCGGCTCCTCACCCCGGTAAAGCCGCTCCACGTCGCGCCTGTAGCCGTTGAGCGCCTCCTGCTTGCGAGCCGTCTCGCCGGGCTCATCGGCAATGTCGTCGACCTCTCGGCAAAACGCGTAGATCGCATACATCGCGTCGCGCTTCGCGGGCAGCATGCGTCGCATCGCCCAAAAAAACGCCGACCCCGAATTCGCGACCAATGTCTCCGCATAACGCTTTGCCGCGAGCTCGCCTGACCGGTTCACGTTCGCAAATTGCATTGGTCAAGGATACATCGCGGCGCAGAACCGATCAACCGAATTGGCCAGCACAGGCGGTTTCAAAATCCCTTACTCGATGAGTGCAGCACGAGAACCGGCCCCGGCGTCTGCGTCGAGTCTCATGTACCAGCTTGACCGCAACACTGTTGACAAACTATCTATTCGCATCGGGAAGTGAACGCAGATGGGTCGCCGGACTTCTGTCTGGGAGGCGTTTCTCTTATAGACGACGAAGAGGCAATTCTGGGAAGGGAATCAATGTCCGAATTGGAACTTGAGGTATTTGCGGCCGATACCGGAACGGCAATCAGGATCGTCGGCCGGATTGACGGAAATTCCGCGCCCGTTCTCGACAGCCGGCTCAAGGAGCTCGACCTGAACCTTGGCCTGCCGATTGTGCTTGACTTCGACGACGTGGACTTCGTCAGCAGTGCCGGACTTCGAGCCTTGCTGGTCCTTGCAAAGCGCGTGGAGGCTGAGAACGGATCCGTTGTCCTCGCCCGATTGCAGCCCGATGTCGACGAGGTCTTCGAAATCTCCGGGTTCAAGAGCATCTTCAAGCATCACCCGTCATTGGCGGGCGCCTTGACGCAGAACGGCATGCCAGCCGATCTTTGCGGCAAGACCAGCGAGGAAGAGCCAGTGCCGACGCAGGAAGGCGGCCTCGGGCGTTTCGTCTCCAAGATCCTGCCCGGAAGGTCCGGCAATTGATCAAGGCTCCCACGGGACATGCGGCGGGCGACGCCGGACCAGCAGCGAAACCGACGGATACGCGGATGCGTTCATCCAGCATTTTCTGATCGACGGTCCGCTGGTCGACCGCCAGCATTCCGGAACATGCCATGCCGGGGTGTCCTTTCGACTGAAGTGCCGGAATGATTGCGAACAGCCGCTCAGCGAGGACGAAAATGGCTGAAGCTTTCATTTGCGAAGGGCTGCGCAGCGCCATTGGCAGGTATGGCGGTGCGCTCGCGGCGGTGCGCCCCGATGACTTGCTGGGAGAGGTGATCCGTGCCGTCATGGCATCCGCGCCGTCGCTCGACCCGGCGGCGATCAACGACGTGATCATGGGATGCGCCAACCAGGCCGGAGAGGACAACCGCAACGTGGCCCGAATGTCGGCATTGCTGGCCGGACTTCCCGAATCCGTGGGTGGCGCAACCATAAACCGGCTTTGCGGATCCGGCCTTGACGCGGTGGCCATGGCAGCGCGCACGATAAAGACCGGCGAAGCGGATGTGATTCTCGCCGGCGGCGTCGAGAGCATGACACGTGCGCCCATGGTCATGCCGAAGGCGAATGCCGCGTTTTCCCGACAGGCCGAGATCTTCGACACGACCATTGGCTGGCGCTTCGTCAACCAAGGGATGAAGGCGAAACACGGCGTCGACAGCATGCCGGAGACCGCAGAGAACGTTGCCTCGGAATTCGGAATCTCGCGAACCGACCAGGACGCATTCGCACTCCGGTCGCAGGAACGCGCGGCGCGGGCCATTGAAAGCGGACGGCTCGGGCAGGAGATCACCCCGGTCTCGATTCCCCGGCGGAGGGCCGACCCGGTCGTCGTTGAGGTCGACGAGCATCCGCGCCGTACCTCGCTTGACAAGCTCGCGGCGCTGCCAACCCCGTTCCGCGACGGCGGCACGGTCACGGCCGGAAACGCGTCCGGTGTGAATGACGGCGCCGCGGCGCTGATTGTCGCGTCGGAAACGGCGATCGAGCGGTACGGGCTGACACCCAAGGCACGGGTTCTGGGTGCCGCTGCGGCCGGCGTTCCGCCACGAATCATGGGCATTGGCCCAGTTCCCGCCAGCGAGAGGCTGCTGGACCGCCTTGGCATTGCGACAACCGATCTGGACATCATCGAGTTGAACGAGGCATTCGCGGCACAGGCGCTGGCGGTGACGCGTCAACTCGGCCTGCCCGACGACGGGGACTTCGTGAATCCGAATGGCGGAGCCATCGCCCTCGGGCACCCGCTGGGCATGTCTGGAGCACGGCTGGCCCTGACAGCCGCAATTGAACTCCGGAACCGGGGCCTGTCCCTCGCTCTTTGCACCATGTGCATCGGTGTCGGCCAGGGAATCGCGCTCGCTCTTGAGGGCGTCGGGTAGCCGCGCCGTCACGCCCCTGCCATGGACGCGGGATCTGCCTCGCATGGTCTTCACTGACCTTGTTCCATGGGCATCCGGCCTCGGAATCAGCCCAGGAAGCCGACGTTGCTGACCTGGAGGCACCGGAACCCGCCTATGCTACCGCACCGGGCATGAGCTTGTCGTGGATGGCGCGCTGAATGCGTGACACGAGCCTTTCGGGGTCGCGGAACTCCACTTGATCGCATCTGTCGGGCCAGGCGAGCACTCTTGGGCCGCAAATCCCGAGGCAAGCCGGAAGCGGCTCTTCGACCAGCCTGCATCCATGCCGCGTGACGACTTCTCGCCGAATGGCACCGTCGAATCGCCCTGCTTGGAGCGGGCCGTCACCATGCTCATTGGGCACGCCGGCATCGGGCAAGCCGCTCCATTGGATCCCTGGCCTCGGAGACGCGCCGCGACGCGTTGCAGTTCGTGGCGCCATATTGTGGTGCGATGGTTGCGTGCGCCGTAGTTTTCCTCTTCCGAGCCCGGGCGTGTGCGAAAGGCACTTTCTAGGCGGAAGCTAACATTTTTGTCGGTAGGAGCGAATCATGTATGCCCTTGAGATAGATGCGGGCATTGCGCAAACTGAGCCCACGAGACCGAATTCAGCATCGAGACGCGACAAGTCCCCGCCCGAGAAGCGCTGCCACAACCGCCTCTACGCGTCCCGGTTGAGGCCCGAATTGAAGGAGCCGCCACGTGACCGCACGTCCCAATATCCTGTTGATCGAAGCCGACCAGATGGCGGCGTTTCCACTGGGCTTCTGCAATCCCGACGGCCAGGCGAAAACGCCCAATCTCAGCGCGTTGGCGAGGGACGGCGTCGTCTTCGAGAACGCCTACTGCAACTCTCCGCTTTGCAGCCCCTCGCGCGCGTCAAAGTTCACCGGGCGCTTGCCGACAAGTCACCAGGTTTGGGGCAATGGGGCCGAGCTCCCTTCCGAGACGCCCACGATGATGCATTTCTTGCGGTCTGCAGGCTACCGCACGGCTTGCTCTGGCAAATGCCATTTCGTGGGCGCAGACCAACTGCATGGTTTCGACCGGAGGCTCACAACCGACATGTACCCGTCGAATTTCGACTGGTCGATCGATTGGGAGCCGGAAGTGGAACATCGCCCTGGCACGTCGGTTCAGAAGCTGGCCGTTTCAGGCCCTTGCCGGACGAACAACCAGATCCTCTATGACTCGGAAGTGCAATTCCGAACGATCGAGTTCTTGCGCTACGAGGCCCTGGAACGCCCGGACACGCCATTCTTCCTGCATGTTTCCTACACGCAGCCGCACGATTCCTATCAGTCCCTGCCGAAGTACCTTGACCGCTACAGTGACGTCGACATTGCCTTGCCGCGTCTGGACTCCGAGCCGGTGCCGAATCCCGTGACAGACTGGTTGGCCGTTCACCACGGGATCGATAAATTCCCGCCGTCGGAGAAGCGAATCCGCGCTTCGCGCGAAGCCTACTTTGCCATGATCTCGCACCTGGACGAGTTTGTGGGAGACATCGTGGCCGAGCTGAAGCTGCTCGGCCTCCACGACGACACGCTGATCGTTTTCACCAGCGACCACGGCGACATGATGGGTGAACGGAACATGTGGTTCAAGCGCACGTTCTGGGAACATTCGGTAAAGGTGCCGTTGGTGTTCTACAGGCCGTCGCGGCTGACGCCCCGACGCGTCAAGCAAGCAGTGACCCTTGCAGATCTGTGTCCCACCCTGTCAGAGATTGGCGGAGCCGAAGAGTTCTGTGCCCGTTGGGGCAGCACGGACAGTGCAAGTTTCTCCGCCCTGTTGACTGAAGAGGACACCGCCTGGAATGACACGGCGGTCATGCAGTATTTCGGGCCGGGCGTTGAAGCGCCCTGGTTCGCGATCAGGCGCGGGGATTTCAAATACATCTACATCCACGGCTGGGGCGGCATTCTGATCAATCTTGGGGATGATCCGGAAGAAACCAACGACCTGGCGGGTGACCCGGCCCATGCGGCATTGGCCGCGAACTTGCACGATGCGCTGGTCGGCCAACTTGACCTTGATGCCCTCTCGGCCTTGGTGATGGAAAACAAGAAGCAGCGGTGCTTCTTGCACCAGAGCCTGAAAGGCAGCCCTGGATACGCTTGGGACCACCAGCCCGACTTTGATGCCGGCAAGCAATACGTCCGTGGCGGCATAAACAAACCCGTGACCTGCTGAGGAACGATGGCGATGGCTACCTATCCTGAACTGAATCTCCTGATCAACGGAACGTGGCGAAAGGGATCGGAGGGCGTATCGGAATCGGTGTTGAATCCGGCGACCGAAGAGCCGCTCGGCGAGGTACCGCACGCATCCGTCTCGGACCTGGACGAAGCGGTAGCCGCCGCGGGGAGCGGATTTGCCGTTTGGAGAGCCACGCCTCCGCATGAACGGGCACGAGTGATATGTGCCGCAGCGGCTCTCGTCCGGGACCGGTGCGAAGAGATTGCTACCGCGCTGACCCTTGAAAATGGCAAGCCAATTGCCGAGGCGCGAAAGGAAGTGGCCGGATCCGCCGACATTCTCGAATTCGCCGGAGAGCAGGCCAAGCGCGTGTTCGGAGACATTGTGCCCGGACGCGTTCCCGGCGTCCGGCATCTGGTGCAAAGGGAACCAGTGGGTGTTACGCTCTCGTTCACGCCTTGGAATTTCCCGATCAACACGTTCGCGCGCAAGATCGGTCCCGCCCTGGCCGCCGGCTGCTCGGTCGTGGCCAAGGCGGCGGAAGAGACGCCGGCCTCGGCGTCCGCGATGGCCAAGGCGCTGGATGATGCGGAGCTTCCCGCTGGAGTGCTCAACCTCGTGTTCGGCGTGCCTGCCGAAGTCTCAAGTCATTTGATGGCATCGCCTGCCGTGCGCAAGATCTCGTTCACCGGTTCGGTTCCGGTCGGCAAGCACCTTGCCGGGCTCGCTGCACAGCGAATGCAGCGAACGACTATGGAATTGGGCGGGCATTCTCCGGTTGTCGTGTTTGACGATGTAGACATCGCCAAGGCGGCTGATCTCCTGGTGGCAGGCAAGTATCGCAACGCCGGACAGGTCTGCATCTCCCCGACGCGCTTCTACGTTCAAGAACGCATCTACGATGACTTCGTCGGCGCGTTCGTGGAGCGGACTGAGAAGATCATCGTGGGTGATGGCCTGGACCCCGCCTCGCAAATGGGACCGCTGGCAAACGATCGCCGGCTGGACGCGATGGCAGGATTTGTCGACGACGCTGCATCCCGAGGGGCGACCATTGCCACGGGCGGCGAACGGATCGGCAATCGCGGATATTTCTTCGCTCCCACGGTGATCAGGGATGCTCCGGACGATTGCCGCGTCATGACGGAGGAACCGTTTGGTCCGCTTGCCCCCATGACACGCTTCTCCAGCATCGACGAGGTCGCCGGGCGTGCGAATGCCCTGCAATTCGGCCTTGCTGCCTATGCGGTGACACGGTCGCTGGACCGCGCGACACGCATTTCAGACGCGCTGGACGCGGGAATGGTGGGAATCAACACGGTTGCCGTGGCCAGCCCGGAAGCACCCTTCAGCGGGGTCAAGGAAAGCGGTTACGGAATAGAGGGTGGCCCCGACAGCCTGGAACCCTTCCTTGCGACAAAAGCGGTTGCGCAGACGAGTCTTTGAAGCGCCATCATTCTGACGGCCCAAAGTCAATCAGGCTCCGCAGCACCTTTCCGTCCCGCATGGCGGCAAACCCGTCGTTGATGTCTTCCAGCCGGATTTTCTGCGAGATGAAAACGTCGAGGTTCATTCGGCCTTGCATGTAGAGTTCAATGATCCGGGGCATGTCCACCCGGAACCGGTTTGAGCCGAGAAGCGAGCCCTGGACCTTGCGTTCGCGCAGGAAGGCGGAACCGGTGAGTTCAATCGTCTCTCCCTCGCGAAACAGTCCGACCAACGTCGCCGTGCCATCGAATGCCAGCATCTTGAAGGCATCCTCGGCCGTGCGCTTGGAACCGAGACAGTCCAAAGCATGATCCACACCGCCGCCAGTCAAGCACAGCACCTGCTCGACAATGTCGCCATCCATGGGGTCCACGATGTCGGTCGCGCCCAGCTTGCGTGCCAATTCCAGCTTGTCGGCATTCATGTCGATTGCGATGATCCGCTCGGCCCCGGCAACGCGCGCCGAATTCACCGCTGCCATCCCGACGCCGCCACATGCGATGACGGCGACCGTATCGCCCGGGCCGACCTTGGCCGTGTTCACGACGGAACCGTACCCGGTCATTACGGCACAGCCGACCAGCGAGGCGCGGTCCAGGGGCATGTCGTCGCGGATCTTCACCAACGCGTTCTCATGCACCAGCATCTGCTCGGCGAAAGACGACAGGTTCATGAAAGTGTGGATGCGGCCGGGCCGATCCCATTCCAATCTCTCTGACACGCCAGGCGGCAGCTTGATTTCCGGGTCAAAGCAGAGCGCTGGACGCCCCGTCGTGCAATATTCACAAGTGCCGCAAAAGACGGACAAGCAGGTCACGACGTGATCGCCGGGTCTTACGTATCGGACCTCGTCCCCTATCGCCTCCACGACGCCGGAAGACTCGTGTCCCAGAACAACGGGCATGGGATAAGGGGTGTGCGCCTCCATATAGTGCAGGTCGGTGTGACAGATGCCTGCGAATGACGTCCTCAGCAAGACCTCGTGCGACTGGGGCTTGCGCACAGAGACATTCTCGATCTGCAGCGGTGCATTGGGTTCGAAGAGAACGGCAGCCTTCATTCCGGAAAATCCTCAAATCGGTCGGCGCGCCAGCGAGAACGTCTGCCCTGTTGGCCCGCCCACTGGTTGGGAAGCGATACTGACAGCCAGATCCGCCACCTCGTCCGGGTGCTTGATCCGCTCCTGCGGTGGAAAGTCGGGCGGAAGCTCGTCCTTGAACTTCTCGAGAACCTCTTCCGGCGTATACCGTTCCGGCCGCCTCTCCCGATTGAAGATGTCGGTCGCAACCGGCCCCGGGATCAGGTTGTTGACGTCGATCTTTCGTGGCCAGAGCTCGTTCGCGAGGCATTCGGTGAAGATGTGCAGGCCTGCCTTGGACACGGTGTAGGAGCTTTGCTGGGCTGAGGCGCGCAACCCCTTGGCCGACGACATGTTGATGATCTTGCCGCCCTCGTTGATGTGTTCGAGCAGGAAACGCGTGACGAGATAGGTCCCGAGAACGTTGATCTCGATGGTGCGCCACCACTTCTCAGGATCACTGTCGGCCACTTGCCTCAACTCCAGTTCGACGCCAGCGTTGTTCACGAGAATGTCGACATTGCCCAAATCGGAAACGAGCGCTCCACAAGCCTTTCCGGTCGCGGCAGGATCAGTCAGATCAACGCGCCCCATGTGGCATCGGACTCCCAGTGCCTTGATCTTGCCGGCAACTTCCGAGAGTTCGGTCTCCGTGCGCGCCAGAATGGCAACATCTGCGCCGGCATTTGCAAATCGAAGTGCAATTGCGCGACCGATGCCGCGACCAGCACCAGTCACCACTGCTGTCTTGCCGGCGAGCGAATTCGGATCGGACATGTTTATCTCCTTCAGTGTTGTGAGCGCCTAGAAGCCGACATGGTCGCCCCCTTTGAGACGCAAAACCTCGCGGGCTTCGGCTGGTGTCGCAATGTCCATCGACAGGTTTTCAAGGATGTTGCACATGATTCCGACCTGTTCGGCACTCGAAGCTGCAAGTTTGCCCATGCCCGCATAAACGCTGTCTTCAAGGCCCACCCGTATGTTGGCCCCCATGATGGCCCCCATCGTGGCAAAATTCAGCTGATGCCGTCCCGCTCCCAAGACGCTCCAGACGTAATCTTCGCCAAAAAGCCGGTCTGCGGTGCGCTTCATGTGCACCAGGTGATCAACGTCCGGCGCAATGCCACCCAGGATGCCAAAGATCGACTGCACAAATAGCGGTGGCCTGACCAGGCCCTGCTCGAGGAAATATGCGAGCGAATGCAGGTGGCCGATGTCGTAGCACTCGAATTCGAACCGTGTGCCGCATTCCTCACCCAGATGCTTCAGGATGTACTCGATGTCCGCAAAGGTATTCTTGAAGATGAAGTCGCGGGTGCTTTCGAGGTATTCCGGTTCCCATGCGTGGTTGAACGCCTCGAACTTGTCGAGCACAGGGAACAGGCCGAAATTCATCGACCCCATGTTCAAGGAGCACATTTCCGGGGCGGCCTTCAGTGGCGTGATGAGCCGCTCTTGCACCGTCATGTTGTGTCCGCCACCGGTCGTGACGTTGATCACGGCATCGGTGGATTGCTTGAGCCGCTCAAGAATCGGCAGGAACACACCGGGATCGGGCGTCGGACGGCCATCCTCGGGATCACGGGCGTGCAAGTGCAAGATGGCAGCCCCCGCCTCCGCAGCTCCCAGGGCGTCCGCGACGATCTGATCGGGAGTGAGTGGCAGATGCGGAGACATGGTAGGTACATGAATCGCCCCGGTCGTCGCGCAGGTGATGATGACTTTTCTCGCCGTTGCCATGTACCTAGCCTTCGATCAGAGGGATTCGACGTTGCCGCACACGCTCAGCGCCTGTCCGGAAATGTTGCGGCCAGCGGGCGAGCAGAGGAACAAGACCATGTTGGCCACGTCATCGGCACTCACCATCCTGCGGAGAGAAATATTGCCGAGATACGCGTCTCGAATCTCGGCGAAGCTGGCGCCTACGGCATCCGCCCGTGCCTGAATCACCCTGTCAATGCGCGGACCTTCAACAACGCCGGGGAGGATTGCATTCACGCGAACCCCATCAGGACCCATTTCGATGGCGAGGCTCTTGGTGAAGCCGACAACGGCCCATTTGGACGCCGCATATGGCGTGCGGTTCGCGTAGCCCAAGCGCCCGGCTACGGAAGCGATGTTGATGATCGCGCCATTTTCCGAGGCCTTGAGCGCAGGGGCTGCCTTGCGCGCGCAGTAGAATTGACCCGTGAGATTGATCGCGATCGTGGTTTCCCATTCGTTCGGCTCAATATCTTCAACCTTTGCTGTCGGACCCGCAATGCCGGCATTGTTCACCAGAACATCGAGTCCCCCGAATTCGGTTGTGACTTCTTCAAAGAACGCATCTACGCCTGCACGGTTCGATACATCCACAACACGGGCAACGACTTCGGGATGCGCAGACCGTAGGCCGTTCACTGCATCTTCGGACACGTCGAACGCGGCGATCCTGGCTCCAGCCCCGGTCAAAGCTTCGACGATTGAGCGGCCGATTCCTGCCGCTCCGGCCGACACAACTGCACGCAGGCCAGTCAACGTAACACCAAGCGCGGGTCCATTCTTATCCAAGACTAAGCTCCCTCAATCCAACGGCGCCAACACGTCCATGGAATTGGGCAGCCACAGGACGACTTCCGGGAACAACGTCAGCAAGAAGATCACGACGACCTCTACGATAACAAACGGAATGATGCCGCGGTAGATCGTGGCCGTGGACACGTTGTACTTCCTTGCAACGCCGTGGATGACAAACACGTTGATGCCGACCGGTGGCGTAATCTGTCCCATTTCCATCATGATCACCATGATGACCCCGAACCAGATGGGATCGAACCCAAGGCCCACGACCGTTGGAAACAGGATCGGCAGGGTCAGCATCATCATCGGAATGATGTTCATCACCATACCGAGCACCAAGTAAAGCAGCAGGATGAGCACGTAAATGACATAACGTGAGACATCGAGCGTGTTCAGGAAGTTCGCGAAGGACAGCGGCAGGTCCGTCAAGGTGATGAAGTAGCCAAGCAATCCGACACCGATGAGGATCGTGAAGATCATGGCACTTGTCGTCGTGGCTTCGAGAAGGGCGGCGAACAGCTTGTGACGATTGAACCCCTTGGCGAAGAGCGCGATCAGAAGCGCGCCGCTCGCACCGACGCCGCCCGCTTCGGTGGGCGTCAGGATGCCCGAGTAGATGCCGCCGATCACCGCGGCGAAGAGCGCACCAACCGGCCAGATGTCAAAAATCGACTTTGCGATTTCGTGCGCGGGGAACTTTTCCGACCTTGGGCCGAGTTTTGGATTGATGACGCACTGGATGTACGTGGCAAAGGCAAATCCGAGCGTCAGGATTATCCCCGGGATTATCCCAGCCATGAACATCTTTCCGATCGATTGCTCTGTAATGATGCCGTAGACCACGAACCCAATGCTGGGCGGGATCAGGATGCCCAGCGTCCCTCCGGCGGCGACTGCACCCGTCGCCAGCGAGTCGTCATAATCGTACTTCTTCATTTCCGGGATCGAGACGGAACCCATCGTCGCCGCCGAGGCCACGCTGTCTCCGCAAATGGCAGCAAAGCCGCCGCACCCGGCCACGGTTCCAACGGCCAGGCCCCCAGGCAGCCGCCCAAAGACCTTGATTCCTGCGTCATAGAGCTTTGCGCCGATGCCCGCATGCAGGATCAAGAACCCCATCAGAAGGAAGAACGGGATCACGCAAAAGAAATACACTGCCACCGAGTCATAGGTATTGATCTTTGTGACATTGAACGCGACGTCGCTACCAATCAGGAAAGTGAGGCCGGTGAAGCCCGCAAACGCCATCGAGAAGCCCACCGGAAACCCGAGCAGGAGAATGAACATCAGGAACGCGGTGTAGAGTATGCCGACCACTGGCGAGCTCAAGTCCGGCGCAATCGCCTTGAGAATGAGCCCGGAGTACAAGCCTGCGACCGACAAGGCCATGATGGCCGCCAGCGTTGTCCAGAACTTCGCACGCTCCTCGCAATGTTGGAACAATCCTGACAGATGCGAGAACAGCAAACCGACCAGCGTCAACGCGAGCAACAGCGTTCCTGCCGCAACCACAGCGTACAAAACCCAGTAGGGCATGCGAATGATGTCCGAAATCTCCTCACGCTGAAACGCTTCAAGGGACCGGGACGCGCTCAACCAGCTCATTGCGCCAAACAGGAATGCACCCCAAATGCTGAAAATGCTCTGCAGGGTGCTGTTCGTCTGAGCGGACATCATGGACGTGACCAGGTCCACTGACACGTGCTGGTTCTTCAACATCGTATAGGCGATGCTGAAGAACGCCATGAAGACCAGCATGAAAGTTTGCAGTTCGATCATGCCCGACAACGGTTTGCTGAAGGCCAAGCGACTGACCAGATCGACGACCATCGCAATCGACATCAGCAACGTCAGGACAGCAGCGGCGTAGCAGAGATACCGACACACCGGGTCGAGCACTCCATGTATTCCCCGGGCAATCGCGCCAAAGGCGTCGTCCCCGGCTTCAGCCGCGGGCGGTCCGCCGCTTTCGATCTGGGGGATGTCTATTTCGATGTCTGCATCTGAGTCTTGCGGTGTCATCAGATTTTCCTTCCAAGACGCGGCAGCCCCGAGCGTGTCATTCGGCTTGGCGGCCAGTCCCGACGCCGCATCGGGAGCAATGCGACGCCAGATTGCTTGAAGGAGCGAACCTTGGTTCCGGCATCATGCCGCGCATCGGCGTCAGGATGCCGGAACCAAGGCCGCCAGGACTTCAAGGGACTGACGCCAGGCCACTCCCTCCCGAAGGATCCTCACTCCTGCCAGTTGTCGCCCCACCAGTCAGCCGGGGTGTAGTCCATTCCCTTGAACTCGGCAGTGAACTCCTGCACCCTCGCGAGGATGGCTTCGCCATCGTTGCCCTTCTCTTCCATCAAGGCCAGCCACGCGTCGTAGGCAGGCTTTGTCTGTGCAACCCACTTGGCCTTCTCTTCCGGCACCAGGCGAATGATGGTGTCTCCACGGCCATCCATCTTTGCCACGGACGAACCCCTGCGGTTGTCGACGATCGCGCCGGTGAAGTTCGTGAGCTCGTTTTCCATTGAGCGAAAGATCTCACGCTGTTCATCGGTCAGGCTGTCCCAGGTCTGCTGCGACATGGTCATCGGGATCATCACGAACGGGCCGCCCACCAGCGAGTGATTCGAGGTGTGATCCGTCATCTTCCACTTGATCAATGGCGCAGTCGGAAACCAGATGCCGTCGATCGCCTTGCGCTGGAGCGACACGTAGAGGTCTTCCAGCTTGATATTCCGAGGCGTTGCGCCCAGCAGTTCGCTGTAGGTCACGCCCGACTTCGAGAACGCGCCAATTTCCAGCTTCTGCAGGTCCTCCAGTGTGTGAACCGGATCGACATCCTTGTGGATATGCAGGTTGAAGAAGTCGGAGACGTGGAAACCCAATGGCACCAGGCCTTCGAACTCGGCCTGAACCTCGGGGATTTCGTGATACATCTTCTGGAAGACGTGATTTGCCTCGACCGTGCTGTCAAACTGGAACGGCAGGGTCATGACATGGGTCGTCGGGAAAAGGCTTTCCTGCGTGAAGATGCCCGTCGTAACCACGAGGTCGACAAGGCCGGACTTGAGGCCGTCGACGGTCTGTGGGGCCTTGACCAGGGTTCCTCCGTGGAACCACTTGAACGTCAGCTCTCCGTTGGTTCGCCGCGTGATTTCCTTGAGATACGGCTTGTAGACGAATTCCACCAGGTAGTGGCTTTCCGGCTCATAGCTGCCGACCTTGAGTTCCTTGGCCCAAGCGTTTGGCGCAATGACCAGCGCTGCGGCTGTGGAAACCGCAAGCGTTTTCATCCAATTTGTCAGTTTCATTTCAGTCTCCTCTGTGTTGATCTGACGGGGTTCGAGCGTTCAATCGCCCTGGTGTCTTGGGCTGTGGTCATCAGGCCACCTCCAAAGTTCTGCGCACTGTCTCGACATGGTCTTTCATGCCTCGCCTGATCGAGTAGTCGGGCCTCCACCCAAGCTCCTCCCGCGCCCGTGTGTCATCGAACGAAGACGCATAGGGATAGGAGGCCCGAGCCGCTTTCCGAATCCTGATCCGGGCACTGGGGAACAAATCCTGCGCGATGTTCATCACGTCGCCAACGGAATGGATCCCGCCCATGATGTTGTAGATGACTCTTGAGTGGGCATCACTTTCCAACATCAAAATCAAAGACTTGACTGCATCTTTGACGTACAGCCAGTTGCCGGATTGATCGGGGTTTGCAACCACGACGTCTTCGCCGCGAGCGATGGCGTCGAAGAGGAATGACGAATATTGCGCCGTCAGGCCGGTAGTTCGACCCGGGCCGTATACCCACGGAAAGCGCACGGCCCCGACGCTGAGACCATGAGTCCGCCCGTACCAACCCAGCATGTGCTCACAGGCGAGCTTGGTCTGGCCGTACACGGTCTCCGGCAGCTTTACGGCATCATCTGCGACCGGCTCCGCAAGCCCGCGGCCAAAGACCGAAGGCGAGCTCGTCATCACGAAACGCACGATCCCGTTCGCGACGCAGGCCTCAAGTAGCGAGAGCGTCGCAATGACGTTCACGCGGAAACCAAGTTGCGGTTCGGCTTCACAGGCTTCAGCAAGCAATCCGGCCAGATGCACGACATTGTCCGGGCGGATCCCTGACACGAGATCCTGGATCTCGGCATCGTTGCCGAGGTCCGCTCGCACATATGGGATTGCCGAACTTGACGTGATCCAATGCGGTTCCTTGACCACGTCAGTCGCGACAACCTGGTGACCCTGATCAACCAAGGCGGGGATCAGGTGAGACCCTATGAATCCTGTCGCTCCGCTCACCAAAGTCTTCATGTCTTCCTCTCGGATCGGCTCACCAATGGAGCGGACCGTTCAAGTCTGGCCTTGGTCGAGTGCCGCCAACTCCGCCTCTAGTCGTTCGATTGTGCTCAGGATCTCCCGCCAGCCGGGCTCCCATTCGAGATGCCCGGTGTCCCAGCGCCCATTCGCACCGACGAAATGGGCGAACGGGATGGCGTTCTGGTAGACTCCGATGCCGGCAAAAATCCTGGTGTCTGCAATCATTGCATAGGGTTTGCCCTTGACGCTGCGGGCCTCTTTGAAAGCGTCCAGGATTTCCGGGATTGCGTTGCCGTTGATTTGGCGTGCGTGGAAGCCAAAGGCTTCCATCTTTTTCTTGATCGGCTCGACCGCCATCACTTCCGAGGTCTTGCCGGTGGCGCCCAAATCGTTGTTGTCGATGATGACGATGAAGTTCGACAGCTTGTAATGTGCGGCGAACATGAACGCTTCCCAAACACTGCCCTCGTGCAGTTCACCGTCCGACAACAGGCAGATCACGCGTTTGTCGGACCCCTTCTTGCGTTCTCCGAAGGCGATCCCGGCGGCTTGCGACACACCGGTACCCAAGGAACCCGAAGTGATCTCGAACCCTCGCGCTCCCTCGATGGGGCTTTGATTGATGGGCGAGCCGTCAGCACCCATCGTGCGCAGTTCATCCATCGTGTAGATGCCCAATTCGGCCATCGCGGCGAAGTTGATGATCGTGTCATGGCCGTTCGAATTGACGAAGCGGTCATGATACCATCCGTTCCCGTCCGGTCGCATCTCGTCGAAGTAGATGCAGGCGCCAACATCCGACAAGGCGACGCCCTGCCCCGCATACCCGCCACGCTGCATGCAGATGTCCACTACGTTTCGACGCATCTTGGCGGCCTGGAGTTCGAGGGTCTTGACGCGCTTTGCCGATTTGCTTGTCACTGCATCACCTCCTCGATCCGCTTGGCCAAAGCCGGTCCGTCCAGGCCGAAGTGTTTCCTGATGTGTCGAATCGATCCGCCAGGCGCCCAGCTGTCTGGAACACCGACGCGGGTGATGCGCGGCCCGCGCCCTACCTTGCAGACGATTTCGCTCACGAGGCCGCCCAGTCCGGTCGAGATCTGATGGTTCTCGATCGTGACGATCTGGTCGTGCGCAAAGCAGTAGTCGATGACTTCCTGCTCATTCACCGGCTTGATCGTCGGCACATGCAAGAGCGAATGATCAACGCCTTGAACAACAAGAATATCTGAGGCCTCGACCGCCCATTGCGAGGCGTGGCCGCAAGAAATCACGCCAATGCCCGAGCCTGTTCGCAGCGGGTAGGTCCTGCCCAGCTCAAACTTGAACGTCTCGGGATCGAGCATCTTGGGCGTCGTGCCGCGATGCCCGCGCATGTATACAAGCCCTGGCGTCTCGCACGCCACGTCCAGGGCCTGCGCAAAATCCGTCACGTCCATCGGGTCGATGACCGTGGCTTGGGGCACTGCCCGCAGCATGCCCAAGTCTTCAGTGCCCTGATGGTGAACCGGTGCGGGGCTCGAGATGCCCGGCGTGAATCCAATGCAAATGCCCGTATTCTTGCTGGTGCCCATGCAGATCACCATCTGATCAAAGCACCGGCGGGAGGCGTAGCTGCCAAACGTCGATGTGATCGGGACAAATCCGGCCTTGGCCAGGCCAGCGGCAACCCCTACCAGATTCTGCTCAGCCATGCCGACTTCCACAAATTGATCGGGGAGTTCCTTGGTAACCTTGAAGAGATCAACATAGTGACTGAGGTCCGCGCTCATCATGATGACATCATCTCGGCGTCGGCAGAGATCAAAGCTGATGTCGTCGAAGGCCGACGGAACCCTTTGGCGTTCCTCTTTCGTCAGGAGCATGTGTCGTGCACTTTCGCGATGGCATGAGTGTTCATACGGACCCGGCGACATTGAACCCTCCCCCACCGGCATCGATATGCGCACCTGTGACGAGTGACGACGCGGGTGACATCAGCCAAAGCGCGATGTCGGCGATCTCGCCCGGCTGTCCGATTCGTCCCATCGGGATCGAATCTTCGACAGCCTTTCTCAATTCAGGATCGGCTTCCAATCCAGCGGTCATGGCACTTGCGACAGCGCCGGGTCGCACCGTGTTGACACGGATTCCTTCCCGTGCCACTTCCTTTGCGAATCCCTTGGAAAAGACGTCGACTGCGCCCTTTGAGGCGGCATAGACACTGTGCCCGGGACGCCCTCCGATGGTTGCCGCCATGGACGAGACATTGACGATGGACCCTCCCAGCCCGCCTGACCTGGTGGACATGAGGCGCGCCGCTTCCCGGCAGCAGATCATCAGGCCAGTGACGTTGGTCGCGATCAGCCTTGAGATCGCTTCAAAGTTCAGGTCTCGAACCATGTCACTGACGAAGATCCCTGCAGCATGCAGCACGCCTGTCGGCGGGCCATAGGTTTCGGCTGCGGTTTTGTACGCCTCCACGACTTCCGTTTCAGACGAGACATCCGCGGGAAGAAAGTTTGCCGCCCCACCTCCTTCAGTGATTTCCCGGATCAGCGATTCGACCGACGATCGCTCCGCTTCAAGCGACACAAGCGAAATCGCGTAGCCGTTCCTGGCGGCACGCCGCGCCGTGGCCGCACCCATGGCTCCGGCACCGCCCGTGATCAGGCAATGCCCCGTCACGGCAAATTGCACATGTCAAGTTCCTCCCTAACCTGCCCCAGTCAGCCGGTTCGCCGGTCTGGCGAATGAACAGGTAAGAGGTCAGAGGTCTGACCTCCTACCTGTTACTATTGTCAGGCTGACGCCATGTCAACAAGAAGGACGGGATGGGCGTGAATGGGCCTCGGGAGGCCAAGGAACCGGGACAACCCGGGGATCTATGCGTGCTTCAAGGCGCTCAAATGCGAGCTGACCTTTGTTGGCGGCAAGGATTTCTGGGCAACCTTTGGGATGCGCCCATGGAAATCGATTGCTTCGGGACGCTCTGCCGCGAACCTGATGTCCACGCGCGCGGTGTTGTACCACGTCACCGAATAGCCGAGCATAGTGCCGCGATCCGAATAAGTGCTGTATTCCACCAAGAGAGCCGGGTCAGCCTCGCGCAGGTCCAAACGCATGGCCGTGTCGGCCGGCAGGGGCACCACCGTTACCCGGCCATCCGAGCGCATCAGGTTGCTTGCAAGCTGGTCCTGGTACATCGCGACAAGCGTGTTGGTGTTTACATCGAACCCGCTCGCATCGAAGGAAATGCCCTCAATCTCTGCACACACCGCATCAATCGTGCGTTGTATCGGTACGTCGTCGGCCCGAAACACGCGATCGATCAACCAGAATTCGCTGCCGGCTGCGATCTCCAGCAAATCAGCAACTGTGGCATCTGCAGGGCCGCGTTCGATCGACAAGTCCGAAACCGACGGCTCCTGTCCGCTTTCACGAATCAGGTTTGGCGCGCTGCGGATGTAGGGCAAAGGCACGACCACGCGCTTTGCGTCCCTGGGCTTGCGGACGATCGTGCCGACGCCCCATTTCTTCTCGATCAGACCGGCCTGCCAAAGGCTGCCGAACGCTTCGCGCAGCTTGGCCCTGCTCACGCCGAGACTCTCTGAGAGTTTGACTTCGGATGGCAAACGGTCCCCGTCGTCAAAGTCGGATTCGATCATCTCGCGAAGGCGCACAGTTATTTCTGTCGGATCGGCCAGGGTCACCTGCTCCTAGAAAACAA
This sequence comes from Silicimonas sp., assembly GCA_022824315.1. Lineage (GTDB taxonomy): Bacteria > Pseudomonadota > Alphaproteobacteria > Rhodobacterales > Rhodobacteraceae > JAJEFO01. Next base: position 84,735 of record JAJEAC010000093.1, read on the forward strand.
AGACAAATTTCAGATGTCGCGAGAGACGTCTGACCTCTTGAAACTACAGCAAATTGCGTACGTGATCAAGCTGGGCACCGATTGATTTGGCGCCGCCGTCTCTGCTTCCGACCCTAGTGCTTCATCGGGAAGCATGTTTCCCGAACGCCATCGCCCCACTCCTGCAGGCTCTTTCGGCACCGGCGCAGCACGCTGCAGTCTGACGCTGACCTGAAGCCTTTGGCAATGGCTGGCCGAACTGGGCCCTCAACGTCAGGCAGGCCTGGACCGCGGCATGATTATGGGCCGTTGAACAATCACGCCTGTCGCAATGAGGCGGATGCCGCAGCGTCCCTAGTTCAAGCCGAATCGCCAGCGCCAGCGATTCGCGCAGCTTCGGCGCAGAATTGCACAACGGCCAGTTCCTGGCAGGGCCGAAGCCTCGGCAAAGCCATTATTGGAAGCTCTTAAGAGCCCCACTCTGTCAAGCATATTCCTTTCTCGACACCCTTCGCCTCACGTCCGGAAACTGGAAGTCCTGTCCCGGAAGTTCCCTTCCCGGCAGCCGTCTCCCCCTTGCGGCAACGGTTTCCTCGTGCCGTCACATTCTTCTTCTCCCAATTGTCGGGGCGGTTCGGCACCATTCGGGGATGCTCCAGGCTGTCACATGCTCCGCGGGATGCCAGGAAAACTACGACGGCGTCTTGACCGAATTTCCGGGTCGGCGCACGCGACGTTACCGGAGACGGGATTGTGCATCCAGAGCCTGGAAAGGCGTCCCGCCTTGCTAAGCTTGCGCCATCCACCGCTCCTGACCCAGTTTCAGCAACCACGGGGAAGGCTCCCGGCGTCATTCGATCATCCTGTGTGCCGCACCGCAGCCTCCGTCCCCCTCTTTACGCCTCCACAAGAATTGATGGCGCGGCTCCACGGAAATTGCGGCGCCGCCGACAATGTGACGGGAATTCCGGTCTCCGGTCGCGGCAATGCATTCGCCAGGCGAATCGAAGACCGCGTGACCGAGCCTCAGCCCCGAAAGCCTGGGGACGGGTCCCTCGACGACACAAACACATCGAGGAAGTTCTGGCCGGGAAGGACGGGTCGCACTGGCGATGAAGCTGTCCGCCAACAGTACAAGGGCGGGAAAGGCCAAGCCTCGACTCGAGACTTCACAACCGCTTGCCGCCGAGCACGGTTCCGGCCAATGGTCTGGCGCACCTGCTCTCGACCTCGAGCAACTGTTCTTCTTCACAAAGCCGCGTTTCCTTGAAGTCCTTGCCCCACTCCTGCATTGCTTCGATGATGGGCTTCAAGCTCCTCCCACGTTCCGTCACTTCGTACTCCACGCGCGGCGGCACCTCGGCAAACACATGCCGAGAGATAACGCCATCGGCTTCCAGTTCCCGCAGTTGAAGCGTGATCATCCGTTCGGTCGCGTTGGGGGCTAGACGGCACAGCTCGCTGAAACGCTTTCGTCCGCCAAGAAGACGGCAAATCAGAATCGGCTTCCAGCGGCCACCGATTACGCTCAACGTCGCTTCGACATCGCACCCCGTTTTCCAATTGTACTTTCTGACCATCCCTGTCGCCTCGATGATTCAATATCCCATACTTACAAAAATGTAGGTTCTTGTCAAAACCTAGGTGAAGACGCAGTATTCCGGTCGAAGTTTCGAACAGTTCAGACGGAGGTCAACAATGAAGGCTCTTGGTTACAGCGAAAGGGGGCCGGTTTCGGCACCGAACTCGGTCGTCGAATTTGACGCAGACATGCCCGTTCCCGGCACGCGCGACTTGCTGGTTGAAGTGCGTGGCGTCTCGGTCAATCCGGTCGACGTGAAGGTCCGTGCAAACCGCCCGCCCGAAGGCACACGCATCCTGGGGTTCGATGCGGCCGGCATCGTCAAGGAAGTCGGCGCCGGCGTGACGGCGTTCGAGCCGGGCGACGAGGTGTTTTATGCCGGCGAATTCACCCGTCCGGGAAGCAATGCCGAGTTTCAGGCCGTGGATGAACGTTTGGCGGGCCGCAAGCCAACCTCGCTCAACTTTTCGGAAGCCGCCGGCATGCCACTGACCAGCATCACCGCTTGGGAGATGCTGTTTGACAGTTTTGGCATCAAGGAGGGAGACGGCGACGGTGAAGCGATCCTGATCATCGGGGCCGCCGGAGGCGTCGGCTCGATCCTGATCCAGCTGGCCAAGAAACTGACGGGCCTGACCGTCGTGGCGAGTGCGTCGCGCGATGACACGGTCGCGTGGGTCAAGAAGATGGGCGCAGACCATGTGGTCAACCATCGCAACCCGCTCAACGACGAGATGAAGGCACTCGGCATCTCTCCAAAATTTGTCGCCACGCTGAACCAGACGGACAAGCACTTCGACGCCATTGTCGACCTGATCAAGCCGCGGGGCCATATCGCGCTGATCGACGACCCACAGGACGTCAATATCGGCGCGATCAAGCTCAAGGCCCTGTCGTATAGCTGGGAGTTCATGTTTGCCCGATCGATGTTCCAGACCGAGGACATGGACGCACAGTCCCAACTGCTCAACCGCGTGTCCACAATGCTGGATGATGGCTCGTTGATCTCGACGGTGAACAAGCATTGCGGGACCATGAGCGAGACAACCCTGCGCGAGGCGCTTGCCCATCAGGAAGAAGGATCCGCAATCGGCAAGACCGTCCTGGACGGGTTCGGTGGCACGTGAGTCATGGAACGGCCTCTGGAAAGCAAGATCATCATCGTCACCGGTGCCACGGGTGGCATCGGTGTCGAAACCGTCAAGCGCCTGACCGATGAAGGGGCCACCGTCGTCGCATCAGGTCGCAACATGGATCGGCTGAACAAGCTTGGCGCAATGGGTCCAAACATCGTGACGCATCAATCCGACGTGTCATGCGAAGACGAGGCACGCGGTCTTGTTGAACGGGCCGAAACCGAATTCGGCAAACTCGATGCCGTGTTCAACGGCGCAGGAATCGTCGGGGAAAGCGGCCTGATCGAGGATCAAGACCTCGATAGCTTCAATCATGTCATGGATGTCAATGTCGGCGGGGTTTTCCTGATGATGAAGCACGCGGTCCCCGCCCTGCGACGCAACGATGGTGGCACGATCATCAACATCTCGTCCGTGGCCGGCTTGATCGGTGGCCGAGCCACAATGCCAGCCTACTGTGCCAGCAAGCACGCCGTGATCGGGCTGACGAAGAACGGTGCCAAGGCCTATGCCGGCGAAGGCATCCGAGTGAACGCGATTTGCCCAGGTCAAATCGAAACTGACATGCTTGCTGCGGTGGAATCGGACGCCTGCCCCGAGGATGCCGCCAAAGCACGCGCGATGGTCATCGCCGCCATTCCCGCAGGCCGTTATGGCAAACCCTCTGAAGTCGCGGCTCTGGCCGCCTTCCTGTGCCGGGAGGACGCCAAGTTCATCAACGGCAGCGTATACACGATCGACGGGGCATTCACGCCGTTTTAGTTTGCCCCAACGTGAGCTCAGGACGCCGACAGGTTTCCGCAGATCCATCGGGCCTATAGTTCCGTCTTTCGGCCTCAGCGTCTCGGTCGGGACAACCCGCTTCGAACGAGGCGTGTCTCCATGCCCCCGGACCGAGTATCACGCGGCACCAACGCGCCCAATGTCAACTCCGGAGTTCTTCGGGCGTCGAACCCAAGCGCTTGTGGTCGCTCACGTCACTCCTCACCCCCCCCGCGAAGATGCAGGCCGTGGTCTCCACACCCGCAGATGCGAAAATGCTGACATTTCCAGTCACGACGACGGCGTACTGTGCCAGCGCGGTTGCCGCAATCCTCAGATCGTCGCCACTGCGTCCCAATCAGGCCGTCCGGGCAGCCGGGTGTCATCAGCATGGGCAGCCGGATGATTCCAAATGCGCACGGCTTGCAGGAACTGCGAGGACGGGACATCGCCCGCAAGCATCTGGCAAAGCGACATTTGCCGTGCCAGAATTGGCCCGAAAGATGCCGTCGGCCAACCAACTCTGAGCCGCACGGATCCCCGAACCAAGATGTACGGACACACACCCGATGACGGAACTGCCCGCAACCGCACTGCTAGAAACGCATGACGTGACCAATCAGCCGGATGCTGCGGGCGACCGTGATCTCTGGGCCGACGACATCGTGTTGCGCATGCTGGCTGGAAAGGACGGGAAGGAAAGCGCGCTTGCCGCGTATGGCGCGACCCTCGGGCAGCGCGAGATGCGGGCGGCGGCACGAAACGCCGAGCGGCATGCGCCCGAACTCCGTCTCTTCGACCAAGCCGGCCGTCGGTTGGACGAAGTGGTATTTCACCCCGACTACCACCGGTTCATGGCCACCTCGGTCGCCGCCGGGTACCATTCGGTGGCATGGGAACGCGATGCCGGCGGACACGTCGCACACGCAGCCATGGTCTATCTGGCCAGCCAGGTGGAGCCCGGGCATTGCTGCCCGCTGACAATGACCTACGCGGCGCAGCCAGTGATAGGCGCTGCGGAAGGTCTGCACGACGATTGGGGCGACCTGGCCTTGTCCCGCGAATACGATCCCTCCGTCAAGCCGGCGCGAATCAAGCCGGGCGTGACTGTCGGAATGGCGATGACCGAGAAGCAGGGCGGTTCCGATGTCAGGGCCAACTCGACCGTTGCGGAGCGCGACGGGGATGCGTGGCGGCTGACGGGCCACAAGTGGTTCTGTTCCGCACCGATGTCGGACGGATTCCTGACGCTGGCCCGAACGGATTCCGGCCTGACCTGCTTCCTTGTGCCGCGATGGCTGGACGGCGAACGGAACGGCATCCGGATCCAGAGGCTGAAGGAAAAGCTTGGCAACCGCTCGAACGCCTCGGCCGAAATCGAGTACCACCGCGCCCTGGCCTACCGCGTAGGAGGGGACGGCGAAGGCGTGCGCACCATCGTAGGGATGGTGCATCACACGCGCCTCGACACCGCCATTGCGCCAGCCGGGCTCATGCGTGCCGCGCTCCGCGAAGCCCATCACTGGGTCTCGAACCGTCTCGCGTTTCAGAAGCGCCTGATCGACCAGCCTCTGATGCGGACGGTCCTTGCCGACCTTGCTCTCGATTGGCAGGGAGCGCTGACCCTAGGCTTGCACGTTGCACGCAGCTTTGACGGATGTACTCCGGAAGACCAGGCGTTCGCACGGATCGGCGTGGCATTGGCGAAGTACCTGAACAACAAGCTCTGCCCGATGGTGGTCGCCGAGACGATGGAAGTGCTCGGGGGCATGGGATATGTCGAGGAGACGACGCTTCCCATGCTCTTCCGGGAGGCACCGTTGAACGGGATATGGGAAGGATCGGGCAACGTCATCTGCCTGGACGCACTTCGGACGCTTGCAAAGGTTCCCATGGCGGTCGACGCGCTGAATGCCGATCTGGATGCCGCTGCCGGGATGGACAAGACATATGACACCGCGCTCGCGGAACATCGGTCACGCTGGCAGGTGCACGTGCCTGAAGCGGAAGCCAGGTGGTTCACCGAGCGCACGGCGCTGTTGCTGACAGCATCCACTCTCCTGCGCCACGGCGACGCCAAGGTTGCCGAGGCCTTTGTTGACTCCAGGCTGTCCGGAAGCCGCGGCCGCACAAGCGGCAGCCTGGCGCCGACTCACGTGAACGCAGTGCTGGCCCACGGACTTGCGCCCGCCTGACGCGCCGTTCCATCGCTGCCGCGAGCCGGTTGGCAGCGGTCACGTTGGAACCGATTCGGCCTCGGCCGCCTTTTCAGTGATCAATCCAGTGATTGCGACCTTGTCGCTCGCCATGTTCAAGCACACAGTGAAGGCGCTGGGGGCCGGATCGAGATTTTGCCTTGGCCCGCGCCCGGCAATGTCGAACGCCGCGCCAAGCGCGGGCGTCGTCACCAGCATGAGCGGGCCATACAGCGCACGTCATCGCCGCCAGTCGCCAACCCTCAATGCCGCCCGAGCAATCCTTTCAGGCGAGGCCCGCATGCCGTGCACAACGGTGCACCCGGATCATTGCATTATCATGCCGCCGTCGATCATGATCAGCTGTCCCGTCATGTAGTCGCTTTCGCTTGAACAAAGGAAGGCGGCCGTGCCCTTTACGTCGTCTGGCGTCGAGAGCCTCTTCATCAGGATCATGGTATTGGCGAGGTGGTCCATCGACTGGCCTTCCTCCTCGAACATGCCGATTTCCACGAGATCCTTGTCAAGCTGCTCCCAAAGCTCGGTCTTCACCACACCCGGGCCATAACCGTTGACGGTGATCTTATGCTCCCAAAGTGCCTTTGCGCCGCCGATGATCATGGCCAGCACAGCGTATTTCGAGCAGCAATAGGGAACGACATCCAGAAACGCGGTGCGCGACACGATGGAGCCGACCGGAATGATCTTGTAGGGGTGATCATCCATCGGGCCCTGGGAGATCATCTGTCGCGCCGCCTCCTGCATGCCCAGAAGAACGCCCTTGGCGTTGATGTTCATTATCATGTCCCAGTTATCTTCGTCGATATCCATGAACATGCGGGGCTTGTTCACGCCTGCATTGAGAAGAGCGACGTTGATCGATCCGAAGGATTCAACGGTCTTTGCAACTGCAGCGGCGTTGTCTTCGCGGCTGGTAACGTCCATCCTGACGGCCACCGCGTGACCATTTCCGGCGGCATTTATGCGTTCGGCCACTGCCTGAACACCATCAAAATTTATGTCGCCGATACAGACGTTCGCGCCTTGCTGCGCAAAGCACTCCGCGTTTGCCGCTCCCATGCCTTGTGCGGCGCCCGTAACGAGGATGTTCTTTCCTGCGAGTCGTTGCGAATCCATTTTGCGTCCTCCCAAGGCACGTCTCTTCAGTTGTCTGCAGAAACGTATCTCGAAGCAACTGCCGCCCACACACGGATTTGATCTAAATTGGATCAAGTTCATCCAAAATGGACGAAATCGTGGAATATGCGGCGTTCCTAATTTGACAGACTACGCGCGACGAAAGGAAATCGTCTAAAATTCCTGAAGGGAGGACTCAATGACGTATTTGGAAAAGACCATGCGCAACATGATGGTCGGCGTGCTGGCGTTTGGTGCCATGGCGACCGCATCGCTCGCGCAAGACAAGCCATCGATCATCTCGTTCAACGGCCCAGCCGGTGAGGCTTATATCGGCCGGTTCATCAAGGGCATCAAGGATACTGCCGAACTCAAGGGCTTTGACATCCAGGTCTTTGAGAACCAGTTCAACCAGGCCGAGCAAGACCAGCAGGTTCAGCAGGTACTGGCTGCCGGCGTCCTGCCGGACGTCTTCATCTGGTGGCCGTCTGACGCCGTTGCGGGCCTTGGGTCGCTCCGCGCACTTGCCAGGACAGGCGTTCCGGTTCTGAAGATCAACCAGCTTCCGAACGAGCAGGACAAGCAGTACATCTTCGGCTACGCTGGCCCAGATGACCGCCTGCGTGCCCGAAACGCCGGCTACATGATGCGCGAGGCAGCCGCCGCCAAGAGCGCTGCTGGCGGTGAAGGCTTCAACGTGCTGGTGCTGAGCTACCCGCACAGCTATGGCGGCTATGGCCTGTCGATCAACGCCTTCAAGGAAGCGATCGCCGGTTCGGACTTGACCATCATCGGTGACGTTGACGAAGGCTTCGGTCAGGCCAACGGATATAAGGGTGCCGCAAAGGCCATCGCAGCGCTTCGCGACGAAGGCATCCACTTTGTCTACGGAATGGACGACGCGATTCTCACCGGCGGCATCAAGGCGCTGGAGGAAGCTGGCTACTCCATGGGAGAAGACGTGATCGCAGTCGGCACCGTCTGCAATGGCGACAAGCAGTTGATCGAGGAAGGCAAGCAGTTCGGCACGACGCTCCAGTCGCCGCTGCACGAAGGTCAGCTCGCCATCAAGATGGTCGAAGAGTATCTCGAGACCGGTGAGTTGGCGAACTACATCAACTTCACGCCGAACCCGGCTGTGACCGCGACAAACATCGACACCGTTGCGCTTCGCGGATATGACGGCAAGCTCTATGGCATCGACGAGCTGTGCTCGGGCGCCTGGGGCGGCTAAGTCCAGACATCAGGAAGGGCGCCCTAGCGACAGGGCGCCCTTTTTCCGCTAAGAACAGGAATATCCCGACTGGATCAGGGAGGGGACCATGGCGGATCAACTGCTTCTTCAGCTCACCAACATCAGCCGCGACTATGGTGCGATCCAGGCGCTGAAAGGCGCGAGCTTTGAAATCGGACGTGGCGAAATCATGGGATTGGTCGGCGAAAACGGTGCCGGAAAGTCCACAATGGTCAAGATCATCGGAGGCTTCGACACGGGATTCACCGGGGAGTATTTCTATGACGGCGAAGTCCGCCACTTCGGCAGCCCGACCGCCGCGGAACATGCCGGCATTGCCATCGCCCAGCAGGAGTTGAGCCTGATCCCGACAATGAGCGTGGCCGAGAACATCTTCCTTGCGGGCGACGGCGTCCCGCAGATTGCCTCGAAGGGCTTGCTCGCGAAGAAGGCGAAACCGTTCCTGGAAGAAGTCGGGCTTGGGCACATTAACCCGATGCGCGTCACGAACCGGCTTTCCGTCGGTGAACAGCATCTGGTCGAGGTTGCACGTCTGATAGCGCATAACCCGCAGGTGCTGATCCTTGATGAGCCCACGGCAGCGCTTGGCGAGACAGATTCCATCCGAATCCTGGACATGGTGAAACGCTTGAAGGACCGCGGAAAGTCGGTGATCTACGTGAGCCACCGATTGGACGAGATCTTCAAGATATGCGACCGGGTCACGGTGCTGCGGGACGGCGAAAGCCAGGTTCCGCGTGCGGCGACGGACATGGATGTCAACTCCCTCGTTGAACTCATGCTGGGTTTCGAGCTTGGCGACATGTACCCGGCACGCAGGCCGATCACCCGCGAGACACCCATCCTGAAGGTGCGGGATCTCTGGCCGGACGGGATTCTCGAACCCATCAGTTTCGAAGTGTACCCCGGGGAAATCCTGGGTCTTGCGGGCCAGCTTGGGTCGGGAACCTCCGAGATTCTCGGAGCCATGACCGGATCCACGAAATCGCGCGGCGGGACGTTGCACTACAACGGCGAGGAATTCATGGCCTCGCGTCCAAAGGACGCCATCCGCCGCGGCATCGCCTTTTGTTCCGAGGATCGAAAACATGACGGACTGTTCCTTGGTCGCCCCATCATGGAGAACCTGTCGGCCCCGTCGATTGAAACGATCTCGAGCAACGGACTTCTGAACGGCGCGAAAGAGCGGGCTTCGACGACCGAGAACGCCATCAAGTTCACCGTGGACCCAAAGCGCCTCCCGCAGGAGGCCGGAGTCCTCTCAGGCGGCAACCAGCAGAAGGTTGCGCTTGGCAAGTGGCTGTCGATTTCGCCCAAGGTGATCCTTGTGAACGAACCCACACGCGGCGTGGACGTTGGCGCACGGGCCGAGATCTACCAGATTCTCCGCGATCTGGCGGACCAGGGAGCCGCCATCGTCGTGGCCTCGACGGACATACAGGAAGTCACAAACCTGCCGGACCGAATCATCAGCTTTTATCGCGGGATCCAGATCGGTGAACTGCAACTGGGCGAGATGTCCTCGGCCAGCATCCTTGAACAGATCACCGACCCGTTTCACGAAGCGGGCATTGCCGTGTCGGAGAGAGCATCATGACCGACGCAACTGCAATGTCGGTCGACGACCTCAACTTCATCCAGCGCATTCGCAGGGACTATTCGCCATTGGTCATCGCAATGGTGGGGCTCTTCATTGTCGTGTTCGTGGCCGGAGCGACACTTACCGACGACTTCCTGACATGGTTCAATGTCAAGACGATAATCCGGGACGCCGCTTTGGTCGGCATCATGGCCATCGGACTGACCTTCGTGACACTCAGCGGCAACTTCTTCCTGTTGTCGATGAAGGAGATCGCGGCGCTTTCCATCATTTGTTTCGCCACGCTCATGGGTGCGGAGTGGAATCAGTGGGGCCCAGCCGAGGGCGATCCGACAACCTCGGCCTTGATGATGACCTTTCTTGTTGCCTTTGCGGCCACGATGATCATCGCGACGATCACGGGTGCCATTCAGGGCGCCCTGATTGGACTTGGCGGCAATCCGATCGTTGTCACGCTTGGTGCCGCGGGCCTGTTCTTCGGGATCGGGTCCTGGTGGTCGGACAACCTTGTCGTCAGTTATCGCCGCCCGCATGGTGCGGAATGGCTGGGGACCGGGTCCTTCCTCGGGGACATTCCAAACATCACCGTGGCCTTTATCATCATCGCGGTCGCGGCTGAGTTGACCCTGCGCTACACGACCTTTGGTCGACAGGTCTACCTGGTGGGCGCCAACCGCGCCGCGGGCCGAGCGACCGGGCACGAGAACTTCGGCATGGCGATCAAGTGCTGCATCATCGCCAGTGTTTGCGCGGCATTCGTCGCGGTGGCGTTCTCGGGCCAGGTCTCATCAGCGCATGTCAATTACTTCTCGTCCGAGTTCGGCTCGTCGGGCGACATGACGATCATGGTCATTGCCATCGTCATGGTCGGCGGCAACTCCATCATGGGCGGTTACGGCTCGACGCTCCGCACGTCGCTCGGCGCGATCTTCATTTCAAGCATCGACAACATGATGGTCTTGAATGGCTTCAACTCGGGCGCACGGGTGCTCGCCGTCGGCCTGATGATCGTCTTTTCCATCATCGTCTTTGCCCTTGTCCGCCGCGGCAGCCGGGCCGTGGAGTAGGAGGAACCCATGGAACGCATCAAGCACTTCGTCACCGAAAACCCGGACCTGGTCTTTGCCATTTTGCTGGCCGGCAGCGTATTTACCTTCTTTGCGATCACCGAGCCGCTGTTCTTCACGCACCGGACCGGCTTTGCGATCATGGAACGATTCGCGGTTCTGGGCCTTGTCGGGCTGGCATTGACGCTTTGCATCATCGCCGGCGAAATTGACCTTTCGATTGGCTCGAACGCGGCGCTGGCCGCGGTGATCACGGTGCGATTCACCGACGATTGGGGGGCCGTCAACGCACTTCTGCTGGCGCTGGCGGTTTCGACCACCATCGGTGCAATTCAGGGGTATTTCATCGCCTATCTGAGAATCCGCGCCATCGTGTTGACGGTGGGGACGTTGATGCTCCTGCGCGGCGTGGCACTCTTCGCCGCCGATGAGAAGACCGTCATGCTGACCGACTTCCGCATTCCTGACTTCATCTCGACCAAGATGCTCGTCTACTTCTCGCCCGCGTCTCTCCTGGTCATCGCGATGTTCATTGTCGTGGGATTGTTCATGACCTACACGCGCTATGGCCGCGAAATCTATGCCATTGGCGGTGCCCGGAAAGAGGCCTTGGCGTCCGGTATCTCGCTGCAGCGCCCGATGATCATCGTCTTCGCCATCTCGGGCTTTTGTGCCGGCCTGGGCGGCATCATCATCGGCCTGCGATCGGGCACGGCACAGGCGCTCGGGCTTCAGTACCTCCTGCTGGCCGGAACGGTGGCTGCCTTCATCGGCGGTGTGTCGATCCTTGGCGGCAAGGGCGGAGTCATCGGTGCGGCCATCGGAACGTTGACGGTAAACTTCCTGAACACCGGGCTGGTCTTTAACGTGACGCCTTCATTCATGGTGCAACTCTACCTTGGCATTCTCCTTCTTGTCGTCATCATGTTTCAGACCGGCAGCCGCGTCTTCGAGGAACGACAACGACGAAGCCAGCTTCTCAACGATGTCGACCGACGACGAAGTATCCTGGCCGAGAAGATCGCCGAAATCCGACGACCATCCGGATAGTCGCAACAAAGCTGGAAAATTATCCAAATCGGACATAATCTGGCTCCGAACCATGCCGGGGAGGAGACGGATCGTGCCGGAACTGCCAGAGGCGCTGAGAGAGGTCATGAACCTTCAGCGAGGACAATCAAGAGCCCGGCCGGAAGGTCCCTTCGAAAGCGGCGACGTTCTGCGTGCCAAAGGGATCACGGGAGAGGAATTCGCGCTCTTTCTGGATTTCATCGACGCGCTCGGCGACGAAGCTGATCAGGTGCTGAGCCTCAAGAGTGGATATGATGAAACCCGGCTGATCACCACGCTCCTGCGCAATCATCTTCAGGGCAAGCTGACCACGAAGAGCCTGCTGGCGAATGCAAGCGGGTTGGGCTACGGCACGGCGATCAGGGCAATCAACTCAATCGAGGAACGCGGGCTTCTGATCCGGCGCCCAAAGACAGTGACCGGCAAGAGCTTTTCGCTGCACCCATCCGACAAGCTGATTGCCGAATGGCAGGAATACGCGCGCCGGGTGCGCGGTGCGATCAGCTCGACCCTCGGCATCGGAACGGCGGGCAAGGGCGGCATCGGCGACTATTTCTTCGGCTCTTCCTATGGCGACAGCCTGACGATCCCGCCACCGACTCCGCTGCAATCGAAGCTGGACCTGCAGAGCGACCTTCGCGTTCTTGTCCATGCCGACCCAACATTCATGGCAATGAATGTCCTTAAGCGACAGTTCGAGGGCCTGTTCGGCGTCGGCATGAACAGCCGGGCGCTGTCGATTGACCGTTTGCGCCAGGAAATCCTGGCAAACGCGGCGCAAGAGACGTCTCGTTACGACATCATCGCCTGCGACCTCCCGTGGTTCGGCGAGCTTGCCGAAAAGAACGTCCTTCTTCCGATCAACGATCTCATTGACGAGGGCAATGTAGACATCGGTGATTTTCACAGGGTCGCACTCGCTTCCGCACGGTATGGCGGCGTCCAGTATGGACTCCCCGTCCAAACGACGCCCGAATTGCTTTGCGTCAGGCGCGACCTTTGCGACTCGGCCGGGATCGGAGTGCCATTCACGATCTCGGACACCCTTGAAACGGCGCGCGCCTTGCACAACCGGGCGCAGGGACAGTCAGGCATCGCGTGGAATGCTGCGCGCGGGACACCCCTTGGACACACCTTCATGTTCGTCATGGGGGCTATGGGGCGGCCTTTCCTGAACCTGGCGCAGGTCGGTGATGACTTCGATGCGGAATGGGCCCAAGGCGAGAACCTCCGGCCGATGCTGCAATCCGACGAGGCCATTGCCACGGCGGAATACCTCAGCGAGCTCATGGACTTCTCACCGGTGTCGATCCTGTCGATGTCCTGGTACGAACGCGCCCGCGCCTACGCGGATGGCGAAGTCGCGATGGCGTATTGCGCCACGCTACTGGCGCCGCTCTTTGAGCTAAATTCGGAATCGCCTGCCTTTGGAGCAACCGAGTTTCTGCCTCATCCATACGGGCCGGGCGGCAAGCCAATCGCGCCGGTCGGCGGCTACGCCTTGGCGATCCCGTCCAACATTGCGCCTGATCGCATCGATGCGGCCTGGAAGGCACTTCAGTCCTTCACCTCGCCCCAAACCATCAAGCTCTACATCGAAAACGGCAGCCTTGTGACACCCCGCTTCAGCGTCAGCATGGACAGGAAAGTGCGCAGCGTGTCACCGTTGATTTCGATCGTCGATGGCATGGCACGATCCGGGATCCTGCAATATTGGCCTCGACCGCCCGTTCCGGAGATCACCGACCTGATCGAAATCATAGGAACCGAACTGCACGACATGCTGCAGGGCGCGACAAGTGTCGGCACGGCTCTTATGAATGCACAGAACCGTGCCGACGCGTTGATGCGGGCACGTGGGCACTATGAATAGCCGTTACGGCCAACATGTGAACGCATTTCCAGCAGTCGCTCCTCAGTTCCCCAATGTTGCTCGCAAGCGAGCGAACATGCGCAAGCGCGATCCTAGTGAGCGCCGCCGCGGCGGCATTGGCCGCCACCATCCCATGTCACGCAACGAATGCAGCTTCCTGCGCCAGAGCCGCAATCCGGCGTCTCCCTGCCAGATCTACACGGCCAGCAGACGCCGTGCCGACATCATCCGGCCCGTGCATGTGAGCCGAAGCCCTGCATGCGCAGGCTTCGTTCAACAACCAACCTCCTGGATCCGTGCTTCCCGACACTCGCCAGTCACTGGCGCGCGACCTCAATCCAGTTGCCCTCGACGATCCTGGAAATGATGATCACGTCAGCGCCCTGATGGTCGCCAGGGCCGTAGTCGATGTCCACGCCCAAGATTTCGTCAGTGTACTCGAGGCTCTCCATCGCGGTCTGAAAGGACTCGTGCGTCAAGTCAGGGCCGGCAGCATCGAGCGCGCGCACAAGCAGTTCCGCGGCGGCGCGCCCGAGAAGTGCGCCAGTGGGCGGGGCTTCGCCAGTAGCTTCCTGATAACTCGCGACCCATTCCGCCAGGGTCGGGTTATCCATGCGCGCAACGATATCCGACCATCCGGCAGATGCGTACATGCCTTCCGTCACGCCCCCGGGAACCCTTGCCACCGCCGTGTGAAACGAGGCCGATGAACCCATGAAGTTCACGTCGGTCCAGCCGATCTTCTTGGCCGTCGCCACGGCCGTGATGACCTGGCGCAGTCCGAGCGCGATGGCAATGGTGTCGCACCCGTCAGCCCTCAGCTTTGTCAGCGAGCCCACGAAGTCCTGCTCGTCCGGCCTGTGAGTCGTCTCGGAAGCGAAATTCAGCCCCAGTTCCAATGAGATGTCCTTGGCGCCTTCGGCGATCTCCTGACCGAAATCGGAAGGAATGTACATGGCGCAAATGTTCGTCGCGCCTTCGTTCTCCACCAGGTAGCGTACGCCAGCCCGGATCTGGTCGTAGTAGGACGAGACGCTCGCGTACTTGTACGGCGCCGGCGGATCAAGCAACTGGCGCCCCACCGAAAGAGGAGCGACGTTGGGAACGCCGCGTCCTTCCAGCAGCGGAAACAATGCGACATTCATCGGCGTTCCCGTCGTCAAGAACATCGCGAAAACCCTGTCGGAGTTAAGCAGCTTGTTGAACCCGGTCATGGCCCTCGGCAACTGGTATCCATGGTCCTCCACGATCAAGCGAATCTTGCGGCCGTGAACCCCGCCCGCAGCATTGATTTCGTCGAAAAAGAGATTGGCGGCTCGCACTGAAGGTGCGCCAAATCCGGCGAAGGGGCCCGACAGGTCAGAGTTGGAGCCGATCAGCACCTCGTCGTCTGACACGCCTTGGGTTTGCGCCGTCGCCGCGCCGCACATCAACAGGGACACGACGAACGCGATCTTGAATAGGTATTTCATGAATCTCGAGTCCTATCTGGTCTTTCGGCTTCAAGCATACATCTCGTCGACAAGCGCGCCATGATTCTTTTCCACGAAACCGCGCCTGAGCTTCATGGTCGCTGTCAGTTCCTCGTCGTCGGCAGTCAGCAGGACATCGATCAACCGAAAATCCTTGATCTGCTCGACGCGTGCGAAATCACCGTTCACCGCGTCCACAACGCCCCCTATGAGATTGCGCACCTCCTGAACTTGCGTCAGCGACGCAAAGTCGGAAAACGGCAGGCGATTGTCCTGCGCAAACTTCTCGACCGTTTCCTGATCTATCATGATCAGGCAGGTCAGATGCTTGCGCCCGTCCCCGATCACGATCGCGTCCGAGACGTATGGCGAGGCCTTCAGGCGATCCTCGATCTTCGCGGGGGCAATGTTCTTGCCACCTGACGTGATGATGATGTCCTTGATCCTTCCGGTGACTGTCAGGTAGCCGTCCGAGTCGATTTCGCCCGTGTCGCCGGTGCGCAGCCAGCCATCGGCCGTGAACGCATCGGCGGATCTCTCGTTGTCGCGCCAGTAACCCTTGAAGCAGCTGGCGGCCCTGAACTGGATCTCGCCGTCCTTTCCGATCCTGATTTCGCTGCCGGGCACGTTCCGCCCCACGGTGCCGAGCCTGGTTGCGGCGGCGGAGTTCAGCGTCATGATGCCGGCGCTTTCCGTCATCCCGTAACCTTCGTAGATGCGTACGCCGATGGCCTGGAACCACCTCAGCAGATCCGGGGAAATCGACACCGCGCCAGTGTTGCCACGACGCAGCCGATCCATTCCCATCATCCGGCGCAGGTTTTTAAGAAGCACGAGATCCCAGAAGAGGTACCGCACCGTCACGCCGAGGGACTCTGGCCTGCCCTCGAGTTCCGCATCCGCCCGGGCCATTCCGGCGCTGAGAGCCCGACCAAATGCCCACCGCCCCAGCCACGTGGAGTCCGCCTCCATGTTGGAGATGCGCGAATGCATCTTTTCCCACACCCGCGGCACGGCGACGAAGACGGTAGGCGAGACCTCTCGAATGTTGTCGAAAACGGTCTCCGGACTTTCGGCGAAGTTGACCGTCGAGCCAATCGCGATGGGATGGAGGACGGAGACTGTCCGCTCAAGCACATGGCAGAGCGGGAGGAAGCAGACATGCTCGTCGTCAGACGACATCTGCAGCGTGTCGGGAGCTGTCGAAATCGAGTACATGATGCTGGAATGCGTCAGCATCGCCCCTTTCGGGTTACCAGTTGTGCCCGATGTGTAAACCAGGAGCGCGACGTCCTCCGGCCTTGAGCGTTCGATCTCGTCCTCGAAGACACCGGGGTTCTGCTCCGCCTCCGCTCGCCCGGCGTCATAGAGATCTTCAAGGAACATCACCCTGTCATCGGCAAGGTCGCTCAGGCCGTCGGAGCGCAACACGATGACCCCTGCCAGTCCCGGCATGTCGTCGCGCACGGCCAGCCACTTGTCGAACTGCTCGTCGTCCCCGACGAACAGGAACCGGCTGTCGCTGTCATTGACGAGGTACGCGAGTTGGGGGGCACTGTCGGTGCTGTAGACGCCGGACGGAATTCCGCCCACCGCCTGGACGCCAAGATCGGCATAGATCCACTCCTTGGAATCCTCCGCCAGGATCGAGACGCATTCGCCGCGCTTGAGCCCGAGCTTCCTGAGCCCCATGCCGACCCACATCGCACGCTCCCGGAAATCGGCCCACGAATGCGACTGCCAGATGCCGTATTCCTTCTCGCGATGCGCCGTGCGGGTGTCGAGTTCCCTGCAGCGTCGTGCCCAGAGCTTCACCAGCGTGTCGCAGCCGTCAACGAAGTAGGGACCGGTCGAAAGGTCGGAATTGATCGAAATGCCGGCTGCGACGCGTTGCCTCGGAATCGCCATCTCTCCGCTCATTCCGAGTCTCCTAGCGCCAGGTCTTGCGGCGCTTCCAGCGCCGCTTCCCACGCTGGACGCCTTCCTTCACGCCCAGATAGAACTCCTGGATGTCCGGCGAGGACAGAAGGCGACCGGAACTGCCTTCCATCACGACCCGGCCCAGTTCGAGCACGTAGCCGTAATCCGCCAGTTCAAGTGCTGCACGAGCGTTCTGTTCGACAAGCATCATCGTGACACCCTGCTCGACATTCAGGCGACGGATGACGGAGAAGATCTCCTTGACCGCCAGCGGGCTGAGGCCGAGCGAGGGTTCGTCCAGGAGCATGATCCTCGGCCGCGCCATCATTCCGCGAGCAATGGCCAGCATCTGCTGCTGCCCGCCGGACAGGGTCCCGGCCATCTGCCCCGCCCGCTCCTTCAAAATCGGAAAATACTCGAAGATCATCTCCAAATCCTCGGCAATGCCGTCTGCAACCGGGCGGGTGTAGGCGCCTAGCCTCAGATTGTCCCTGACGGACAGCAGCGGGAATATCTCGCGACCTTCGGGAACGTGGGCGATGCCCTTGCGCACAATGGCGGCAGGCTCGTCCCCTTCGATCGCCTGTCCGTCAAGCATCACGGCACCCTTCTCCGGCTCCATGATGCCCGAGATGGTCTTCAGCAGCGTGGTCTTGCCCGCGCCGTTGGCTCCGAGAACGGCAACGATCTGCTGCTTGGGCACGTCGAGACTGATGCCCCGGATCGCGATGATCGGACCGTAGTAGCTTTCGATGTTGCTGACCGAAAGCATGGGCACTGCATCGCTGCGGCTCAAGCTCTCCCTCCACCCTTGACTTGACAGAAAGGAACCTCGTTGCCGATCACGAACTCCGATCCACGTCTTCGAGCGACACTGACCCTGCCGATGGTCCGCATTCGGGGCGGTTCCGGCCTGGCCGTCATTCGTCCGCCCCGTCGTCGCCCAAGCCGATATAGGCCTCGATCACGGCTGGATCCGTCTGAACCTCCTGCGGCGTGCCGATCACGAGCGTCTTGCCGTCCGCAAGAGCCAGCACGCGGTCAGACACCGAGCGCACGAGACCCATGTCGTGTTCGACCATCAGCACCGTGATGCCCATGACCTTCCTGATATCCTCGATCCAGAAGGCGACGTCGTCCGTTTCCTCTGCCGACAGTCCGGACGCCGGCTCGTCAAGCAGCAGAAGCTTCGGTTCCACGGCAAGCGCCCGTCCCAGTTCGACGATCTTGCGCACGCCATAGGGCAGGCCCATGATCAGGCTCTCGCGGTACGGCTGCAGATCAAGGAAATCGATGACCTTTTCCGCCGCAAGCCGGTGGCGGCGTTCCTCTGCACGTACGCCGGGAAGGTGAAGGATCTCGGAAATCGCGTTCGAGCGCCGGTGTGTATGCCGTCCGATCAGCAGGTTCTGAAGGACCGTCGCATGTTCGAAGAGCTCGATGTTCTGAAACGTTCTCGCGATGCCGAGGCGAGGGATGTCGTGCGGAGCGCATCCGAGTATCGACTTGCCCTCGAAGCGAATGTCGCCACCGCCCGGTGTGCAGTAGCGCGAAACCAGGTTGAAGATCGTCGACTTGCCCGCACCGTTGGGGCCGACAAGGGCAAAGACCTCGCCGGGATTGACGGCAAAGGATGCGCCTTCGACGGCGGTCAGGCCCCCGAAGCTCATCGTCACATCTTCGAGTTCCAGCAGGCTCACCGTATCCGCTCCGTCCTGAGATAACCCCTTTGCCGCCGGAACATGTCACGCCGGCAGAAGGGAAAGAGCTCGAAATAGGTGCGTATCTTGATCCAGCGCCCGTAGATTCCCATGGGTTCAAGGAGAATGAAGGCAATCAGGATCGCCCCGAATGCCGCAGTCTCGATCCCGGGGGGCATGACCGACGCGGTGCCGAACCTCTCGTTGAGAAACTCCCGGACAATGGAAATCGCCAGCGGCAGGAAAGTGATGACAATGGCGCCGAGGAACGCGCCGTGTATCGAGCCGAGGCCGCCGATGACGATCATCATCAGGAGCGTGATGGACAGGAAGATGGTGAAAGTCTCGTGATTGAAGACGCCGGCAAAGTGGCCCATCAGGGCGCCCGCCAGCCCGGTGACGCCGCAGGACAGCGCAAACGAGACCGCCTTGGTCCGGGCCAGGTTGACGCCGATCGCCTGGGCCGAAATCTCGCTGTCGCGCACCGCAACAAGGGATCGTCCGAGCGGCGAACGCAGGATGTTCCTGTACCCGAGAACCACCAGGACGGCGACCCCAAGCGTCAGCCAGTAGAAGCCCGGAGCATTCACGTACCGGTTGAAGCCCACTCCGAAGATCTTGATGTCGGGCGCGAAAATGCCCGACACACCACCAGTCCAGGGTGCGAGCATGACAATGCCGTCTTCGGCGAGAACCGAGACCGCAAGCGTGGCAATGGCAAGATAGATCCCGTGCAGTCTCGCGGTCGGCAGCGCCAAGAGAGCCCCGGCCAATGCTGCGGCGCAGCCAGACAGCGGAAACGATACCAGAAACGGCCAGCCAAGCGATGTCTGAAGGATCACGTTCGTGTAGGCGCCCACGGCCATGAAGGCCGCGTGTCCCAGGCTTGGCTGCCCGGCATGGCCGACGAGGAGCATCAGGCCCATGCCAGCGATTGCCCAGATCAACATCAGGGCGGCTTCACCAATCCAGAAGTCGTTCATCACGAATGGCAGGCCGACGGCGACGGCCAGGAGCAGGACGTACCAGAATGCCTGGTATCGATGGACGAAGAGGCCGAGATCGGCGTCGTAGCTTGTCTTGAACACGATCCGCACGGGCTAGACCTTCTTGTCCCGGACCTGGGACAGAATGCCGGATGGCCGGATGATCAGGACCAGCAGGAGCACGGCATAGGGCACGACCTGGCTGAACCCGGCCGCGACATGGCGGGCCGCGAAAGGCTCGATCACGCCGATGACAAGGCCGCCAAGAAGCGCGCCGGGAAGCGAACCCAAGCCGCCGATCACCGCCGCCGCAAAGGCCTTGATGCCCAGGAAGCCGGAATTGGGATCGATGGATCCCTTCGACGCAAGGAGGATTCCCGCCGCCGTCGCGACAATCCCCGACAGGCACCAGATCAGCGCGCTCACGCGCTTGACCGGGATGCCCATGTAGTAGGCCGCAAGCTGATTCTGGCTGGTTGCTTGCATCGCCAGGCCAAGCCTCGTGTGTGCAAAGCCAAGATAGAGCAGACCGGTCAGAACGATGGTCACAAGGATCACCGCCACCTCGTCGAGCCCCAGGACGAGACCGGAAAATCGGACATTGACGCCTGCAATCGGGCTCTCGAGGCTTTGCGGCTCGTGGCCCCAGATCGCCCCGGCTATGAAACGGATGATGAAGCCCAGCGCGACCGTCAGGACCACCACGGCGATCTGGCTTTGGCCGGACATCCGCCTGAGCAGCGTTATCTCAAGGACGTAGCCGAAGGCTCCCATCAGAAGGAGGGCGATGGGAACGGAGGCCCAGAAAGGCAGCGCCCAGTAATGATCGTTGGTCAGTCCCAGCGTGACGAACGCACCAAGCATCATCATGTCGCCCTGGGCGAAGTTCAATGCCTCGGTCGCCTTGTAGATCAGCACGAAACCCAGCGCGATCAATCCATAGACGCAACCATTCGCGAGACCACTTACAAGAAGCTGCAGTGATTCCAAGTCCGACGCCCCTCCTTGGGCGGCCTGCCAGGCGCCGGCCAATGTGTCGGTTGCCGTCGCCACCCGGCATCATTGCACCTTGCGACCCGAGTCGCGCGTCCTGCAGGCAGATTGATCCTGGCTTCGCGCCTCCCGAACCGATGACGCTTCCACGGGAGTCCATTCTCGCTCAACCGTCGCTGGAAATCAAATTGGACGCGCCGCAAAGTCAAGCTCGGCTTGAAAGGCGGTTCCAAACAGGTGAAGGGGAACGCAGCTGGGACAAGCGTCCCGTTTCACAAGATTTCTTCCGCTACGAGCGTAACGTCCGCACCCGTCGCCCGAAATCGACTCATGGTGCCGCAACGTGCCGGCACACATTTCAGCTTGGTCCATGGGTCCGAATTGGCCCACGTCCACGAAGGCATGTCGTCAGGTACGCACGTCCGGTTCCGTTCGACCCAGATGCGCCTCCAGACGGCAGGCTTCGTAGGCCGCATCCCGAATTGCCCCCAGCGCTTCCTGCGGGTCTTGCGCGTGGTCGCCGTCAGCGGGTTCGAATTGCTCCAGGTATACGCGCAGTGTCGCTCCCTCCGTTCCGGTTCCCGACAGGCGGAACACGGCGCGGCCGCCACCTTCGAAGAAAATTCGGATGCCTTGATTGCGGCTGACCGATCCGTCCACCGGATCCTTGTAAGAGAATTGGTCGGCGGCCCTGACCTTTAGCCCGGCAAACTCCTGGCCAGGCAGATCAACAAGACTGCGGCTCAGTTCGTCGACGAGCGCATTGGCCCTGGCGGTTTCCACGGCATCGAAATCGTGGCGCGAATAGTAGTCGCGGCCAAACGCGCGCCAATGATTCTTCAGAATCTCGACAACCGAGGCGTTGCGTTTCGCAAGGATGTTCAGCCAGAGCAAAACGGCCCAAAGCCCGTCCTTTTCCCTAACATGGCTTGATCCGGTTCCTGCACTCTCTTCGCCGCAGATCGTGACCTTGCCGGCGTCAAGAAGATTGCCGAAGAACTTCCATCCGGTGGGTGTCTCATACGTTCCTATCCCGAGCCTTTCCGCGACACGATCGCTGGCCCCGCTGGTCGGCATCGATCGCGCGATTCCTGCCAGGCCACCGGAATAGGCCGGTGCGAGATGGGCGTTGGCGGCAAGAATCGCGAGGCTGTCGGAAGGGGTCACGTATGCGCCGCGTCCGACGATCATGTTCCGGTCACCATCGCCGTCCGAAGCCGCTCCAAGATCCGGCGCGCTGTCCGACATCATCAAGTCGACAAGGGGCTTTGCCCAGATCGGATTGGGGTCGGGGTGACCCTGCCCGAAATCGACCTTGGGGATGCCGTTGATCACGGTTCCCTTCGGCGCTCCAAGGCGGTCTTCCAGTATGGCATGTGCATAGGGTCCGGTAACGGCATGCATGGCGTCGAAGCACATGGTGAATCCACTCGCAAAGAGTGCGCGAATCGCGTCAAAGTCAAAGAGCCGCTCCATCAGCGCGAGGTAGTCCTCCACCGGATCAACGGTCTCGACGACGAACTCGCCACGGCCTGCCATCCCTAGATGTCCCAGATCGACATCTTCGAATTCGGCGATTGTGTAGCTCTCGATCACCTTGGTCGCGTCGAACATCCTTGAAGTGAGGCCTTCTGGCGCGGGTCCCCCGTTCGATGAATTGAACTTGACGCCAAAGTCTTCGTCGATGCCACCGGGGTTGTGGCTGGCGGACAGGATGAAGCCGCCGTCGGTCTTGTTCTTGCGGATCAAGTGAGACGCGGCGGGAGTCGAGAGGATGCCGTCCTTGCCAACAATGACCCGTGCCGCCCCGTTCGCCGCTGCGATCTTGATGATCTTCTGGATCGCCTCGGCATTGAAGTAGCGGCCATCTCCACCGATCACGAACGTCTTGCCGGCACCGCCCCCGGTCGCGGTGAATATGGCCTGCACAAAGTTCTCCAGGTAGTCTGGCTGCATGAAAGCGCGAGTCTTCTTTCGCAGTCCCGACGTCCCCGGCTCCTGATCCTCGAACGGTTGGGTCGCAACGGTTCTAACTGTCATGTGTCATCTCCTCGACGTGCGGTGGCTGGCCTTCCCTCGATCTTCGTTCATCACCTTGCCGAGCGCTTGAAACCGGCCATCCTTGGCAAGCTCTTCGACTGCAACGCCGTATCTTCGTCGCCAGTTCACGTGTTCACCGGTCGTGCCTGGCAAGTTTTGCGCTTCCGAATGTTCCAGGATGTCGTCGAGCTGGGCGGTCACCATCGTGGACGGCGATCGGGCAAGCAACGTGTGAACGGTCGCGCTGAACCCGTCGTTCGGGCACCGTTCCAGGAGATCGGCGACGTCCTTGCCGCGCTGTGTCCGCGCCCGGACACTCTCCTGCCTGTCGATCCATCCAAGACTTTCCCACCATTCTATGTCGCGGCCGGTCTCGAATCCGCGGACGGTCGGAGTGTCGTGCGTGGAGAAACATGCGAGCACCTGCCGTGTCGCAAGATTTGCCGGCTTGAGCCTTCGGGTCCGGTCGCGTTCGTACTGCATGACGGAATATCCGTAGATCCCGTGGCCGCGCATGGCCGTGCGAAACCCGCTCGGCACCAGCCCGAGATCTTCGCCGATGACAACGGTGCCATGCCTTTCCGCTTCAATCTTGAGGATCGCCAGGAGAGCGTCGAACGGGTGACGCACATACCCGCCAGGACTGCCGTCATCGGGAACCCAGAAGCTGCGGCTGAGCCCGAGCACGTGGTCAATCCGCACCACGCCGGCGTGGCGCATGGTTGCTGCCAGAAGACGACGGAACGGCCTGTAGTTCTGAACCGCAAGACCGCGCGGCGAATAGGCCGAAACGTTCCAGTTCTGACCGTTCGGGTTGAGATGATCCGGCGGCGCGCCAATTGAGACGCCCTGTGCGATGACGTCCCGTTCACACCAGCTTTCCGCGCCATCCCGGCGCGCGCCCACGGCCTGGTCGAGACACAGCCCCAGCGCCATTCCACTTTCACGCGCAACGCGTTGCGCCCTTGCCAACTGCCAGTCAGCGACCCATTGAAGCCAAACGTGATAGTCCGTGCCATCGTCGGGTGTTGCCCCCGTCAAGCGTGGCCATTCTCGCCAGTCCGACCCGTGCCGACCTGCCAGCGCTTCAAACCGGGCAAATCGTGCCAAGTCACGTCCACGCTCCTTGGCGAACGAGGACAAGGCGTCATGCGCCCATTCGGCGGCACCGGCTTGAAATGCGTCGTACAGCGTCGCAAGCAAGCGCTGATGGATCGTTCGCTGTCGATCATAGTCGACATGCTGCGCCGACCGCACCTTCGCCATCTCCGCTTCTTCCGCAGACAGGATGCGAGGCACAACAGGTGCGTTTTCGAGCCCGGGGATCGCGTCCAGAGCGATGTGGCCCGTGTTCAGGAACCCGCGGTGCGACGGCGAATAGGGGCTGAACGCCTCGCTTGAATGTCCCAATGCGTGCAGCGGATTGGTTCCCGCGAAGTCTGCGCCGATCTCTCCGGCAATGCGTGCCACGTCGGCCAAGTCGGCATAGTCGCCCAAGCCGGCGTTCCGCGACGACTGCAGCCCGTAAAGCGCAAGGGTCACGCCCCAAAT
The DNA here is from genome assembly GCA_022824315.1 of Silicimonas sp. Lineage (GTDB taxonomy): Bacteria > Pseudomonadota > Alphaproteobacteria > Rhodobacterales > Rhodobacteraceae > JAJEFO01. The sequence continues at coordinate 109,054 of JAJEAC010000093.1, forward strand.
TCGAGGCAATTGCGCTCGATCCGGAACCGAAGGGGCGCGGGTCGGCGCCGCAACGACTCGTATCGTCTCCCGCGAGGCGGCATGGCGGACCTCAAGAACATAAACGTCCGAGGCAAGCGCTGGCAGTGCAATCGCATCCCCCGCACGACCGCTTGCGAGAACGTCCTCCGTTTCGTCGCGCCGAAGCTGCCAGCGGTCGAACGAGTCAAGGCTCAGCGTCGCCTCCTTGCGGCTCTCGATGATCATTTCCACGGGAAATCGCCGCGACTTGCGTTCCGCCCGGATCGCCGCGAGACTTTCGCGAATGCGCTTGGCGCTATCTGCTGCAACCGAGTTTGCCGCCAGCAATGCCCGCAAAGTGTCCGCAGACGCGATCCGCTCCTGTCCTTCCATGTCGCGGTAGCTCGAAAGGACGCCATGCGCCCTTGCAAGCTGGCCAAGCGTGGCATCGTCATTCATGCCTCGACTCCATCCGGCTTGCACGCAAAGGCCGCGACGGAATGTGCGGCGATCGGCGCGGCTGCGGCTTCGACCCTGCCATTGGCGTCCTGCGCGACCAGGCTGGTGTCGATGTCACGCACCCAGTGCCATCCGGGGCTCGCGGTCGGCAATGTCAGTTCCGTCGCCTTTCCGGACCGATTGAACGCGACGACCACGGCGTCGTTGTCGAGGGCGGCCGGTGCGGCCTCGGCCGAACACCTGATGGTCAGGCAGAAATTCGACAGGCCGGGATCCCGCCAGTGAAGCGGGCCACCCGTGAAGTCGGTCCATTCCACGTCCGGCAGACCGTCGCTGGCGCGCAAGGCCCCATGCAGGAATCGCGTTTGGCACAGTGATGGATGCGCACGCCGGAAAGCCGAGAGCGCCTCGACAAACTCCAGGAGGTCGGCATCGGCCGATTTCCAGTTCACCCAGCCGATCTCGTTGTCCTGGCAATAGGCGTTGTTGTTTCCGTTCTGCGAATTTCCGAATTCGTCGCCGGCCAGAAGCATCGGCGTTCCCTGCGACAAGAACAGTGTTGCAAGCATGTTGCGGATGCGCCGGTGGCGCCGTGCTTGAATGTCGGGATCGTCGGATTCGCCCTCGACGCCGAAATTGTCGCTGAAATTGGCATGATGGCCGTCCTGGTTGTTGGCGCAATTCGCCGCGTTGTGCTTGTCGGCGTACCGCGTGGTGTCAGCCAGCGTGAAACCGTCATGCGCGGCAACGAAATTGATCGAAGACCTGCTGCTCCGTCCTGGCTGGCCAAACTTGTCGGCCGATCCCAGCAGCCTGCTGCCGAGTTCCTGGGCGCTGTGATCATCGCCACGCCAGTAGCGCCGAACCGTGTCACGATAACTGTCATTCCATTCCGAGAATTCGGCCGGGAATCCGCCCAGCTGGTAGCCGCCGGGTCCCACGTCCCAAGGTTCGGCAATCATGCGCACCTGCGACAGGACGGGGTCCTGGCGCAACGCGTCGAAGAATCCGCCCCACGAATCGAACCCGTGATCTTCGCGCCCCAGGGTCGTGGCGAGGTCAAATCGGAACCCGTCCACGCCCATGCACTCGACCCAGAACCGCAGGCTGTCGAGCACCATGCGCAGCACGAATGGATGCGAGACGTTCAACGTGTTGCCGCAGCCGGTATCATTGACATAGTAGCGCGGCTGCCCGGAAAGCAGCTTGTAGTAGGAGGCATTGTCGAGCCCGCGAAACGACAGCGTCGGTCCTCGGTGGTCGCCCTCCGCCGTGTGGTTGTAGACAACGTCCAGAATGACCTCGATTCCGGCTTCGTGGAACCGGTCCACCATGTGCCGAAAGCCCATGAGGCCGTTGGGGCCGAAATACCGTGGTTCAGCCACGAAGAACCCGATGGAGTTGTAGCCCCAGTAATTCTTCAGGCCGCGCTCGAGAAGGAATGAATCGTCTACGAACGCATGTACAGGCATCAACTCGATCGCCTTTGCGCCCAGCTTTTGCAAATGCTCAAGGATCGGATCGGTGGCCAGACCCTCGTAGGTGCCGCGCAGGTCTTCCGGCACCAGCGGATGCTGCTGGGTCAGGCCCCTGACATGAGCCTCATAGATCAAGTCGTTGCGGCTCTGCCGATGCCTGCCCTGCGTCAAGCCCTCGAACAGTCCGGGATCCGGGACAACCGACCTTGGCACAAAGGGTGCGCTGTCGGAACGGTCGAACGACAGGTCTCCGCCTGAGGACGCCATGTCATAGCCATAGGTGCCAGGATGGTTTGTCCACTGCCCGAAATACTCGCGCGCGTACGGATCGGCGAGCAGCTTGTTCGGGTTGAAACGGTGCCCCGATTCCGGCGTGTAGCTGCCATGGGCGCGATAGCCGTAGAGGCACCCGACCGGCAGACCCTCAACATAACCGTGCCATATCGACCCTGTACGTTCCGGCAGCGCGAGGCGGGACGTTTCCTTTGCCCCGTCAGGCGAAAAGAGGCAAAGCTCGATCTTCGTGGCATGTTCGGAAAAGACGGCGAAGTTCACGCCGCCGCCGTCATGGTTCGCGCCCAGGCGTTGGTGGTGTCCAGCGGAAACGGGGAACGACGTCATCTTGGAGGAACCCTTCGGCTCAGTCCGCAATCAGGCTGCGGTACATCGCGTCGTACGCCGCGGCCGAGGCGTCCCACCCGACCGGTTGACGCATGGCCCGGCGCACCATGGCGGACCAGGACCTCGGTCGCCGGTAGATCGCACACGCCCGCGCGATTGCCTGTTCAAGCATCGTGGCGTTGATCGGGGCGAACTGAAACCCGGTCGCGCACGCCGCGGCGAGCGCCGCCTCGTTCGCGTCTATGATCGTGTCAGCCAGGCCGCCCGTCCTCGCGACAACGGGCAAGGTGCCGTAGCGCAACCCGTAGAGCTGGGTCAGGCCGCAAGGCTCGAATCGGGAGGGGATGAGAATGGCATCGCTTCCCCCTTGCAGGAGGTGCGACAGGGGCTCGTCATACCCGAGGGTCACGCCGACCTGCCCGGGGTGTCGGCTCGATGCCTCTGCGAATTGCCGCTCCAGCGCGCCGTCACCCGATCCAAGCACGGCAAGGCTTGCGCCCTCGGCCACCAGACCCGGCAAGCAGTCCAGCAGCATGTCGAGGCCCTTTTGCGATGTCAGTCGGCTGACGACGCAAAAGAGAGGCCCGTCACGCCGCTGCAACCCGAACCGCGCCTCGACTTCGCGCTTGTTTGCCCTTTTGCGCCTGAGTGATCGCGCGGAGTAGTTCTCAACGAGATGAGGATCGGATTCCGGGTCCCATGTCGCGATATCGATACCGTTCAGGATCCCGATCAGATCGCTTCGGCGCTCTCGAAGAAGGCCCTCGAGACCCATTCCGAATCCCGGCGTGAGAAGTTCGCAGGCATAGCTCGGGCTTACCGCGGCGATCCTGTCAGACAGCGCCAGACCTGCCTTGAGGAAACTGATCTTGCCATAGTATTCGACCGCGTCCGCTGCGAACATCTCGGCTTTCAGCCTCAAGTTCGCCAGTTCAGACGCGTCGAACAGTCCTTGGAATGCAATGTTGTGGATGGTCATGACCACGGGTGGCGAGGTTCGGCCGGATTGCGAAAGATACGCGGGCAACAAGCCGGCTTGCCAATCATGCACGTTCACGACGTCGGGCATCCATCCATCGGCGCCGTCGAATGCCAACTCCGCGCCAGCGTAGCAAAGTGCGGCGAACCGCAGGTGATTGTCGGGCCAGTCCTGTCCGTCCGGACCCAGATAGATGTTGCCATTCCGGTCATAGAGATGCGGCGCCACGAGCAACAGAACGTCCAGCCCCTCAGCATGGACGGCCCTGACCTCGGCCTTGCCGCCAAACAGGTCGTCAAGGACCTTGACCGTCGGACCACCGCCGGCGAGGCCCTGCAGTGCCGGGTAGGCCGGGATGAGTACCTTGACGTCCGTCCCTGCCGCGGCGAGCGCCTTGGGCAACGCGCCGATCACGTCGGCCAAGCCGCCGGTCTTTATGAACGGCGCGCATTCAGAGGCGACAAACAGGACCTTCACGTCAGCGCTCCAGTCGGTTGATCATTGGCTGCGTGATCAGGCAGATCCCGTCTTCGGTACGCCGGAACCGCTTGGCATCCAGCTCGGCATCCTCGCCGACGACAAGTCCTTTCGGAATGGCAACGCCGCGATCGATCACCGTGTTCTTCAGCCGCGCATTGCGGTTGATCACGACGTAGGGCAGTGCGACCACGCCTTCGAGTTGCGAGTAGGAATGGGTCCTGACCCCGGTGAACATCAGGCAGCGTTCAAGGCTGGAGCCCGAAATGATGCACCCGCCCGACACGATCGAGGAAATCGCGTGGCCGCGCCGACCGTCCTCGTTGTGGATGAACTTCGCGGGGGGCGTCAGTTCGGAATACGTCCAGATCGGCCAGGACTGGTCGTATAGATCGAGTTCCGGTCGGAAATCGGTCAGGTCGATATTGGCCTGCCAAAAGGCGTCAACGGTTCCCACGTCGCGCCAATAGGCCTTCTCCTCCATGGATGACCGGATGCAGGACCGGCTGAAGGGGTGCGCAATCGCCTTGCCGTCCCTGACGATCATCGGGATCAGGTCACCGCCGAAATCGTGGCCGTAATCCGGGTCGTCCCTCACCTCGTCAAAGAGCTTCAGAAGATACTCGGTCTCGAACACGTAGATGCCCATGCTGGCCAGAGCCATGTCCGGGTGCCCCGGCATGGCGGGTGGATCCTTCGGCTTCTCAACGAATTCAAGAATGCGGTCTTCCGTATCGACTTTCATGACACCGAAGCCCGTCGCCTCCATGCGCGGCACTTCGATGCAGCCGACGGTGACATCCGCGCCGCTGTCGACGTGATGCGCGATCATGACCGCGTAGTCCTGCTTGTAGATGTGGTCGCCTGCGAGGATCACGATGTATTTCGGCCCGTAGCTGCGGACGATCTCGGCGTTCTGCGACACCGCATCCGCCGTTCCCTTGTACCAGTTTTCGTTGTTGAGTTGTTGGGAGGCGGGGAGAATGTCCAGCGACTCGTTCCGCTCGGCGCGAAAGAAGCTCCAGCCGCGCTGCAGGTGCCTGATCAGCGAGTGCGCCTTGTACTGGGTGGCAACACCGATGCGCCGAATGCCGGAATTCACGGCATTCGAAAGCGGGAAGTCGATGATGCGGCTTTTGCCGGCGAAAAACATGGCCGGCTTTGCCCGACGGTCTGTCAATTCAAACAATCTGCTGCCACGCCCGCCCGCGAGCACGAAGGCCATCGATTGCTGAGCCAGTTTGTGCGCCTCTCGATCCATCCCTGTTCCTCCCTCTGAATTGGACACGGCTTCTCAGAAACCGCCGTCCAGTTCGAAAATCAGCGTGGAAAGCGGCGGCAAGGTCAGGCACAGGGAGTGCTCGCATCCCGATGCCGCAATCACGTCACTGTCGACGCCACCCAGGTTGCCGCGTCCTCCACCCCCGTAGACTTCTGCATCGGTATTCAAGCGCTCGACCCAGCGGCCCGGCTCAGGAACACCGATGCGCCGATCCCGCCGTTCCACCGGAGTGAAATTGCAGACGACCAGCACGGGAGCACTTCCATCTTCACCGCGCCGGATCCAGGCGAAGACCGATTCATCGGCCGCACTGTCCTCAACCCACTGAAACCCGCCTGGCTTGCAGTCGAGCTGATGAAGGCTCGGCGTGTGCCGGTAGAGCGCGTTCAGGTCCCGGACCAGGTTCTGCACACCGCCATGCAGGTTGTTGTCGATCAGATGCCAGTCGAGCGCGGCGTCGTGGTTCCACTCCCGCCCCTGCGCGAACTCGCAGCCCATGAAGAGCAGTTTCTTCCCCGGGTGACCCCACATGAAACCGTAATAGGCGCGCAGGTTGGCAAACTTGTCGAGACCGTCGCCGGACATCTTGTCGAGCATCGAACCCTTGCCGTGAACCACCTCGTCATGGCTGATCGGCAGGATGAAGTTCTCCGAGAAGGCATAGTCAATCCCGAATGCCATCTTGTGATGGTGGTGTTTTCGGTGAACCGGATCCTCGCTCATGTAAGCCAGCGTGTCATTCATCCAGCCCATGTTCCACTTGAACCCGAAGCCGAGCCCGCCCTGGTCCACCGGGCCGCAGACGCCCGGGAAGGCCGTGCTTTCCTCGGCGACCATCATGATTCCGGGCACGTCGCCATAGGCAACGGCATTGGTCCGTTGCAAAAAGGAGATGGCTTCCAGGTTTTCGCGGCCGCCATCCTTGTTCGGAATCCACTCACCCTCTTTCCGCGAGTAGTCGCGATAGAGCATAGACGCCACTGCATCGACACGCAGGCCATCCACGTGATGCTCTTTCAGCCAGTAGAGCGCGTTGGCGACGAGGTAGTTCGACACTTCGCGCCGACCATAGTTGTAGACAAGCGTGTTCCAGTCCGGGTGAAATCCCTCGCGGCGATCCTCGTGCTCGTAAAGCGACGTCCCGTCAAACCGACCCAGGCCGTGCCGGTCCTCGGGGAAATGGCCCGGAACCCAGTCCAGAATGAGACCAAGCTCCGCCGCGTGGCACGATTCGACCAAGTGGCGGAAATCGTTCGGCGTTCCGTAGCGTATCGTGGGCGAAAAAAGGCCGATCGGCTGATAGCCCCAGGATCCGCCAAACGGAAACTCCGAGACCGGCAGCAGCTCAACATGCGTGAAGCCCATGTCCTTGGCGTAGCCCACGAGTTGTGTCGCGTGTTCCGCATAGGACAGGGGCCTGTTGCCGTCCTCCTGGGCGCGTCTCCACGACCCCAGGTGGACTTCGTAGATCGAAATCGGCCGGTCGACGCGCTGCCGAGCCTCGCGCGTCGACATCCACGCCTCGTCGGTCCAGGCGCGACGGTCCAGGCGCCGCACCACGGACGCGGTCCCGGGCGGGTGTTCGGCACCGAATCCGAATGGATCGGCCTTTTGCGGCAAGAGTTGACCATCCGGCCCAAGCAATTCGTACCTGTAAGCCTCGCCCTCCCCGATACCGGGCAGGAAAATTTCCCAGACGCCGGTCCGACCCCGTCGGCGCATGGCATGACGCCGGCCGTCCCAACCGTTGAAATCTCCCACGACCGACGCGCGACTGGCACTTGGTGCCCAGACCGCGAAATGCGTCCCGTCCGCCCCCTCGTGCTTCATGACATGAGCGCCGAGCGCGTTCCAGAGGTTCAGATGTGCGCCCTCGCCGATCAGGTGCTCGTCCAGTTCGCCAAGAACCGGCCCAAATCTGTACGGATCCTCGGCGACCCACTGATCCCCGCCCTTGGTGATGCGCAGGAGATAGGCGAACGGCTCCTTGCGTCGAGCGGCCCGGCCGGCGAAGACATCCGGCGCGCCGGGCACCGGCCTGAGGACCGCGACCCGGCGCCTCGTGCTTGCGTCGAGCACCTCGATCCCGGTTGCGCCGGGCATGAAGACCCGGATCGTCTGCCTGCCATCAACGGCGTGCAGACCCAACACCGAAAACGGGTCCGCATGCGTGCCCGCCGCGATTTTCCGGGCGTCATCAGGCGGCATCAAGCGTTCAAGCCCGTTCGGAGACATCATCTGGCAGCATTCCGCAACAATGAAGACGCGCCCCAGATATCCCCAGCGTATCCCCGTACGGTCCGATCAGACGAGAACCAGCCCATGCCTGCGGTGTTCAGCGCGGCGATTCTGGCCCAGTCGTCCGTGTCCTTGTATGCGACATCGACCTTGCGCTGCGTTTCGAAATAGCTGTCGAAGTCGCAGGTTACCAGAAAGTAGTCATGGTCGAAGAGATTCTGCAGCAGGCCCCGGTAACGCTCCGTGTCGCCCCCGGAGAAGATGCCTGAGGCCACCTGATCAAGCACCCGTTTCAGGCGCGGGCTGGCACTGATTGCCTCGCGCGCAAACCCCGCCACCGTCCGGCGCTCCATGACCTCCTCTGCAGCAAGTCCGAACAGAAAGAAGTTCTCGGAGCCGACATGCTCGCGAATTTCGACATTTGCTCCGTCCAGCGTGCCTATCGTCGGGCTGCCATTCAGCGACAGCTTCATGTTGCCCGTGCCCGATGCCTCCATCCCCGCCGTGGAAATTTGCTCGGACAGATCGGAGGCAGGGATCAGGAGCTCCGCCATCGAGACATTGTAGTTCGCCGGATAGGCGACTTGCAGCAGACCGCTGGTCGCCTTGTCGCTGTTGATCGCGGCCGCCACGTCATTGATGAGATGGATGATCGACTTGGCCATGACGTAGCCAGGAGCCGCCTTTCCCCCGAAAAACTTGACGCGCGGCGTCCAATCGCCGTTGGGCGCGTCCTTGATCTCGTTCCAGAGCGCAATGGTCTCCAGTATGTTCATGAGCTGGCGCTTGTATTCGTGGATTCGCTTGATCTGAACGTCGAACAAGGCGTCAGGATCGATCGACTGGCCGTCCCGATCCTTCAACCACCCTGCAAGGCGCATCTTGTTTTGCTTCTTGGCGGCGCGGAACCTGCCCCGGAAGCCGGCGTCCTCCGCATGTGCGCGCAGTTCGGACAGTCGCTGGAGATCATCCGCCCAGCCGGTCCCGATGGTCTCGTCGATCAGGTCGCGCAACGGCGCATTGCAGGAATGGAGCCAGCGTCGGGGCGTGATACCGTTGGTCTGGTTGATGATGCGATCGGGATAGGCGGCGTGCAGCCCCGCGAAGACCGTCTGTCTTGCCAGAGCCGTGTGGAGGGCAGACACGCCGTTCACCCGATGCGCCATCACGAAGGCAAGTTCACCCATTTTCACTTCGCCATTCTCGATGATGCGGACATCGCTGCCACTCCGACCCAGGTGATCTTCCTGAATGAACCGAATCAACTCGTGGTGGCGTGGCAGAATCCGCGCGAACAGACCTTCTGACCAACGTTCCAGCGCCTCAGGCAGAAGCGTGTGATTGGTGAAGGCCAGGCACGCGCGCACCGTCTCGATCGCCAGGCGCATCTCCATGCCATGTTCATCGACGAGCAGACGAATGAACTCCGGACCCGCAATCGCGGGGTGCGTGTCGTTGAGCTGGATCGCCACGTGGTCGGCAAGATCGGCGAGAGAATGGCGTTCCGAAAGCAATCGACGAAGAACGTCCTGGATCGACGCCGACGTGAAGAAATACTCCTGCTTGAGTCGCAGTTCCTTGCCCAGGTCCGTCGTGTCATCCGGATAGAGGACCCGCGAAATCGTCCGCGCAAGACTTTCCGGTGCATTGGCAGCCAAATAGTCGCCGCGATTGAAGCTTTCGAGATCAAAGAGCTTCGTGGGCCTGGCCGCCCAAAGCCGCAAGGTGTTGGCCCATTTGCCCTTCCAGCCGACCACTGGCGTGTCATGAGCCACGGCCGTGATGGTGTCCGCCGGCCGCCAGATCGCCTTGCCGCCACTCTCAGAAACGCTGCCGCCGAAATGGATCGGATAAGACACTTCAGGGCGTTCAAATTCCCAGGCATGGCGTTGAGCCAGCCAGGTCTCGGCGGTTTCGACCTGTGCTCCATTGTCGAAGTGCTGTTCAAACAGGCCCTGTTCGTAGCGGATGCCATACCCGTAGGCAGGGATCGCCAACGACGCGAGGCTGTCCATGAAACACGCCGCCAGCCGTCCCAGCCCGCCGTTTCCAAGCGCGGCGTCCGGCTCGTCGGCAACCACGGTGGAATAGTCCTGGCCCAGCGCCTCCATCGCCTCGCGCGCCACCGGTTCGACGCCAAGGTTCATGGTCACGTCCTCGATCAACCGACCGACCAGAAACTCCATAGACAGATAGTAGACGCGTTTTGCCCTAGCCCTGTAGGTTTCCCGGGTCGAGGCAAACCAAGGATCCACGACGAGGTCGCGCAACGTCAGCGAAAGCGCCATTCGCCAATCATAAAGCGTGGCGTGTTCGGGGTCCTTTCCCAGGGATGTCCTGAGGTGTCGGGCTATCCCCGTGCGGAAGGACTCCGTGTCCGCAAGGTTGAAGCTGTCTTTCGGCATGGCACTCGTCTCTTTCTTCAATGGCGGTTCAATTCGGTGGCCGAGTCCGAAGCGTAAGTGTACCGGCGGCCATTCGTTCTGCCGCCAATGGCACGCCCGCATGTGCGACCCCCGCTCGGCTACACCATCTCCCTTTCCCAAGGCGGGTTGGCCCCCGCCCTGGACACAGTCACCGCTGCGGCGGCACTTCCCAGTCCAAGTGCGGACTCCAATTCAGCGTCGGTCAGTTCTCCGATGCCGGCCCGCGACAGCTTGTTTTGGCGGGAAAGCCCCGCAAGGAACCCGGCGTTGAACGTATCTCCCGCGCCAACGGTGTCCACGACGTCAACCATTACTGCCGACGATTCGACATCGCTGCCGGCAGCCGACATCCCAATCGCGCCTTCCCGTCCTTGAGTGGCGAGGACGAGTGACGGACCAAGTTCAAGAATCGATTGAAGCTTTTCCCGGATCGTTAGAGGTCGAGGCACGAGCCAATCCAGGTCTTCGTCAGAAACTTTCACGATGTCGCATCTCTCCATCATGCGCTTGAGGCGACTACGAAACCGACCTTCATCGGCGATGAATGATGGCCGAATGTTCGGATCGAGCATTGCCAGCCGGGTCTCGGCTTCGCGCGCCAGAAGACTGGCGAACGTGTCGGCACAGGGTTCGCTGGCAAGGCTGATCCCACCGAAGAACAGGCAGTCGATTTCGGGATCAAGCGGCGGAATCTCTTCGGCGCTCAACATGCGCAACGCCGAATTCTCGTCAAAGAAGCTGTAGGACGCCTGGCCGTCCCTCAGCGCCACGAATGCCAGCGTCGTCGGACGGTCCGTCGAGACCGCGAACCTTGTGTCGACATGGCTGTCTTCCAGGGCTTGGCGGAGCTGCGCGCCAAAGAGATCTGACGACAGCCCTGTCAGCAAGCCCGCATCAACGCCCAAACGGCCCAAGGCGATCGCCGTGTTGAAGACGGCGCCGCCCGGGTGGGGCACAAAGCAGGCCTGTCCGTCAGCCGTTTCCGACGGAATCATGTCCATGAGCGATTCGCCACAGCACAAAATCATGATGGAATCTCCCAAACCGTGCCCCGTCACCCGTCGCGCAAGTATCGGAACTTATATCGAAAAGTCACATCGTGTCTCCCGTTGAATACGTGGTTGGCTGAAGCGGTGGAACATGCACTTTCAGCGCCAGCCAGAAAGGCGGGTCTCCCGCCGATCTTCGACACGACTTCGCGCGGCAATGCAGCGCAGTTGACGGCCCGCAATGCGGGAACATGACGAGACGCCCAGGATTGACGTATCTGCACGGCGGGGCGTTTGCATTGGCAACCTCTGCTGATCCGTGAATTCAGTCCGGGAGCCGCATTGCGACCTCGGAATTGACCCCCCAATGCATGCACCCGGCATCCTGCCGGGCACGGGTGCCACGTAGGGAGCAATTCCTACGTGCTGTACCTTGCGAAACAACGCCGAGACTTGAGGATGCGCCGTGCACTCGGCAATCGTGCCAACCGACAAGAGCTCACCCGCATCTGCCAGCACCCGATGGCCCGCGCTGCAAATCCGGATCTTCATGGATTCGTGGTCGTGGACGCTGTCTGCAAACATCGCGCCGACCTCGTCCCAGATCGGTTGACCGGCACAGGGATCATCCTCAATGACCCACTGCCGTCATCTTCATCGGTCACCTGGGGGGCGTCATCGACACCGAGCGCACGCGCCAACGCAGTCTCCGCAAGTCCCGTTGCGGAGACTGCGCATTCCGCCTTGGGATTGGGGAAGCTGCAGCCGGCATCGATCCAGCCGGCAAGATCGGGATCCGGGAGTCGTGCCAGCGACACGACGGTCGACCGGGTTATGTCCCCATAGCCGCGCAGGTTGTCGCAGCTTTGAATCGTGAACGGCCTCGCACCCGCCGCGCGGCGCTTCGCCAAGGCCGCCACGACCGCTCCAAATGCCGTGCGGGGTGTTTCGGAATGGGCAATATCAAACACAATGCCCGGATGATCCGGGGCGAAGGATCCGGTGGCCGGATGCACGACGTATCCGCTCTCGGTCACGGCCAGAAACGCGACCCGCGTGCCTGGGTCAGTCATCTGCGCGATCAGGGAGCCAATTTGCACTTCGACCGGCAGAAAGCCGATCATCGACCCGCAGATTCCGGCCGAGGATCCATCCGGGCACAGCTCGACAAGCGTTGTCAGGCAATCTTGCGCAAGGAGCCATTTGCAAATTGCGGCATCACCCGTACGCACGCCTGCTCCGACAATCGTCCAATCCTGCGCCTGCCCGTGCTGCAACAGCCGGTGAAGATACCATGCCAGAACTGCCCCGTGGACGTTGCCGACGCCAATGTGGACAATTCCTGGTGTCAGCGCGTCACGCCTGTAGCGGGGCCTCTCGATCTCGGGCGACAGGCAGTTGCGGGTGCCTTCCCTGAATGTCCCGCTGCCGCCGTCTGGCGAAGGACCACGAGTGAAGCCTGTAGAGTTCCGTGGCCTCGGCGCAGCTTGCCGCCTGCCGGTTCCTGATGAGGCGGGCGACGCGGAAAATAACACAATCAAATCTATTAACATAATTAAATCAACTCGTTATGACTCCAACTCTTACGCTGCCATCTGAATTTTCATGCTTCCAGGCAGGTGTCGGCCTGCCATGACCGTAGCGACTTCTTCGATTGGCAACTGATGGCTGACGACCTCTTGCACGCCTCCCCCAATTGCTTTGAGCAATTCCAGCGCGTCGGGAATATTGTGGTTCAGCGAATGCGTTCCAAATAGCGACAACTGGCGGCGGAAGATCTCAAACGGAGATATGGCGATCCTTGCGTCTGACGGGCACACGCCGAAAATCAACACCGCACCGCCATTTCCGACATATTCCGGAAGTTTCTCGACGACAGCAGGAACGCCGGTGGCGTCGACGGCCAGGTCGCAGGACCTGGTCAACCGGTCCATCTCGTCGGTGCCGGCATTGATCGCACGCAAGCCGACGCTCTCGGCCCTGCCCAGCCGATCTTCAACCCGGTCAACCATCAGCACTTCAGCCGTTCCGCGTGACTTGAGCGCGAGCCCCATCAAGAGCCCCATCGGCCCGGTGCCGAAAATGATGGCGCGCTCGACAATTCGGTCCTGTAACGGAGAGAGGCCGTTGAGAACACATCCCATGGGCTCTGCCAGCGCGGCCTCTGCGAAGGTCATGTCGCCAATCGCATGAACGGCGTCAGCGCGCACGGCGCAACATTCCGCGAAACCGCCATTGACAGTGACGCCGTAAGCTCCGAGGTCTTCACAGAGGTGCGCCCAGCCTCGCAGGCACGCTCGGCAAGTGCCACATTGGAGGTTGGGATCGACGACAACGCGATCACCAATGGAGACGCCCGAAACATCCGCACCGATCTCTGCAATCTCACCCGCGAATTCATGGCCAGGCACAATCGGATACGTTGATGTTCCGTAGTTGCCGCGCATCACTTCGATGTCGGTGTGACAAATTCCACTTGCTTTGACGCGGACCAGGACCTGCCCTTGACCCAGGTCGGGCACGGGCAAAGTGCCGACCTTTACGTCATTTGGAGACGGGAACCATACTGCCTTCATTCAACACTCCAGGTCCGACGTTCCGGGGGCCCAACTGCCAATATACCGGCTTAGCGCGGTTTCGAGACCTTCGGACCAAATCAGGGTTAGCCAGCGGGCAAATGCTTCCGCGAAGCGGGAATTGTCCGCCAGGTCTCCGTAGAGGGCGCGCTGTTCGAGCCAGGCCTGCGGATTCTCTCGTGCGGCTTTCGCCGCAGCTGTCAGTTTGTCCCACATCGGATCGTTGGGCTCGATCAAGCTACCGTTCTCCCTGGTGCCCTCGCACATGCGCGCCCAGAGCGCCTCTGTCAGGGCGAGGCCGGCGATCGGCGCCTTTGCCGCCAAGGCATCACGCACCATCGGCAGGATGAATCCGGTGTGCCGGGAAGAACCGTCAAAGGCCACGCGACGCGTCGTATCGACGATCCTCGGGTTGGAGAACCGCAGGTCGATCAGGTCGACATAGGATTCCGGCGTCATGCCGGGCACCGCGTGGACATGCGGCACTATCTCTTCAATCGCCACTTTGCGGAACAGCGGTCCGATCAGCGGATGCTCCATGCAGCCAGAAATTGTCGCGACCGACAGGATTTCGCCGGCGTTGGAAATCACCTGGTGCCCGCCATTCAGGATGCTGATCTTCATCGCCTCGTATTCGTGCACCTGGTCTGTGATCGTCGCGCCGACCTTTTCCCAGGGCGGGCGGGCGGCGCAAAAATCGTCTTCGATCACCCATTGACGGAAATTCTCATGCGTGACCGGTACTGCGTCGTCGATGCCGTGCTCACGCACCATGGCAAGTTCGTTGGGACCGGTTGCGGGAACGATGCAGTCCACCATCGAGTCGGGAAAGCTGCAGTTGGCATCGATCCAATCGGCCAGGTCGGCATCCGAGAGACTCGCAAGCGACAGCACGGTTTGGCGCATGATCGCTCCGTTGCCCTGCAGATTGTCGCAGCTTTGTAGCGTGAACGGCCCGGAACCCGCTGCGCGCCGCTGCGCCAGGGCGGCAACGATGGCACCGAATGCGGTGCGCGGTGTACCAGGATTGGCGGCGTCGTGCTGGATGTCCGCGTCCCCGGCATCGAAACCCATGGACGCAGGGTCGATGAAATAGCCGCCCTCGGTGACGGTCATCGCAACGATGCGGATCGAAGGATCGGCCATGCGTTCGATCAGCGGACCGTTGCCAGGAGCGACGGGCACATAGTCGATCATGGAACCCACGACCTCGACAGAACTGCCCGCCGGGTCCAGTTCGACCAGCGTTGTCAAATAGTCCTGCGCCGCCATCTTCCTTCGCTGCGCCTCGTCGAAGGGACGCACGCCGGCGCCGACGATGGCCCAATCATGCGCCAGACCCTGCTGCATCAGCCGGTGCAGGTACCAGGCCTGATGCCCGCGATGGAAATTGCCCAGCCCGATATGCACGATGCCTGGAGCCAGCTGCGACCGATCATAGGTTGGGACCAGCACGCCTTCTGGCAGCTTGCCCAGATTGTCGCTGGACAGTTTCACCGGATCAGCCATCAGCTCATCCAGTTTCCGCCGTCCACGTTCAGCGTCTGGGCGGTGATGTAACGCGAATCCGCCGAAGCCAGGAATACGCACGGATCGGCAACATCAGCCGGGTCACCCATGCGACCCAATGGAACGGCCTCGCCGACCTCGCGTTTCTTCTGGCCCTTGGGCTTGTCCTCGTATTCGGCAAATTTTGCGTCCACGACATCCCACATCGGCGTGTCTATGACGCCTGGTGCGATGCTGTTGACACGTATGTTGTCGCCCGC
Source organism: Silicimonas sp. (assembly GCA_022824315.1). Lineage (GTDB taxonomy): Bacteria > Pseudomonadota > Alphaproteobacteria > Rhodobacterales > Rhodobacteraceae > JAJEFO01. The sequence continues at coordinate 124,348 of JAJEAC010000093.1, forward strand.
CAGTTCCAAGGCGAGCGATTGCGTGATCGAGATAACCGCCGCCTTGGTCGAGCAGTAGATGGTGACGTTCGGCTCGCCGCGGCGCCCTGCCTGGCTGGCAAGGTTGATGATTGCGCCTCCGCCCCGCCTCTTCATCGACGGAATGACCGCCTGGCACGCAAAAATCGTGCCTCCGACGTTGACGTCGTACTGGCGGCGATAATCCTCGGGCGTGATCTTGTCGATCGACGCCATGTCGAAGATGCCTGCGTTGTTGACAAGAATGTCGATCCCGCCCCAGGCCTCTTCGACCGCCGCGACACCGGCCTGGATTGAAGCAATGTCAGTGACATTCATCACAACGGCCATGCCACCAATGGCCTCTGCAGTCTGCAGCGCGTCAGTCTCCAGCAGGTCGGCGACGGCAACCTTGGCGCCCTCGCGCGCGTAGGCCTCACAGATCGCACGTCCGATCCCGCGCGCACCGCCGGTCACGAGCGCTACCTTTCCGTCCAATCGTTTCACGCGATCCGCATGCCTCGTTCGTCAAACCTGTGAATTCGGTCTTCGCGCGGCGTCAGATGGATCGTGTCACCGTAACTGAACGCCACTTCGCCTGAGGCGCGCACAGTCAAGGGATCTGCCAATCCGGTGTCGTGAATGTGGAAGAAGGTGTCCGACCCGAGGTGCTCTGCGACGCCGACCACGCCTTTCCACGGTCCACTGTCGCCGACCTCGATATGCTCGGGCCGGATGCCGATCGCGTGGGCACCGTGCTTTTGCGCCTCGGCGTCTTCGATGAAGTTCATCTTGGGTGAGCCGATGAATCCGGCCACAAACTTGTTGCGCGGTGCCTGATAGAGTTCCAGCGGAGAGCCCACCTGCTCGATCACGCCAGACTGCAGTACCACAATCTTGTCCGCCATTGTCATCGCCTCGACCTGATCATGCGTGACATAGATCATCGTTGTATCGAGGCGCTTATGCAGCTCGCTGATTTCCAGCCGCATGCCGACGCGCAGGGCCGCGTCGAGGTTGGAAAGCGGTTCGTCGAACAAGAATGCCGCAGGCTCGCGCACGATCGCGCGGCCAATGGCGACACGCTGGCGCTGGCCGCCTGAGAGCTGACTGGGCCGGCGGTCGATATAGTCTGTCAAGTTCAGCACTCCGGCGGCATCGGTCACCCGCTTGTCGATCTCGCCCTGGTCCATCTTTGCCATCTTCAGCGGGAATGCGATGTTCTTTCTGACCGACATGTGCGGATAGAGCGCATAGGACTGGAACACCATCGCCAGGCCGCGTTTGGCCGGTGGGGTGGCGGTCGCGTCGTTGCCGTCGATCTTGATGCTGCCGGAAGTGACGTCCTCCAACCCGGCAATCAACCGCAATAGCGTGGACTTTCCGCATCCCGACGGACCGACGAAGACGACGAATTCTCCATCCTCGATATGCAGGTCCAGCGGCGGAATCACTTCTACATCACCGAAGGATTTGCTGATTTGCTTAAGCTGAATCTGTCCCATTTCTTTTCCTCACTTCACCGCGCCGAAGGTCAGGCCGCGGACGAGCTGTTTCTGGCTGAACCAGCCCATGATCAGGATCGGTGCAATTGCCATGACTGAAGCCGCGCTGAGCTTTGCGTAGAACAATCCCTCTGGGCTGGAATAGCTGGTGATGAACTGCGTCAGCGGCGCGGCATTTGAAGCTGTCAGGTTAATCGTCCAGAACGCCTCGTTCCAAGCCAAGATGATGTTCAAGAGAACGGTCGAGGCCATTCCAGGGATCGCCATCGGCGTCAGCACGTAGAGGATTTCAGCACGCAGGGTCGCGCCGTCCATTCTCGCCGCTTCCAGAATTTCCCCCGGAATTTCCTTGAAGTAGGTGTAGAGCATCCAAATGATGATCGGCAGGTTGATCAGCATCAGAACGATGGTCAGTCCAAAGCGGCTATCGAGGAGTTCGAGGTCACGGAAGATCAGGTAGATGGGCACAAGCACGCCAACAGGCGGCAGCATTTTCGTCGACAACATCCACATCAGCACGTTCCTGGTATGCTTGGATGGAACGAACGCCATCGACCAAGCCGCCGGTATGGCAACCAATAGACCAAGGAATGTGGATCCAAGCGAGATGATCACGGAGTTGGAAAAGTGCTTGAAGTAGTCTGACCGGGCCTGAACGGTCGCGAAACTCTCCATCGTCCAGCCGGAACCGAACAACACTTCCAAGGGTGCCCGGATCGCGTCCTCTTCCGTCTTGAATGCGAGGACAAGGATCCAGAGGATCGGAAAGAACATCAGGAACCCGAGCGCACCGGCAATGGCCGTGTTGGCGACTTTGGTTCGGTTCGAGACCGCGCGTGCCATGACCCCTTCTCCTTACGCGTCGAGGTTCTTGCCGATCATCCGCATCAGGAAGATCGCAACGATGTTGGCCAGGATGATGGCGATGACACCTCCTGCACTGCCCATGCCAACGTCGAACTGCAGAAGTGACGAGACATAGATCAGGTACGTCAGGTTTGTGGTCGCCGTGCCGGGACCCCCGTTTGTGGTCACGAGGATTTCGGCGAAAATCGACAGAAGAAAAATCGTCTGGATCAGGATCACGACGGTGATCGCGCGAGCCAGGTGCGGCAGCATGATGAACCAGAACCTGCTCCACCAGCCCGCGCCATCCATCTCGGCGGCTTCCAATTGCTCCTGGTCCAGCGATTGCAGCGCCGTGAGCAGGATCAATGTCGCGAACGGCAACCATGTCCAGGACACGATCATGATGATCGAGGCCAACGGGATTTGGCCAAAGAAGTCTATGGGTTGAAAACCCAGACTCGTGGCGATGCGCCCGAAGATGCCGTTCACCGGGTTCATGAACATGTTCTTCCAAACAAGCGCCGACACGGTGGGCATCACGAAGAATGGCGCGATGACCATGATGCGAATGATTCCGGTGCCGAACATGGGTCGGTCCAACAGGATCGCGGCGAAAAGCCCGCCGATCGTCGTGATTGCCAACACGCCTCCGACCAGCACCAGCGTATTTTTGATCGCGGCATTGAAGCTGGGATCCGTGACGAACCAGTAATAGTTTTCCCAGCCCGCAAACGGCGTCTCACCGATTTGCAGCAGGTTGTATCTCAGGAACGAAAAATAGATGGTTAGACAGAGCGGGACGAGCATCCAACCGAGAAGCAACAGCACGGCGGGAGAAATCATCAATCGCGCGGCGGATCGGGACGCTTTCGTGGCCATTCGCATCGCCCTCCCAAAACGAGTTGCGGATCAGCGCTTGACAAAACTGCCCTGTCTAGGCCCCTGCTTGGATTCTAGCACATTTTGGGCGTGTGCCAAAACTCTAGCATTCAGGGGCCGCAAATCGAAATGGGCCGAAGCATGAAGCTCCGGCCCACTCGTGAAGGACGTTACTTGATGTAACCTGCCTTGGTCATTTCGCGGACCGCGAACTGCTGGCTGTTGGCCAAAGCCTGTTCAACCGACATTTGACCGGCCAGAGCCGCTGCGACCTGCTGCCCGACGTAGTTTCCGATGCCCTGGAACTCCGGGATCGCCACAAACTGAACGCCGGTGTACGGGACCGGGTCACGCGTCGGGTCGGCCGGATCGACCGAGAAGATCGCGTTCTTGATGGTTTCGGCGAACGGCGCCGCTTCCAAGAGACGCGGGTCCTCGTGAATGGAGGCACGCGTGCCACTGGGCACGGCCACCCAGCCTTCGGTGTCGCCGACCATCTGGAAGTATTCCTTCGAGGTCGCCCACTTCAGGAAGTCCTTGGCGATGTCGGCTTTCTGAGAGCTTGCCGGGATGGCAAGGGCCCAAGACCAGAACCAGCCGGTTCCCTTGTCCGTTTCCTGCTTGGGTGCCTGGAAAAAGTCCGTGACGTCGGCGACATTGGACGTCGCGGGATTGCGAACGTCGTTGGCGGCAGACGTCGCGTCGACCCAGGTTGCGCATTTGCCGTCCTTGAACAGGGCGCGGTTTTCGTTGTGCCCGTTTGCGGTTGCACCCGGAGGTCCGGAATTGTTCATCAGGTCGACATAATAGGTGATCGCGGCGTTCCACTCGGGGCTGTCAAGCTGAGGATTCCAGTCCATGTCGAACCAGCGCGCGCCGAATGCATTGGCCATGGTGCCGACGAACGCCATGTTCTCGCCCCAACCAGCCTTACCACGCTGACAGGTGCCGAAAACGCCATTGTCCGGATCATGGAGCTTGGCAGCCATCTCGGCAAATTCAGTGTAGGTGATCTGCTCCGTCGGCGGCTCAATGCCGGCCTTTTCGAACAGGTCCGTGCGATAGAAGGTGAACGAGGTCTCGGAATAGAGCGGCACCGCGTAGAGGTTGCCGTCGGCTGACAGACCGTTCCGCACCAGTTGGAAGATGTCTTCCAGATCATAGTCGGCGTCATCGCCGAAGTCGTTCAGTGACGTCAGCCAGCCGTTGGCGCCCCAGATCGGCGTCTCGTATGCACCGATGAACATGATGTCGAACGAACCGCCTCCAGTGGCGATATCTTGCGTGGTCCGCTGACGAAGCACGTTTTCTTCCAGGACAACCCAGTTGATCGTGTTGCCGGTCGCCTCCTCCCACTGCGGAGCGAGCTTTTGCATGACGATCATGTCAGCGTTGTTTACCGTCGCGATCGTGATTTCTTCCGCCACGGCCGTGGATGCGAGCGCCGCAATCCCAAAGCCGACTGCCGAGCTAAGCAGTGTGTGTTTCGTAGGCATTTAGCCCTCCTTTTTTACACATGTAAAAGTCATAATTTTGACGCGTGTAAAAATATGACGGCGAAAGACTCGGAGTCAAGAGGAATCTCGAACCCGTTATCGCCGGAGAATGCCCGAGTTTCGTCGGCTAGGCGGATTCCCTCGGCTTCATTGCCGCGTTGAGAAAGACCTCAACGGTTTCCGTGCTTCGCCCGCCGCGCGCACGTTGTGCCACTAACTGGATTGCAGCGTCTGCTATGCCCTCGACATCCTGAGCCACAGTCGTAAGTGCCGGAAACATGTATTGGCTGAGCGGATGGTCGTCATGGCCCGCAATTCGCAGACCGCCGCCGCGCGAAAAAAGGCCGTGCTTGTTGGCCGCGCGGATCGCACCGATGGCCACACGGTCATTGGCACAAAGGATCGTGGAATTCGTGAACTCTCCACGGCCAAAGCAATCGTCCATGACCGCATAACCGACGGCCTCGAATTCCCAGGATCCGCCCGCACCGGCGCACTCGATCGCTTTGGCCTCGTGATTCAGCTCCAGCATCTTCGCGCGATAGGCATGCTCTCGCTCCTCAGCATTGGCATTCAAATGCGGCATGCCAAGAAATACGGGCGGATCGCCTATTCTGCACAAGTATTCCACTATCGCACCAATGCTCTGCATGTTGTCGGTGCCAACGAAGTCCGCCAAGGGCATTGACTTCGCAGGTCTCGAATCAACGAACACCAGCGGAAAATCCTCGCTCGCGGCGGCAAAGGCATCATGATCGGCAGCGACACCGATTGGGGCCACGATTGCACCGTCGACGCTCATCGATCGCAACTTGCGCACCGCATGGGCCTCGACACCGGAGTCGCCGTTGGAGCTTTGGGTGATGATCGTATACCCCAGATCCTTGGCAGACTGCTCAATGCTCTCGATCAGGCTTGCAAAGAACAGGTCTTTGTAACTTGGAACGATCACACCGATCAGTTCCGTCGATTTCCTGTTCTGCCGCGTGGTCAGAAAGTTGTAGACATAGTCGACCTCTGACAGCCGCTCCTGGATCTTCTTCGACGTCGATGGTCGGACAACTGACGGATCCCGAAAATACCTCGAGAGCGTCGGTCGCGAGATCCCAATGGTCTCCGACAGTTCTTTCATCGTCTTAATTTTGGGCTTAGCCATGGGCCAGGAACGCCGTACGCCGTACACCATGCAAATTCAACCCCAAGATAGACCCGCCGACGAAGTCCCGTCAATTTCATTTTTGACACATGGAAAAGATCTCGTTACTCTATCTTGCGGTTCAGTTTGAAGCCACAATCAGACTGTTGGGCGATCCGAGACGGACCGTCCGCCGAACTCTGGGCAGCGGGTTGTGACCACTTCACAGAAAGGTTGGAGGCGCCGTTTCGTGTGCCGGCAAAGTCAATGAAGAAGATCGTTCTCATTGGGGAAGTTCTGGTCGAAATCATGGCCGACAAGATTGGCGAGGGCTTCAGGGAGATTCAGTCGTTGACTGGGCCGTTCCCATCCGGGGCGCCGGCGATTTTCGCCGATCAGGCTGCCAAGATGGGGCAGCCTGTTGCGATCGTGTCGGCTGTCGGTGACGACGACTTCGGGCACCTGAACCTCGACCGGCTTCGCCAAGACGGCGTCGACGTCTCAGGCGTCTTCATCGACAAGGAGCGCCCGACGGGCAGCGCGTTCGTGCGATATCGCGCGAATGGCGAAAGGGATTTTGTCTTCAACATTTTCCACAGTGCGGCGGGACGCCTGAATGTAACCGACACGGTCAAGGCCCTGCTTGATTCGGCTGACCATCTGCATGTCATGGGGTCGTCGCTTTCCAGCCCCGAATTTGTCGCACTGAACCTCCGTGCCGCAAAAACCATTCGCGGCAACGGCGGCACGGTCTCTTTCGACCCCAATCTAAGACGCGAAATCCTGTCCGCCGAGGGCATGGCCGACGCGATGTCGCGGATGATCTCGATGACGGACCTGTTTCTGCCAAGCGGCAGCGAGCTCACCCTTCTGACGAAGGCCACAGCGCCTGAGGCCGCAATCCAGGAGTTGTTCGAACGCGGCGTGCAAGCCATTGTCCACAAGCGCGGTGCAGACGGTGCCAGCTTTCACGACAAGCTCGGCACCTTGGTCATGGACGCTTTCACGGTCAAGGAAATTGATCCGACTGGCGCAGGCGACTGTTTTGGCGGCACCTTTACCGCGCTATGGCTGCGAGGCACGGATGCGCGAAGGGCATTGCAACTTGCGGCCGCGAGCGGTGCGCTGGCCGTGACCAAGCGCGGACCGATGGAAGGCACTGCCACGCCCAACGAGATCGAAGACTTCATCCGATGCATCGGGGGAAATTCCCTATGAAACACCCGCTTCTGGCCATCCCCGAGGCCTATCATCGGGGCGAACACCTTGGGATCACGTCGATCTGCTCCGCTCACCCTGTGGTCATCGAAGCGGCGCTTCGGCTGGCCAAAGAGCAAGACGATCCTGTCCTGATCGAGGCGACCTGCAACCAGGTCAACCAGGACGGCGGCTATACCGGCATGACGCCCGCTGCATTCCGGCAATTTGTCGAAGGCATCGCCGACAAGGTCGGGTTGGACAATCGCAAGATCGTTTTGGGCGGTGACCACCTTGGGCCAAACCCATGGAAAGACCTTCCGGCCGAAAGGGCGATGGCCAAGGCCGAAGAGTTGATCGCGGCTTACGCGCAGGCAGGCTTTACCAAGCTGCACCTGGACACGTCCATGGGCTGCATGGGCGAGCGCGTCGCGCTTGCCGACGCAGAAACGGCAGAACGTGCGTCACGACTGGCCGAAGTCGCGGAAATGAACACGGGTGCCCAACCACCGGTCTACGTCATTGGAACCGAGGTTCCGGTCCCTGGCGGCGCCACGCACGTTCTCGACGACCTCGACGTGACGGCACCTGACGCCGTCGCACGCACACACGATGTTCACAAGTCGGCATTCCGTTCGCGCGGGCTTGACGATGCGTTTGCGCGAGTCATCGCGCTTGTGGTTCAGCCCGGGGTCGAGTTCGACCACACCGATGTCACTCATTTCGATGTCGGCAAGGCGCAAGGGCTGACGGACACGCTGGCGCATTACCCCGGGCTCGTGTTCGAAGCCCATTCGACAGACTACCAGTCCTGTGAAGGACTGCGCGCACTTGTCGGCAACGGCTTTGCGATCCTCAAAGTCGGACCTTGGCTTACATTCGCATTGCGCGAAGCCCTTTACGCGCTTGATGCCGTTGCCGATGTTCTGCACGGCTACCCGCCGAAAGGCGAGCTGATGAACGCAATGGAAGACATCATGGCCGCCGCCCCTGACAATTGGCAGAAATACTACGAGGGCGACGACAACGAATTGTGGCTGCAGAGGCACTTCAGCTACTCCGACCGCATTCGGTATTACTGGCCTACGCCGGCTGCCGAATCCGCGGTGTCACGCTTGATGACCCGCCTAGCAGGAAAGCAAGTCCCTGCACCTGTGGTTGGGCAATACCTGCCGCATATCACCGGCACGGACGCCGAAGAGATTCTGTTGGCAGCAGTCGAGTTCATCCTCCGAAAATACGAAGCTGCATGCACAGGCTGACAAGATCATGGTCAGATTGACGGATATTGCTGAACCCTGACACCACGCTTGATTGATTGCGAAATGCACCGCGGAGCACCCTCCTTGCACGTCCGGACGTCGATTCCTAAGGGCAATACTGTCGCTATAGGAACTTCTTGTGCCAGAATTGCAGGGCATCGCAGCCTGTTGTGGTCTCCGCCATGGCTCGGACGGTGGCCGCGTTCGCTGGAGGCATGCGCCTGTCGGACCATCTCAGCGTGAGCGTGGTCGCACGCGCGTATCCGCGCGAGGCGGTGCGTGTAGCGGTTCGGACCCTTGGCCGCGACAGCCTGCGGCGACGCGACTTTCCGGCGGAAGCGGTGGTCTGCGACGTGATCGCGGTGGCGCCGTTCCCGGCGGTTTCGGTGCACGAAGTGCTCGATTCCTGACTGATCCGTTACGGATGTCCCGGATTGCTTCGTGCGGGTCTGGGCGTTTCCAGGATTTTTCGGCATTGCCAGACATTCAGACACGGGTACGGGTTCGGTCGCGCTTTCCTTCCGACAGCCGGACGGTCGATGCGACGACGATCCGGGCGTGTCGCGAACCTTCGCGGATGATGCGCGTCGGCGTTGAATGGACAATTGTGCCTGTCGAGGATTCTCGCGGCGTTTCGTTCTTCCGTACGGGCCGCCGGCGACGACCCGCGTGCGCCGCGCAACGGGCCTGCCCGCGTCCTTGTTCATTCATGCGACTGCGGATTCCGTGGCTAGCGCGTGCGCCTGCGTACGTTCCGGACCGGACCCGCCCTTCCGCTCCTGGAGGACCCCGTTCCAGTCGCTTGCGCCTTTGGGCCGGAGGCGCCAGACCCATGTGTCGGAATGCGCGAGGGTCTGTCCGGGACCGGGCCGCAGTTCGACCGCGCTCTCCGCGAACAGGGCCAAGGCCGGTTCGCCGTCCCTGGCGGCCAGCCAGAACCCGCCCCGGGCCTTCGGAAGGACGCGATCAATCCGGAGGAGCATTCCGGACGCATCGCAACAGGCGCATTTGCGTCCCGAATCCTCTACATCGGCCGCAGACCGGATCGGCCTCTCCGTCACCAACTGTTGGCGTCGATCCACTTCGCGAGCAATTCGCGACTCTTGTAATACTCGTCCGGAATGCCGCGCTTTCGGCCACGGGCGATGCGTTCGGCCCATGCAATCTGCCTTGCAGTCGGAAGATTGTCGGCAATGCGCTTGGAACGCGCCAAGCGATGTCGGTTTGCGTCGATCCAGCGCGAAAGGTTGGCGCGGTCTAGTCGCACGTCCTTGGGCAACGGGATTCCGGACGAAGCCGCAATTTTTTGGGCATATTGCAACTGGCGATCGGTAGGCCTGAGCGGAGGAAGGCTGGCATAGTCCGGTCGCTCTGCAGGTCGGATGGTCTGGTGCAACGTCACGGCATTTCCCCGAACAGGACTGCGATGTGCCGAATCTAGAACATTGAATGAACAAGGTCAAGGAAAAATCAACATGTTGTGAAGATCATAGATCTGAAACCTATATATCGACCCGAAACATGCCTAGCATGACGCCGCCACACCTTACATTTGATGCCGACCATCGTTCCGGCAGGACTGTCGACAACCCGCCTCGAAAGCGGGGCCTTGTCGACAAGCCAATGCTCGGGAACGGCCAGCCCATGGAGAACGGCGAGGAGCCGCCTAGAACGCGACGGAAACTGATCTCGAAAGGCATCGGTTTGGGGTGCACGCCAGGTACATCGCAGCCCAAGGCTTGCCGAATTCCGCCGGTCCCTTAGGTCATCGACCGAACGAGTCGCCGCTTCCACCTTGCACGGCAGGTGCCTGTCGACGAGTTCGTCTTGCGATCGTCCCAGACACCAGGACCGTCACGAATATCCGGAACAGGTGATGGCAGGCCACGACGACTGGACTCACGCCGAGGCTCAGCGCGATCAATCCCATTTCCGTCACGCCGCCTGGCGCAAAGCTGATGAATAGGGCGTCGACCGGTACCAGCATGAATTCGGCAAGAGTCATTGCAAAACCGATGCCGAGCGCAAGCATCAAGACCGTTGAGATCGCGCCTAGGCTGAATGCCCTGATCAACAGGCGTCCTGTCGATCCGGCGAACGTCGATCCCAGCCCGGACCCAACAACCAGCTGAGCCAAGTTCAGGAGCCAGGACGGGCTGCTGAGGTCGACCAGTCCCAAAACATGGGCGGCCGCACTAAGTACAAGTGGACCGACCATGTGCGCGGCCGGAAGGCGAAATATTGGACCGAGAACCATTCCCGCTGCTGCAAGCAACAGGATCAACACGATGTCGGCAATCCTGTAGGCGTCCTGCTCGAAACTCTGTCCGGAAGCGCTGCCAACAGTCTCGCCCGTCCAGAGCAGGAAGAGCAACGGCACGATCATGACAACGAGCACGATCCGGGCAAAGTGCTGAACGCTGAGAATTCGCACGTCCCCTCCAGCCTGTTCACCCAGGGAGACGGCCTCGACCAACCCGCCGGGCATCGCCGCAAAGATGGACGTCGTCCTGTCATATCGACCCAGCTTGCGGAACAACGCGTAGTTCCCGGCAAGCGCAATGGCGACAAACAGCACCATTGCCATCATGGATAGGCCCAGCGATGGAACGACTGCCAAGAGATCCGTCGTGAACGTCGCTCCGATCATGGTGCCGATCACTGCGACGAAAATCATGCGCAGCACTGGCGGGAACTGCACTTCGCGCGCTCCCTTCCTGGTTCGAAAAATCGTGAAGGCCGCGACGAAGGCCAGGCTTCCCGTCAGGTATGGCATCGGTAGCCCGACCCAAAGGGCCAGCGAACCGCCAACGCCGCCAATGGCCAGAATTCCGCCGGTTTGGAACAGAAAGACGAATCGAGCAGCCATCATGTTTGGAAGACACTCGATTTAGCGGGCAGTTTCAAAGTCTGAATGCAACTAGCGCGGACACAGACCTTCGTCCTTTCTCCTGCCAACAGACGCTGCACCGAGGGAGCCACTACAAATCCAAGGCGACGCCCACATTGAGACTGTGCACGGAACGGCTTACAAGGCAGGGCTTCGCCTTGTGCTGTGATCGGCGAGTGCAGACTGCACCGCGACACTGCCCGGCGCGGCAATCCGCTCCACTGTGTCGGAGTGGCGAATCGGATGGGTCTGGCGGCAAGCACCCTCCACCTGTTACTTCATTGAGATCAGGCGGGAAATGCGTGGTTCAAGATTCTAATCGACGCATCCGGAACTGGCATCGAAATGGCGCCACAAATGCTCAAATGGCAGCGGCGACATCAGTCTTCGAAAAGTCGTTGCCAACGAAGAGCAAAGGGGCGCCGCTGGACATTGCGGTCACGTAGGCGAAACAGTCGCCGAAATTGAGGCCGGCCGGATGCCGACCTTGGCCCTAAGCAGAATAGGCTCTGGCGACAGCATTCACCTCTTCCACCGCAAAACTGTCGACCTGGATTCCGATCCCGTCAATCAACAGCGTCAATTCCCCTGCGACGCCCCGCCTTTCCGCCACGATAAGGGCCTCGGCGAGGGTGCCGGGCGAGATCACGACTTGGTCTTCAGCCTTGGGGATCGCCGCGATCTGATCGGCTTGGGACTCGGCCGGCAGTAGGGCCATCAGGGCGGAAGTGGCGATGGCGATCATCGTGGGCGACCCTCGTGGTCATACAGGCAGTCCCGGCTCCGCGCGGCGGTTGGGCCTTCGGCGACCTTGGCGGCGGCACGTGCCCGAACGGCAGAAATCACTTCGGCGCGATCTTCGACGCTTGACCGCGCACGCAGCGCCACAAGCCGCACGACCGCGTGACCGTGCCGTGCAATCACCACTTCTTCCCCAGCCTCCGCACTGCGAACGAGGTCGGTCAGACGGGCCTTTGCATCGGTGCAAGTTCCATATTGCACTCCTCGGTGAGGGGAAATGGACCATTGTTTGGCCCAATTCGAGACCTGCGCTGCAATGCATGAAACTGCGCGCCCATCACCCCGATCAACTGCGATGAGCGCACGCACATGAGACGTCATCTGGAAGCAACAATGCCTGCATCGGAAGTTCCAGGACCTTTCGGAGAAGGTTCAAGCAGGCGGTTCAATTCCGCTCGACGATCAAAACCACCTGCATCCACCACATTGCTAAGCCCGGGAGTCATCGGCACATAAGCCAGGTCGGCCCAGCACGTCGCAGGTCGACGCTGCCCTCGATCAATCGGCGGTTGCTCCGAACTGCCGCCGGGCGGTGCGGCAAAGGGTGGCATTGGAAGTACCTGTTGCCGTATGGAATTCACTCTCTTCAATACGGATGGCCGACGCTGGGTCAACTCCGGTACTGTGCGGTCAACTCTGCCGCCGTCAACGAATCATGCGTCACCTCCAGCGCGGCGAAGGCATGGTTCAATTCCGCCTTCTGCCGATTGAAGACCTCCGCATCAAATCGTTGCTTGTCGCTCCGGATCAAGTCGCGAGTGCATTCGCTTGTGCTCTCACGGGAATCGCCGTCGCCTGCATCGACCGACACGAAGTGTCTCAGCGGCTGAATCAAAATACCATATATTGCATAACCTCCCGGCTATTTCGGGACTGATCAACAATATATTGTGTGTAGACCAGACTTTTGGGTCAAGCTCTCAGAGCGCCAACTGCACGGACGGTCATCGCGGTCGTCCGGGGTGCGGTGCAGCACCCCATTTCTCGCAAGTGTTCAATATGGACAAGAATGCAAACGAGGCGATAGGACACTGCCTCGACCAGCGAGGTCCATCGGTCACGGGCGTCACCGCAAATCCGCCTTGTCGCATCCCCATTTGCCAAACCCATTGAAGAGAGAGACTCCATCAGACCTCGTCTCGGGTTCGCAATGTGCGGGTGGCGGAGAGACAGGGATTCGAACCCTGGAGACGGTTTCCCGCCTACACGCGTTCCAGGCGTGCGCCTTCGACCACTCGGCCACCTCTCCGGCGCATGCTCCTTAGCCGTTTCAGCGCATGGCATGCAAGTGCCGACGAACGGGCAAGGACCAGACGGTTCCAGCGCGTCTGGCAACAGGGAACTTGTCGTGACGCTAGAACTGGCACCTTTTGGATGGTTTCGGGTCTGCGTCCAACGATCGCTGGCGGGTCAAGATGCGAATTGACCAAAATCCCCGTGAGCCGGAAATCTGGATCACTTTTTCCGGCCACCAGGATCGCATCGTGAGCGGAAAGAGCGTGGGCGGAAAGACCGACAGAAACGCAGTCCGGGTCAGGGATCAAGGTGCAGGTAGACGCGCCGGTTGCGAGCGCCTTTGTTCTCGATCTTGCCCAGGCGAATCCGCCCGATTTCACCAGTCCGTGCCACGTGGGTTCCTCCGCAGGGTTGCAGATCGACCTGCTTGTCACCGACGCCAATCCTCACCAGCCGAACACGACCGGCGCCACGTGGCGGTTGCACCGACATCGTCTTCACGAGCCCCGGATTGGCGTCTAGATCTTCCTCCGTGATCCAGTCTTCGCTGACCTCGAGATCGCGTGCGACGAGCGCGTTCAACTCGTCTGCCAACGCCTCCTTGTCGTCCGGAGGATCGGCCATGTGAAAATCAAGCCGTCCCCTGGCTGCGGAAATCGACCCGCCTGTCACGGGAAGAGGAACCACGACGGACAGCAGGTGCAAGGCCGTGTGAACCCGCATGTGCCCGTAGCGGCGGTCCCAGTCGAGAACCTGCTGCACCTTGGTGCCAGACGCCGGCAAAGATGCGCCCTCTTCCGGCACCAGGACCGGACGGCCCGCAACCTTGACCGTCGTCGCAATGCGGGCTTCCCCTCCCTCCCAGCGCAGCAATCCGCAGTCACCGGGCTGGCCACCGCCAGTGGGATAGAACACGGATGCATCCAGAATGATGCCGCCACGCTCATTGATCGAGTCGACGCGACCGGTTGCCTCCCGAAGGTAGGCATCGCGGTATAGAATGTCAGTCATTCCGCATCCCCGCTTGATCAGAGTCGTGTGCTCCGGTGTCGACCGGCTGCGTGGCCCGTCGCTTCGATGTGCCCGGCGACGTCAATGTTACCGGGTTTCTCAACCAGACATCCCGCTGCGCAAACGGAATCTCGATGTCCTCATCGGCAAAGCGCCGGACGATCTCATGGTTGATGTCAGACCGCACGGCCAACCCGTAGTTTATGTCATCCAGAATGGCCCGGATCTCGAAATCCATGCTGTCGGCGCCAAATCCCCTGAAGATCACCGAAGGAGCTGGATCCTTGGAGATTGCCGGCTGCGCCTCGGCAATCTCGCGCAGAATCCTCTCGACCCTTGCCGAGTCGGTGCCATAGGCCACTCCCACCGGGACAATGACCCGTCCGGTCAGGTTGCCGCGGGTCCAGTTCGTGACAGTGCCGGATATCAGGTCCCCGTTAGGCACGATCACGTCTGTCCGGTCGAACGTCTCGATCCGGGTGGAGCGCACGCTGATCCGCCTCACGATGCCCATCTGCCCGCCGACCTCGACCCAGTCGCCTTCGCTGATCGGGCGCTCGATCAGCAGGATGATGCCCGAGAAGAAATTGTTGATGATGTTCTGAAGGCCGAACCCGATGCCAACGCCCAAGGCGCCGATGACGATCGCGAGCGACGACAGGTCAATGCCGGCGGCACTGACCCCCGCCACAGCGGCAACAGCAATCCCGACATACCCGGCACCGGAGACAATTGCGTTTCGTCCTCCCGCGTCTATTCGCGTTCGCGGCAGGACGCTGGACCGCAACGTGCCCTGCACCAGTCGCGTCACCACGAAACCGACCGCGAAGACAAGCGCAAACGTGAGAAGATCGGTGGGCGAAATCAGCGAATCGCCCAATGCAACGCCGGTCCTGAACCTGGTCCACGCGTCAGCAAGATCAGAGCTCCGCGCACCCCAGATCAACGCAAGCACCGGAAGAGCGGCCAGCGCAATGGACAGGCTTGCAAGCACCGGGATCAGGGCCTGGCGTGCCTCGGCAGCGTCAAGGCCGCGAAGCAGGCCGTAGGCTGATCTCAAGGCATGATGGAGGCTGACCAGCAATGCCAGGAGCCCGAGGCTCAGCACAGACGGCAGCAGGATCCCGCTTGCCAAGCCCTGAAGGCCGATGGCCGCGGCAGCCGGACCGGCAAGCGCCACGGCCTGCACCGCACGCCAAAGAAGTTGCACTGAACCGTGGCCGAAAGCCGGATCCATGCCTTCCGACGTGCGACCGACGACGCTGGCAATGCTCCCGAGCCGCCACATCGCAACGCCCGTCAGCAGAAGAACCGGAAATGCCAAGACGCCGGAGATGTCATCATCAATCTCCGCAGCAGTCGAAACAAGGTCGTGCAAAATCAGGATCCCGGCCAGAAGACCTAGTAACGATGCCAGAGTCCGAGCCCGTGCACGCTGCTCTTCGCCAAGCACAAGCCCAGTTCCTTCCCGCTCTTGCTTCGCGAAGACCTGGCGACCCAGCCAATGTCCGATCACGGTGGTCACGATCATCGCGTTGACCCCAGCGGCCAATGCACGACCCGTCACACCGATCACGCCGGTCGAGATCAGCGCCCCGTTCAGGAGCGACACTCCGACCAATGCCAACAGCACAGTGCCGAACGAAAGTAGGTAGTCAGACAAGATCCGCGCGTGTTCGGCCGACGTGGCCGCAACACGTGCATGCAGCCCTGCGGCCATGCGCTCTCCACGCAAGGCCAAGACGGCGGCGGCGATCAGAAACAGGGCGGCGATCACGATGCGTTGCCAAAACGCCGCATGATCAAGCGTGCCTGGGCGACTTGCCGAGATTTCCGCCCGTGCCTCCCCCGCAACGTCGACAATCGCCGCCACGGCGCCGGACCAGAGCCTCGGATCGAGGGGCGTTCGCGAAAGGTCGAACAATCGGCCGGTCTGCCTCGCCCGAAGCCTTGAATCGATCTGGCGAATCAGGGCGTCTGCCCGGGCATGGGCCTCATCCGCTTGGAGTCTGGGTGCCAGTGCTTCCTGCAATGCGGCTTCCAGAACGGTTCGACGCTCTGCCACCGCGCCGGACTCGGTTCCGCCCTCGGCGGGGGGCGGGCCCAAAGCATCAATCTGGGCTTGCAGCGCCTGCACCTCGACCGCGTTCGTGTCCCGGGCATCCGCGAACTCGTCCCGCCATTCGGCCAAGGCGTTCCGAAGACTCTGGAGTCCGCTGTCAGGAAGCCGGTCCTTGCCCAGGCTCGTCTCGACGGCGCCTGCAAACTGGTCAAACCGCTCGAATTCCGGTGCAACCTGCGCAACCGCAAGGGACGCCAACAGAGTCCAGGAGACCAGGGCCATCCAGAACGCAATGCGATTCATGCGTGTCCTCATTTTGCAAAGACCTTCGGTAGTATGCGCTCGTCGCGCCCGATCCATGATGGCACCGGCAATCCCCGTTCGCGCAGGAAAGCCGGGTTGAAGAGCTTGGACTGATAACGGTTTCCGTAGTCGCAGAGAATGGTGACGATGGTGTGCCCTGGGCCCATCTCGTGCGCCAGGCGCATCGCGCCGGCAACGTTGATGCCGGTCGAGCCGCCAAGGCAAAGGCCTTCCTTCTCGAGAAGATCGAAAACGACCGGCAAGGCTTCGCTGTCCGGCACCTTGTACACGAAGTCCGGCACGTAGCCTTCCAGATTTGCCGTGATCCGGCCCTGCCCGATCCCCTCGGTGATCGAATCGCCCTTGGGCGGGTCCCGATCCGTATAGAGCCTGTAGAGACCCGAACCGTCCGGGTCACTGAGACCAACCTTCACGCCCCGGGGCTGCAGCGCCCGAGCAACGCCTGCCAGCGTTCCACCCGAACCGACCGAGCAAGTGAACCCGTCGATCTTGCCGCCGGTCTGCTCCCAGATCTCCGGGCCGGTGGTTTCCACATGCGCCTGCCGATTTGCGACATTGTCGAACTGGTTCGCCCATATCGCGCCGTTGGGTTCGGTCCCGGCCAGGCGCTCGGCCAGGCGCCCGGAGTACTTCACGTAGTTGTTCGGGTTCTTGTATGGAACGGCCGGGACCTGCACCAGCTCTGCCCCGCAGAGCTGGATCATGTCCTTCTTTTCCTGGCTTTGGGTTTCCGGAATCACGATCACCGTCCGGAACCCCATCGAGGCACCCACAAGCGCGAGCCCGATCCCCGTGTTGCCGGCCGTACCCTCCACGATCGTGCCTCCGGGCTTCAACGCACCCTTCGCGACCGCGTCGCGAATGATGTACAACGCGGCGCGGTCCTTGACGGACTGACCCGGGTTAAGGAACTCGGCCTTTCCGAGGATCTCGCAGCCTGTGGCATCGGACGGGCCATTCAGCCGGATCAGCGGCGTGTTTCCCACGGTCTCGGCAAGATCGCTGCGAACGGTCATCGGCATTCCCTTGAGTCTCGTTCCCGTCCTAGTGGCGCAGGACGCCGGATACAATCGGGCCGACGCATTTTCCACGCGTCAGGATCATGATCGCATCGGCCAGGCATCCGGCATCAGGCAAGCTGTCGGAACACCTTGGGCAGTTCCTCCGGCATGTCCTCGGCGACGAGCCCGGGCCCGAACGATATCGCGCACTCGGTATGCATCCATGCTGCGGCTTCGGCCGCCTCCAAGGGTGCAAGTCCGCGCGCAAGAAGGCCGGTGATGAAACCCGCCAGCACGTCGCCCGAACCGGCAGTGGCGAGCCAAGGTGCATCTCGTTCCCGAACGCTCGAATTCATCACGCAACGGCCTTCCGAATCCGAAATCACGGTATCCGGTCCCTTGAACAGGATCGTGCATCCCGCGCGCCTGGCCGCTTCGCGGGTCGCGTCGATCTTGGAATAGGCAGGTCCTGCGGCCGCAGGAGCCGCGAGTCTCTCCGCAATGTCGGGAAACAGACGCGCGAATTCGCCTGCATGCGGGGTGATGACGCAACCTTCATGCAGCGCGTCGAACAGGATCTCCGGATCTTCCCTGAAACAGGTCAGCGCGTCGGCATCGAGGACGACCGGCCGGCCCCAATTTCGGTCATCGTCCGGCCCGGATGCGCCGCTGCTCGGCTTTGCGTTGGCGCCATTCCGCGTGGCTTGTGTTCGGGGAGCGGCAAGGGCCGTCTCGACAAGAGCCCGCGTCTCCTTTCCGACGCCAAGGCCAGGGCCAAGGCAAATTGCACTGAGCCTTTCGTCCTCAAGGGCGTCCCGAAGGTCGGCAGCATCATCCAGCACACGACACATGACGGAGGTCGTCTGGCCTGCAACTTCCGCGAGCGCCTCGCCCGGGCAGGCAATCGTGACGAGACCCGCGCCGATTCTAAGCGCACCACGCGCCGCAAGCCGAGCGGCACCGGTCCGGCCTGGTCCACCGGACACGACCAGGGCATGCCCGTGATCATACTTGTGGCCCCGGACTTTCCTCAGCCGACACGGGTCGGCACCTGTTCCTGCAAGTCGGACGCCCGTTTCGGGGGCGGAAGCGGCGTTCGCTCCGTCAATCCGGGACCGGTCATCAATGCCTAGGGAAACCACCGTCAACATGCCGCACAGATCCATGCCCCGATCCAGGAAGTGACCGCGCTTGGGCGCATGAAACGTCACCGTCAGGTCGGCCCGGATGCTGACCTCCAAGACACGCCCGCTGTCGGAGCAGAGCCCGCTCGGGATGTCCACCGAAACGATCCTGAAGGGCCGTCGTTGGCTTGGCACGTCGCGAATGCCTCCGTCTGCGGAGAAGCCTCCCCAGCCTACCAGCTCATCGCCGAAAGGTGGCCCGAGCGGTCGACACAGCCCCGTTCCGAAGAGGGCATCGACCAGCAAGTCCGGAAGCGGCCCGGCCCCGGGGACGGCTTCGGACTTGCCTGTCCGCGCGTCGGGATCGGTCCCGGCAAGCCGGCGCCATTTCTCGAAATTCGTATTTGCATCTTGGGGCAACTTCCCGGGATCGCCCAGAAACGAGGCCTCGACCTCCCAGCCCCATTCCCTCAGCAGCCGTGCCACGACAAACCCGTCGCCGCCGTTGTTTCCAGGGCCGCAAAGCACGCGTGCGCGATGCGGCGCGCTGGCGAGATCCGGCCATCTCTCGAAGATGGCATCCACCACGCCCCTGCCAGCCCGCTCCATGAGTTCAAGCCCCGTGACTTCGCCGCCCGACATGGCAGCCTGCTCAACGGCACGCATTTCTGCGGCGGTCAGAATGGTGGTCACGACCGCACCGCGCGAAACGTCGGCTTCGTCGTTCCTGGACGTTCAAGCTCAGGCATTGCCCCGCTCCGGTAGCCTGTCAGGCCTATACTGATTGAGTTACGACCGCTTGAACAGCCATGTCTTGGCCTCCATCGTCGCATCGTGAGTGCGTTGACCGATACGCTCCGGCAACCCGTGCGACCCGGTTCGGGCAAGTCCCTTGCTCCAGATTCGGCCACGACGGCACGGTGACCCTCGCACGTCGTCCCATGCCATGTGCGGTCGGCATGCGCTGCCGCAGGCACATTCGGCTGGCGACCGGCGTCATCTCGCGGTCTGTCCCCGGCCCGCCACCATTGCACTTGACCCTTTGCCAAGTGCGTGCGAGCAAGCAGTTGACGAGACAAGCGGATGACGTTCCCGCGTTCCCAAAAGGGCGGAATTTCAGGCGGGACGCCCAAAAAACAGGCAGATGGACCTTTGGCGCATTCTATCCTGGCGCGACTTCCGATTGCCGCGATTGCGGGTACGGGCCGCGCATGATGATTGATGCCAGGTGCACAAGGGGGCAACGCCATGAAAAAAATTGAGGCAATCATCAAGCCGTTCAAGCTTGATGAAGTCAAGGAAGCGCTGCAGGATGTCGGAGTTCAGGGCATATCCGTGGTCGAGGTGAAGGGATTCGGGCGCCAGAAGGGCCACACCGAACTTTATCGAGGCGCCGAATATGTCGTTGATTTCCTGCCCAAGGTGAAGGTCGAGGTGGTGCTTCCGCCAGATCTGGTCGACGCGGCCGTCGAGGCAATCGTCGGAGCGGCCAAGACCGACAAGATCGGGGACGGAAAGATATTTGTCAGCGACATCAGCGAAGCCATCCGGATCCGGACAGGAGAGTCCGGGGTGGAAGCGCTGTGATCAATCAGCATCCAGAGTAAGGACAGGAGGATCGCTCCATGAGCAACAAAGACGTCTTGCAGACGATCAAGGACGAAGAGGTGGAATACGTGGACATTCGGTTCACGGATCCTCGTGGCAAGCTGCAGCACGTAACAGTGCTCGCCGATGAAGTGGACGAGGACTTCCTTGAGGAAGGGCTCATGTTCGACGGTTCCTCCATTGCAGGCTGGAAGTCGATCGACCAGTCCGACATGAAGCTGATGCCCGACACTTCCAGCGCATATATGGACCCGTTCTTCGCGGAGACGACGCTCGCCGTCCATTGCTCGGTCGTCGAGCCGGATACTGGCGAGCACTACGAGCGCGACCCGCGCGGGACGGCGGAGAAGGCCGAAGCCTATCTCAAGTCCAGCGGGATCGGCGACCAGTCGTTTTGGGGGCCGGAAGCCGAGTTCTTCATCTTTGACGATGTCCGTTATTCGGTCGAGATGAACAAGGTCGGCTATGAGGTCGACGCGATCGACGGGTCGTGGAACACCGATACCGAGTACGAAATGGGCAACATGGGCCACCGCCCCGGCATCAAGGGCGGCTACTTCCCTGTTCCTCCGGTGGACGACGCCCAGGACATTCGCTCGGAAATGCTCTCGACAATGAAGCGCATGGGCATGAAGGTCGACAAGCACCACCACGAGGTGGCTTCGTGCCAGCACGAGCTTGGCCTTGTCTTCAGTTCGCTCACCGATCAGGGAGACAACCTGCAGAAGTACAAGTACGTCATCCACCAGGTAGCGCATGCATACGGAAAGTCGGCCACGTTCATGCCCAAGCCGATCGCGGGCGACAACGGAACGGGCATGCACGTGAACCAGTCGATCTGGAAGGATGGCAAGCCGCTCTTCGCAGGGGATCGATATGCAGATCTCAGCCAGGAGGCGCTCTACTACATAGGCGGCGTGCTCAAGCACTCCAAGGCGCTCAACGCCTTCACAAATCCGGCGACGAATTCCTACAAGCGCTTGATTCCGGGTTTCGAGGCTCCGGTTCTGAGGGCGTATTCAGCTCGAAACCGCTCGGCGTCGTGTCGGATTCCGTGGACCGAGAGTCCGAAAGCCAAGCGCGTGGAGGTTCGCTTCCCCGATCCCGCCGCGAACCCCTACCTCGCGTTTGCAGCGCTCCTGTTGGCCGGTCTCGACGGCATCAAGAACAAGATCGATCCCGGCGATCCGATGGACAAGGATCTCTACGACCTGCCGCCCGAAGAGCTGGAAGGGATTCCAACGGTTTGCGCCAGCCTCCGTGAGGCGATGGAAGAACTGGAAGCCGACATGGACTTCCTGCTTCAGGGCGACGTCTTCACCCGCAGCCAGATCGAGGGCTACATGGATCTCAAGTGGGAAGAGATCTACGCTTACGAGCACACGCCTCACCCGGTCGAGTTCAAGATGTATTACAGCTGCTGAGATCGTTCGGAAAAGATCGGAAAGAGGAAGGGTGCCTTGCGAGGCACCCTTTTTTTGCTTGAGGCGTTGGGAAATCCGCGAAGCCCGAACTCAAGGTACATTGCATGACGCGACGTCCGGGATTGGCACATTTGCACAGGCGAGACCTCTCTGTCCGGTTCGGGCGGGCGGATTCAGCAGGCGGACCCGGCCCCACCTGCTGACGGGCTGCGACGAAGGCAACGATCTCGCAAGAGACGGTTTCGGCGGAAGTGCAGTGTGATCGGAGTTTCAGGAGCGGCGGATGCGGGTCAGCGCGAACAGCGCCAAGGCGGCGACCACGATCGACGGGCCCGACGGCGTGTCAAGCTCCGCTGAAGCAAAGAGCCCCCCGGCTACGGCGAGTGCGCCGGCGACGGCAGCCCAGACCGCCATTGCCTCCGGGCTTCTGGACAAGTGCCGAACTGTCGCAGGCGGAATCACAAGCAACGCCACGATCAGCAGAACCCCGACGATCTTGATGGCGACCGCGATGATTGCCGCCAGCAGGAGTCCGAAAGCCAAACGCGCGCGCTCCGGCCGAAATCCCGCCACGGACGCCAGGTCGGCATCCACGGTGGTTGCCAGTAGCGAGCGCCATAGCCGCCACAGCACGAAGAGCGCAACAATTCCGCCGCCCCACACGATCGCGATGTCCGCCCGGGAGACGGCCAGGATGTCACCGAAGAGCAGCCCGTTGAGATTGAACCTTACCGTGGGAAAGAACGCCAGCACCACGAGACCGAGGGCCAGCCCTCCGTAGGCAAACATGCCAAGCAGGGTATCCGTGGGCAGCGCGTCGCGTCCTTCGAGGAAGTACAACGCCAACACAATCACGGAAGCGCAGCCGAAGATGCCGACAACCAAGGGAATTTCTCCCAGTAGGGCCAGCGCGACGCCAAGCAGGGCAGAATGCGCAATCGTCTCGCCGAAATAGGCAAGCCGCCGCCAGACCACGAAGCAACCTGCCGGTCCGGTGACCAGCGCGGTCCCGATGCCAGCGAACAGCGCACGAGTCACGAAATCGTCCAGCATGGCTCAGACCGCGTCCGGCCGACTCAACGGCCTATCCTCGTGTTCGTGCGGCACGAGGACCACGAAGTCGTCGCCGGCCTTCATCGCCAGTTCAAGATCGTGCGAGATCCAAAGGACGCCACAGTCCGTACTGATGCGGATTGCGTCGATCAGGGAGTGCAGCACGTCCGATCCGGCGACATCGACCCCCTGGTCGGGTTCGTCCAGGACCAGCAGATCAGGTTTGCGAATCAGCGCACTCGCGAGCAGCAAGCGCTGCAACTCGCCTCCCGACAGGTTCACGACCGGCGGATCACCGAGCCGTTCCAGGCCGACGGAATTTAGTGCGGAGTCGATCTCCGAGGCGGGGAAGCGCCCCGTCAGCTGCATCAGGCGGCGCACGGAGAGGGGCAATGTCGGACTCACCGCCAGCCGCTGCGGCACATATCCCACGCACAATGACGGCGACCGGTCCACGTAGCCTTCGTCGATGTCGATCAGTCCGAGGGCGGCTTTCGCACATGTCGTCTTGCCCGCGCCATTCGCGCCGATCAGAAAGACCAGGTTGCCGCGAACCACTTCAAGGTCCACCTCACGAAAGATCCAGCGTCCCGCGCGACGTACGCCAATTCCTCCGGCTCTGACCAACGGAACCGGACTGGAGGCTTGCGAATCCGCCGACATGATCCCTATCCTGTGTCAAGGTCATGATACATCGATGAGGGATACAGGCCATATGGCGAAGTCACCGGGACCGCAGGGAAGCGGATTCTTGCCAAGCATTCGACCGATGCTGCGGCGCCCCATCGCATTTGCGGCAGCGCTTTTCGCCACCGCCGCTGCAGGGCCCGCCGCCCACGGTAGCGAAATCGTGGTCGTGGCCTCGATCAAACCGGTACACTCGATCGTCAGCGCCGTAATGGGCGACGTTGGCACACCGCATCTGATCATGCGGGATGCCCTCTCCCACCATGGCGTCCAACTGCGCCCGTCCGACGCTGCCGTGCTCCAGGAGGCCCGAATCGTCTTCCTGATTGACGAGGCGATGGAAGCGGGACTTGCCGCCGCGACTGACACGCTCGCGCCCGATGCGCAAATCATCGAGCTGACGGGCGCACGGGAAGGGCGTGTCCGGTGGCGACTGCGCGAAGGTGGCGCCTTCGAAGCGGACCCGCAACATTCCCATGCAGGCGACGACGATCATGGGCACGATGATCACGACGATGAACATGCGGAAGAGCACGGACATGAAGACGATCACGGCCTTGTCACCTATGAGGAGGAGGGGACCGGGCCGTTCGACCTGCACATCTGGCTGGATCCGGTGAATGCCGAAGGGACGGCCCATCTGATCGCTGACACCCTGTCTGCTGCAGATCCGGGCAATTCCGAGAGGTACGAGGAAAATGCCCATGACTTCATCCATCGGCTCAGTGAGCTTTCCAGGGAAATCGCGACAGATCTGACGGAGGTGAAGGGACGGCCATTCATCGTGTTCCATGACGGCTACCAGTACTTCGAACGCCGTTTCGGGCTGACTGCCGCCGGCTCCGCCGTGGTCAGCGCCGAGCATTCACCCGGCATAAGGCGGATCCGGGAGATCCGGGAACGGATCGGCGAACTCGGCGTGGACTGCGTCATTGCTGAGCCCGCCCTGGACGGTCGCCTAGTAAACACGATCATCGAGGGCACATCTGCTCGGGCCGCCGCCGTCGACAGCATTGGTGGCATGATCGACGCCGGACCCCAACTTTATTTCACCTTGCTGCGGAACATGGCCGATTCGTTCAGGAACTGTCTCGCGCCCTCAGGTTAGCGCTGCGGTCTTTTGTTCCCTCGCTCCGACGCCGAATCGACTCGGGTCACCGAACCCTCCGGAGGGCGGGGGCAGTTTCCGTTCACGGGATCGTCACGGGAGCCGAGCCTTTGCGGACGGCCTGGCATCGGATGAGCTCGTCACCGGACACCCAGAGGTGCCAACGGACCCACGGGAGATCGGCAAGAGCGTCATCGGCAATTGAAACCCGAAGGACAAGAATTGAGTGATCAGCCCAAGGATGCTGGCCTTCCACCCTTTGGCTGCCGGCGCGTGCACAGCACGGATGCGACGGAACGGCCCCTCACATTTGGCAAGAGAAACCGGGCCCGAACGTCCATGCGCCGCTTTCACATCAGAGTGAAGCGACGCGATTGGCCTTTGGCTTGAATGCACCGCGCCCTATCTGAAATGCTGCCAATCGAACGTCGTACCCGGTTCGACTCAATCAAGATCGTATGGAGGAAAGCGTGAGAAATCTTGTAATCGCCCCGCAGCGCATGCCTGGACTGGCGCTGATTTGGCCACTCGTTCTCGGTGCCGCGCTGGTTCTGGCACAGACAATCGCAGCTTCGGCCCAGTCGCGGCCTGACACGTTTGCCGACCTGGCGGAGAAAGTCAGTCCGGCCGTCGTGAACATCACGACATCCGCAATGGTCGCCACCAGTATGCAGCCTGGCCCGATCGTGCCCGAAGGCTCGCCATTCGAGGAGTTCTTCCGCGACTTCATGGAACGCAACGACCCCGACGGCAATCGTCCACGACGCGGTCAAGCCCTGGGTTCCGGCTTCGTGATCTCGGAAGACGGCTATATCGTTACCAACAGGCACGTCATTCAGTCTGCCGACAAGATCCTGATCGAGTTCTTCGAGGGATTTGAACGTGAAGCCAAGATCGTCGGCACCGATGCCAATACCGACCTCGCCCTCCTGAAGGTCGAGAGCGACACGCCTCTCAAGTATGTCAGTTGGGGCGACGACGAGGAGACCCGCGTGGGAGACTGGGTTATGGCCATGGGGAACCCGCTGGGACAGGGCTTTTCCGTATCTGTCGGCATCGTTTCCGCCCGAGGGCGCGCGCTCGCGGGAAGTTACGACGACTTCATCCAGACCGACGCTGCCATCAACCGAGGCAACTCCGGAGGCCCGCTTTTCAACATGGAAGGAGAGGTGATCGGCGTGAATACCGCAATCCTCTCTCCCACCGGCGGTTCGATCGGAATCGGGTTTGCAATGTCGGCAAGCGTAGCGGAGAACGTGATCAGGCAACTGCGGGAATTCGGCGAAACCCGACGCGGATGGCTGGGTGTCCGCATCCAGGACGTTACAGACGATCTTGCGGAAGGTCTCGGACTTGCCGAAGTCCGCGGCGCGCTCGTCACGGATGTTCCTGAAGGTCCCGCAATGGAGGCCGGAATCGAGACCGGCGACGTCATCCTGTCCTTCGACGGCGTTGAAGTCGATGATACACGCAGTCTCGTGCGCCAGGTTGGCGACGCTGCGGTCGGCAAGGAGGTTCGCATCAAGGTCTTCCGGGACGGAGAGTTCCGGACGCTCATGGTCACTCTCGGACGCCGTGAGGACGCCGAGGGCGCCATTCCCGCTTCGGCGAATGCCACGGACCCGACATCCAGCGAGTATCTTGGCTTGACGCTTTCCGAAATGACCGACGCGCTTCGCGAGCAACTCGGCCTTCCGGAGACCGCCGAAGGCCTGGTCGTTCAGGACGTGGCCGAAGACAGCGCAGCTTATGACAAGGGCCTTCGCGTCGGAGACCTGATCGTCGAGGCCGGTCAGGAAGAAATCGGCAGCGTCGCGGAGTTCGAGACCAGGATCGAGGACACCCGCGAAGCGGGGCGAAAGACGATCGTGCTCCTGGTGCAGCGGGACGGCGAGCCGCGCTTCGTGGCCCTGCCGCTCGAAAGCGGATAGACGCATCAGACGGAGACCGGAAAGGGCGCCTGCAGGCGCCCTTTTTCTTGAATCGGATGCCGGAAGACGCGGCGACGTTACTCGGCGGCCAAGGACATGTCATTGCGGCCGATTCCGACGATTTCGGCAACCACCCCGTCAATCAGCTTGCGGAATTTCCGGTAGTTCCCGTTCGGCCGAATTGTCCGCTCGTTCAGGTAGAGCGATCGATCAATCTCGATCTGGACAACGTGGCGGCCTCGCGACGGGCGGCCATAATTCTGTGCCGCGAATGCGCCGGCGAAAGGTGCGTTCCGGGCCACATGCAACCCGGTGGCAGCAAAGGCCGCCTCGACCTGGTCGACCACATCGCATGCCGCAGCCGTGCCAAACCGGTCACCAAGTACGATTTCGGGACGGGCGCCCCGCGGATGAGGGATCGTGTCGATTGCCTCGTGCGGCATGGAGTGGCAATCGACAAGGATCGCCTCTCCGAAGAGAGCCATGCTTTCGTCCATCAGCACCGAGACCGTCTCGTGCCAAGGATGCCAGACGTCATCAATTCGTTTCCTCGCCTCATCAAGCGCAATCTTGCCCCCGTAGATTGACTTGCCATTTGCCACCACGCGCGGCACGACCCCGAGGCCCGAGGCGACGCGCGGGTTGTGCGCGCCGTCCCGGACACCTTCGATCAGGGCCGGATCCAACTCGTCGACCGATCGGTTCACGTCGATCCATGCGCGCGGCACCACGGCCGCAAGCAGCGGCGCACCGTGGACCGGGGCGGACGCAAAGAGCTTGTCGACAAGAGCGTCTTCCGAGGACCTCAGGGTCCACTCGTCGAGAATGGAGCGATTCACGAATTCCCTTGCGTACGCCCGACCGGAGTGCGGCGACGCGAACACGACACTCGTCGTACGAGCAACAGGCATCTTCAGGTCATGCACCCGCATGAGACGACTCCCGTAAAGCTATGGTCGTTATAGTCAACCTTATCCGCCGTCAAAAGCCCTTGAAATGTGGCGGGCCAGGCAGTATGGGATGCCCGATTGGCGCGGGGCCAAACCCCGCGCCTAGCTGTTGGAAAGGGCGGTTAGCTCAGCGGTAGAGCACTACGTTGACATCGTAGGGGTCACTGGTTCGATCCCAGTACCGCCCACCATTCGCTGCCGCAGTATTGCGGCAAAAGGGAACCAGGCGCGATTCGCGCCGCGATCAGGAGAGAGCCGATGAAGGTCAGGAACTCGCTTCGTTCGCTGAAGAACCGGCATCGCGACTGCCGCGTGGTGCGCCGCAAGGGTCGCGTCTATGTGATCAACAAGACGCAGCGCAGGTTCAAGGCGCGCCAAGGATAGGCTTGGGGGCTTGTGTCCCTGGGATGACCTATTTTCGCATTGACGCGCACGTTGCATCCGCCGAGTGACCGGTTGCAGCAGCGGGCGGGTCGTGAAGCCTCACCCTCGACCGGAACGTCTCCTGCGGCCAGGCAGAATGTGAGGCGTCGAACACCCGGCCAGAACCGGAATTGAGGGCTGCGGCCCCCGGCGGAAAGAACATCCCATGCAGACTCTGAACTGGGGCATGATCGGCGGCGGCAAGGGCAGCCAGATAGGGCCGGCACACAGGTTGGCTACCGCATTGGATGGCGAATTCGCCTTCGTGGCGGGCGCCCTCGACCACAGGCCCGAGGCGGCGCGGGCCTTTGGCCTGGAACTCGGTCTTTCAGAGAGCCGTTCCTATGGCGGTTGGCAGGAGATGCTCGAGGGCGAGTCTGCGCACCCGAACCGGATTGACCTCGTCACAGTCGCAACGCCGAACGCAACCCACTTCGAGATTGCGAAGGCCTTCCTCCAGGCAGGATTCGACGTGCTTTGCGAAAAGCCTATGACGATCACCGTTGCGGAGGCCGAGGAGATCGTGCGTCTTTGCCGCGACACGGGCCGCATCTGCGCCGTCAACTACGGATATTCCGGCTATCCCCTCGTGCGGCACATGAGGGCAATGGTCGCGCGCGGAGATCTCGGCAAGGTGCGGCTCGTGGTTGCCAATTTCGCCCACGGACACCACGCCGACGCGGCCGATGCCGACAACCCGCGCGTTCGCTGGCGCTACGACCCGAAACAGGCCGGGGTCTCGGCTCAATTTGCGGATTGCGGCATCCACGCTCTCCACATGGCCAGTTTCGTCACGGGACAGCAGGTGCAGCGTCTTTCGGCCGATTGCGTGTCCTGTGTCGCAGGCCGCGAACTGGAAGACGACGCCATGGTCAACTTCCGCATGGACGGCGGTGCCACGGGACGGCTCTGGACATCCTCGGTGGCCATCGGCCGGCAGCATGGGCTGGAGATCCAGGTGTTCGGAGAGACAGGCGGCCTTCGTTGGTCCCAAGAGCATCCAAACCAGTTATACTGGATGCCTTTGGGCAAACGGCTTCAAATCATCGAACGCGGGGAAGGTAGCCTTTCGCCCGGTGCCGACCGGGCGAGCAGGATGACGATTGGCCATGCCGAAGGCTTGCCGCTGGCTTTCGCGAACATCTACCGCGATCTCGCCGAGCACATCCGCGCCAGAAAGGAAGGTCGCAAGGCGGACGATGCCGCCGACTTCGTGCCCGGCGCGGAGGACGGGCTGCGCTCAGTGGCCGCAATCCACGCCGTCGCGGAATCGGGCGAGGCGAACGGTGCGTGGATCGATGCGCGACCGCCAATGTTTCGTAGCTAGAACATGGAATTTTGCGCCCTCCGGCGAGACGCATCAAGCAAGAGACGCTGCGCGCCTGCAAGCTGAGCGGAGTGTTTCCTGGCGTTGAAGCGAACTCGGCCTGACAGGAATTTCTGTCCGTGAGGGAGAGCGAGAGCGTAGCAGTCCGCGAGGGTCCCGACAGTCCAGGCAGGCATGCACTCACCGGCCGGGATGTCGGCGGCCGGAATCGGGACTGCAATCCGCGCCGCTGCGGTGCTTTGATCGTGTCGAACCACCCGGCGCTATGCGCTGGTCAGCCCAATTGGGACAAGTTGCGCAACTCAATCAAGAACGCGGCCTCATGCTGTGCCTTCCTGTCTGCCCTGGTGGCGCTCCAAATGGTCGATTCTTTGGCGGCTCCAACCGGTCAAGCCCTGGATCTGGGCAGGCAAGACACCCTCCGTGTCGATGCCGGCCGAAGCCTGAGGCCCCTGAGTGCTTGTCGGCCCCTGATCGCCGGGCGCGGCATTCCGCTCGGGATTGAAGGCCGTGATCTCGCCTTGTAGGTTCGGGGGCACGAATGCTCCAGAACGCGCAGGCGCAGGCGGTGCCAAATGACAAGCGTCAGGACGTGCCTGTTGGTGTTTCTCGGGTTGCTGTTGTGCGGCCCTGCTACATGGGCGAATGCAGGTGCCGAATGCCCGGTGGGTCTCAGCCCCGTGACGGAGTTCCGACTGTTTTTCGGGTTAACGGATGCGGCGGGCAACACGGTCAGCGAAGAGGAATGGGGAACTTTCCTTAACGATACCATCACGCCACGCTTCCGGGCAGGACTCACCGTAATCGATGCCGGCGGGCAATGGCTGGATACTACGGGCACGCTGTAAAAGGAAGCCGTCAAGGTGGTCATTGGCGCGGTTTCGACCAATGCTGAAGACGCCATCAAGTCGGTGGACGAGATTTCGGCCGAGTTCGAGGCATTGTTTGCGCAAGATCCGGTGTTCCGCATGTCCGCCCCCGGATGCGCCGGACTGTTCGGACAATAGGTGACTTGTCGCAGCAACTGCGACCGCGCGCGGCAGATCGCAATGCTCTCAGGTGGCGAGACCCGCACAACCCGCTTCAAGCCCGGTGGACCCGTTGGGTGCGAAGATTCGCCCGATGAGATTCAAGAGCAGTTGAGCGGCTAGGATCGCGGTGGAACCGGTGTGGTCATAGTCCGGCGAAACTTCGACAAGATCGATTCCGACAACCCTGCCGCGGTGGGCAAGACCATCCAGGAACTCAAGGATCTCGTAATAGAGGAAGCCGCCGTGGCTGGGTGTGCCCGTTCCCGGTGCAATTGACGGATCAAATCCGTCGATGTCTATCGTGACATAGTATCTCGCACCGTCAGGAATCCGGTCCAGCATGGCATCGGCACCCATGGCTCGGAACTGGCGGACAGAGACAATGTCCGAACCCATCCGGCGCGCATCGTCGTATCCCACTTTTGCCGTTGACGAGACATTCCGCATCCCGATCTGCGACAGGCCGGAAACCCAGGCGCGTTCCGCGGCACGGCGCATCGGGTTGCCATGGCCGAATCGAACGCCGTGCCTTTCATCGACGAAATCGAGATGCGCGTCGATCTGCACGATGTGAATCGGCTCCTGGTCCGAAAATGCGGCGACACAGGGAATGTTGACCGAATGGTCGCCACCCAAGACTACGGGCAAAGCACCCGAGCCCAATATTGCGCGAACGCCAGCTTCAATGTTGGCGTGACTGGCGATCGTATCGGTATGAACGATGTCGGCATCGCCGAGATCGACAATGCGCGTGTCGGCCAGATACGTCACATCGTCTTCATGGTCGTAGGCACCTGCATGGCCGAACGAGAACAAGGTCGAAGCCTCACGAATGCTTCGCGGGCCGAACCGTGCGCCCGCGCGCCACTGCGTACCAAAGTCAAACGGAGCGCCCAGTATCGCTACGTCGGCGTTGATCCTGGTCCAGTCAGGCTCATAGGGTGCCTTCGCAAACGTCGAAATGCCAACAAACGGCAAATTCAGCCGACCGGATTCGTATTCGTGGCTCATCGCGCGCTCCTGTCTGATGTACCGCTCTCTAGAGGCTTGCAGAAAGTGCTGCAAGCGCAGCCTCCATCTGCGCCCAAGACGTCGCCTGGTGATCCGGCGCAGGCGATTGCGCGGCAATCCATGAAAATGGCGCAACCGGCGGCAACGCCCTTTTCATGCATGACAACACCAATCGTCATGTTCTCTTCGGCCAACGTCCGAACGACGTTCAGAACTTCGCCCGCAAGTTCAGGACCGCGTGCAGAAGTCGACACGGCGCGGCCAGCGAACTTGCGGTCGCGCCGGCCGGATTCGTTGCATGGCGCGGAAACGCAGTTTCCGATTCTCGAATGTCCCGGTGCCTGCCTTTCCGTCCGACCTGTGCAGCGTGACTGCGCCAGGGTTCCGGTTTCCGGGCCAAAGGCAGCTTGCAGCGCCGCTCCCGGGAAGTGACAGTTTCACATCGAATTTACAAATCCGTCACCCGGGTTTCGTCCGGAACCGTCATTGACGGCCCGTGCGTCGCATGGACGACGGCACGGATCTTGCCACCAATGGAGGAAGCCAGAATGGACATTGAGAACACCGAACTCAGCTGGGACGAGTGGGACGAATTGAACGACCCTCGACCTGAAGAAACCGAATTCGACGCGATCGCCGGGACGGCGGTCAACCGCCGAGGATTCATGGGTGGCGTACTCGCCTTTGGCTCCGGGGCGATGGCAATGGGCACGGGCACCCTCCTTTCCACGCAAGCCGAGGCGGCGACCGGTCGCTTTGCCTTTGACGCGGTTCCGGTCGCGACAGACTTCACGGTGCATGTGCCCAAGGGCTACAAGTGGGCGCCGCTCGTGCGCTACGGCGATCCCCTGTTTTCGGATGCGCCTGCCTTCAGCCAGACCGCGATGCTTCCGCCTGGCAAGGCAAACCGGGTGTTCGGCGAAAACACGGATGGAATGGAACTCTTCGAAATCAACGGCCACGAAGTCATCGCGGTCAACCATGAATACGTCAATCTCGGCGTCAACCTGCCAGAACGTGCCGCTGCCGTCAAAGCCGAGAACGAAAAGGCCAAGGCCGATGCCCTCGCAAAGGGCGAGGAGGCGCCGACGCCCATGCGCCTCATTCCTGCGAGCGCCGCGGAAGTGGATGTCATCCAGAAACTGCAAGGCGTGGCCGTCTTCGAGATCGCCCGTGGCGAAAGCGGCTGGCAGGTCGTGGTCGATTCACCGTTCAACCGGCGAATCACCCACCAGACCGAGATCCGCATGTCCGGACCTGCGGCGGGACACGACCTCCTGAAGACTGCGGAAGATCCCACCGGCACGCTTGCAAGAGGAACGCTGAACAATTGCGGCGCAGGAAAGACGCCTTGGGGCACCTACCTGACCTGCGAGGAGAACTTCAACGGCTACTTCGGCTCGACCGACGGAGCCTTCGAGCGTCCCGACGACTACAGGCGTTACGGAATCAACCTCAGAGGCCGATACGCCTACGAGACGTTCGACGCCCGTTTCGACATCTCGCAAAACCCGAACGAACCCCGCCGTCACGGCTACATCGTCGAGATCGACCCCTCGGATCCGAATTCGACACCGGTCAAGCGCACGGCGCTCGGACGCTTCAAGCATGAAAACGCCGCCTGCGTGATCGCGCCCTCAGGCCACCTCGTGGTCTACATGGGCGACGACGAGCGCGGCGAATACATGTACAAGTACGTGTCGAACAACGCTTACGCGCCGGGCGGAGACACCGATGACCTGATGGATAACGGGCGCCTGTACACGGCTAAGTTCAACTGGGACGGCACCGGCGAATGGATCGAACTGACCGAAGAATCGACCGGCATGTCGGAGGCCGAGATCCGGGTGTTCACGCGCATGGCCGCCACGAAGGTGGGTGCCACCACCATGGACCGGCCGGAATGGGTCGCCGTCAACCCGGTTGCGGCGGAAGGCTATTGCGCCCTGACCAACAATTCGCGGCGCAACGTCCTCAAGGACGGGAAGCTTCGGGCGAACGCGGCGGGGCAGCCGATGGAACTCAACGCGCCAAACTCGCGCTCGGAAAACCGCTACGGGCAGATCCTGCGCTGGTATCCTTCAAGCGACGATCATGCGACGGACACCTTCCGCTGGGACCTCTACGTCATGGCGGGCAATCCTGCCATCCACTCTGACGCCGACGCGGGTTCCCCGAACATTTCCGAAGGCAACATGTTCAACTCTCCCGACGGGATGATGTTCGACAGCGCCGGCATTCTCTGGATCCAGACTGACGGAAACGATTCGAACGATGGGCACTTCGAGGGCCAGGGCAACAACCAGATGCTGGCAGGCGACCCGGTGACCGGCGAAATTCGCCGCTTCATGACAGGCCCGAATGGCAGCGAGGTCACGGGCCTCACCTGGTCCGGGGACCGCCGCACGATGTTCGTGGGTATCCAGCACCCCGATTCGCCGTTCCCGGATGGCGAAGGCACCTTGGCGCGCTCGACCGTCATCGCAGTCTGGCGCGAAGACGCCGGCCTGGTCGGCTGAAGCGCGATACGGGCTGGGGCCGGCGCGAGCCGGCCCCATGTTCCTTGCAGTCGCAGTGCGTCCGCTTTCAGGAAACCTTGCACGCATCCGGCACTTGCCCGCGGCGGTCCCAACCGCCCTTCAAGTCACGCTGGCAAGCGCGTCCTCGACCTTTCCGAACCTTGGCAGGGCATGCCCGTGCGTCCCGTGCACGGTCGCGAGCACATCGCGCAGACACGCAACTTGCGCCGTCTCCTCGATGATCTCGGCCAGGTACTGTGCGCTCATGAGCGATGGTCCGACTCCAATCGTGCCATGATTGGCAAGAACGGCGGCAACGATCCTGGAGTCGCTGAAGACCGGGCTGATTTCGTGCTCCGTTTGGGGTCCGCCCCTGGATGACATTGGAATCAGGGGTATGCGGCCAATCTTCTCGATCGACTGCACCGTCAGGCAAGGTATCTCAAGTCCGGCGCTTGCGTAGCCCGTCGCCCAAGGGCTGTGGCAGTGAACGATCGCGCGTATGTCCTCGCGCGTACGGTAAAGGCCAAGGTGGAATCCCAGATCCTTGGATGGCTTGTGAGGACTCTGTTCAATCCTGCCGTCCATGTGCACGACCTGCAGGTTGTCACGGTTGCATTCATTGAACCCGACACCGGAAGGCTTGATGAGGATTGCATCCTGGCTCTCTAGTCGAACCGAGAGGTTGCCGCCGGCATTGGTCTGGAGGCGCAACTCGAAGCAGCGCTTGGCGGTCGCGATCAATGCATCTTTTTTTGCGTCAATGTCAGACAAGTTGCCGGTTCCTTTCAGCGTGGCGCAAGGTCGTCCAACGTCTCGATGATCTCACGCGTGGTCTCTGACACCGAAATATGCGCGTCAAGCGCGGTCACCACGATGTCTTGGCGAAGCGATTTCAGAACGCGGTCAAGAAAGACCTGCCGCAGCGCAGGATCCTCGATCAGGCCGCCGGCACGATCCTGATGGGAGAAGCCTTCCATGGGCACGATCAACGCAGCAGGCCCTGTGGTCACGTTGAAACTTTCAGCAAGCGCATCTGCTGTTGTTTTTTGGATTGCCTTGGGGTGGATGTCCCGCGCTCTTTCGTTCGGATCGGGACGATTTTTCCCGCTTTGGCTTGACCTGACTGGGCAGGTTTCCGGGACGTCGTCATTTCCCGCTTTCGTGCCTGTGACGATCCGGTGCGGTCTTTGTCCGCGGCACCGATTTCCGGCTTTCGGTGACGATGCGGGCGTGTCCGGATTCGCTGCGGATGATTTGCGCCAGCTCTGAATGGAAAATCGTGCCTGTTGAGGATTCCGATGGTGTCGCGGTCTCCTGCGCCAGACGAAGGTGGAGGTCGGCACGCACGCGGCCTTCGCCTGGCATGCCGGGCCGCTGGTCCAGAAGGCCGAACGGCTGCTCGAGCACCTGTCGTCAGGCATGCTGGTGCTCGCGGACCGCTGCTATTGCGGCTTTCCGCTGTGGTCGCGGGCCGCGGGGACGGGCGCGGACCTGCTCTGGCGGCTTAAGGGCAACATGAGGTTTCCGGTCGTCGAGGCGCATGACGACGGCTCGTGGCGTAGCGTGATCCGCGGCAGCGGCCGCGACCGCCGGCGAAGCCGCGGGGAGCTTCCAGTGCGGATCGTCGCTTTCCGGATCGAGGGCGGCGACGAGACCGTGACGCTCGCCACCACCCTGCTCGACCGCCGCGCCGCGCCGGCCGCCGACCTCGCGGCGCTGTATCACGAGCGGTGGGAGATCGAGACCGCCTATGACGAGGTCAAGACCCACATCCTCGGCCCGGCGCCGCCCTGCGCAGCAAGACGCCCGACCTCGTCTACCAGGAGATCGACGGGCACATGCTCGCCCACTACGCCGTGCGCCGCCTGATCCACGAGGCCGCCGACAAGGCCGGGAGGATCCAGGCCGAATATCCTTCGTGCACGCCGTCCGTGTCATGCGCCGCCGGATCATCAATCCAGGCGACTTTCCCTCCAGAGGACCGGCCGACCGGCGTGATTGACGAGATCCTCGAGGAACGCGTCGTCTCCGGCCGCGGCCAGGTCAAGCCCCGGGGCGTCAGGCAGAAGATGAGCGGCTTCCCCCCCTTCGCAAGCACGGACAGGTGTCGCGCCAGGAACACTGCTGGACACCCGAAATCGTCTCGAATTGTGCCTAAAGCAACAGCATTGTGATAAGGTGGGATATCGGCGGCAAGCCGCGCTTTGAGCGGCGATATACGCAAGTCAATGCAGAGATTGGTCGTGGCAATCAATGCATCTTTTCTTTCGTCGGTTGCCAATCGAGAAACAGTTCGACATAGGCAAACTCGCTTGCCGCCGCGCCGGGCTGACGCTGCCGGGGTCAGGCACGGCCCTGGCATCGGTTGATCAGTCAAGGCTGACACGCATGCAGTATGAACGTCATCGCACCATTGCAGCCACATTACCGCCGTCGACGGTAAGGATCGCACCCGTCGTCTTTGTGGCCTTGGCCAGATGCAGGAACGCTTCGGCAACGTCTCCTGCGGTCACCTCTCGCTTCAAAAGGTTGCCGCGCATATATTCTTCATGCGTGACGCCACGTGCCGCGGCCCTCTCGGCAACAAGTTCATCCGTCAGCAGCATCGTTCGGATCCTGTCGGCATTTACCGCGTTCGCGGTGATGCCCGATGCACCATGCTCAATCGCATACTGGCGAACAAGCGCCATCAGTGCAGCTTTGGACGTGCCGTAAGGACCGAATCCAGGACCTGGATTCAGTGCCTGCTTCGAAACGTTGAAAACGATTGCCCCACCCGTTCCCTGCGCCTCCATGATC
Source organism: Silicimonas sp. (assembly GCA_022824315.1). Classification (GTDB taxonomy): domain Bacteria; phylum Pseudomonadota; class Alphaproteobacteria; order Rhodobacterales; family Rhodobacteraceae; genus JAJEFO01. The sequence goes on from JAJEAC010000093.1 coordinate 160,991, forward strand.
CTGACGCACTCTCGCGCCATCAGGTGGTGCGACCAGAAATTCAGCTCGAAAGCCCTGCGGAACAAGGCGTCATCGACGCAATCGAGCGACCCGCGAAACGCCCCGCCCGCATTGGATATCAGGACATCGACGCCGCCATGCCGACACACCACCTTGCGGACCGCATCCTCAACAGCACGGGGGACGGTGACATCGCAGACGACCTCCATGGCGCCGATCTCGGACGCAGCCTGGTGGACGCGCTCGGCATGGATGTCGAAGATCGCGACCTCGGCCCCCTCGGACCTCAGCAGCCTTGCAATTTCAAGACCGAGACCGCTTGCCCCACCTGTCACAATTGCTATCTGCCGATTCAGCGGCCTTTCGACGGACTTTGCCAGCTTTGCCTGTTCGAGCGACCAGTATTCGATGTCAAACAGGTCCTCTTCAGGCAGCGCGACAAATGTCCCGATTCCCTCGGCCCCGCTGATGACGTCCACGGTGGCTTCGGCAATATCCGCACAGACCGAGGCTTCTCTCGCAGACTTTCCAACGCCGAACAGCCCCACTCCCGGCACGTAGACAATCCGCGGCACGGGATCGAGCTGCGTGAGCCCGCCACCTGATCGTGCGTTGTTGCGTTCGAAATAGGCGTCATAGGCGTTGCAGTAGTTCCTGACGCCGACGGAAAGCCCCTCGGCAAACGCATCCAGTTTGCCGCTCTCGGGAGCTGGCGCCACCAAGCCGAAACGCTTTATCCGGATCGAGTGATCCGGTGAAGCGTTGCCCCTCGTCGCGTAGTCGCCTACATGCGCACCATCGACAAATGCCCGAATCTGGTCGGAGCTCCGAAAGTCGAGGATCCAGCGATCAGGCCGTCCTTCAACGTCGCCTGGTCGCGCCAATGCACCACGAATCAAGGGGGCAATCTCGCTTGCCTCTGGTGCCTCTGCCGGAAGCCTGGCAGGGAGGAACGGTCGTGCGGCACCTGCATCCAGCCGCTTCTCGGCAGCGGCGCACATGCGGATCATGTCTTCATAGGACTGGCGGGGGTCATCATGAAAGGTGAAGACCCCGTGGCACATCAGGATCAGGTGTTTCGCCCCGGGTGATTCTTCCAGCTGCTTGCAGACCATCTGGGCCAGCATGAAGCCCGGCATGACATAGGGGATGATCGTCGTGTCCGGAAACAGATCGCGAACGATGTCTTCGCCGTTGGGTTGGTTGGTCAGCGAAACGATCGCGTTCGAGTGCGTGTGATCCACGTGCTTGTGCGGGATCGTTGCATGCAGAACTGCTTCGATCGACGGATCCGGGGCATAAGGATCGAGAAGCAGGCGTCGCTGCGTCGCGACAAGGTCTGCATCGCTCAGCGTCGAAACGCGCGCCAGCCCGGCCAAGGGAGCCAGCTCAACTGCTGGCAGGCCAGCGGGCATGATCGTGCCCATGTCCCAGCCCGAGCCCTTGACGCACAGCACGTCGTGCTCGCATCCCAGCGCATCGGGCATCCGCGTCTTCACCGAAGTGTTGCCGCCACCATGCAGAACGAGCCGCGGTTCCTGACCAAGAAGACGCGTCGTATACGTTCGTATCGCAAGATCTTCGTTGACGCCCTGTTCGGCGCAGCTTGAGATCAAAGCCTGCAGACTTGAGTCATCCCAGCGTGATTGCATCCTGCCCCCAGCGCGTGCCGATTCGGTTCTCATGCCCGTTCAAGCTCCCTAAGTTCATCCTGATGCGTGCCATGTCTTGGCATCTTCGGCCTCTCGCTTCCACGCACGCGCATGAGCGTGTCGCGCACGAAGGCGATATGCGCCGTCTCCTCAATCAGTTCGGCAAGGTACTGCGCAGCCATCAGGGTCTTGCCTACCCCAATCGTGCCATGGTTGGCGAGCACCGCCGCCTTGACCGACGGGGCGTCAAAGACCGGCCCGATCTGCGCTGCAGTCTGCGGGCCGCCGTTCTCAGACAACGGAATCAGGGGAATGCGCCCGACTTTTTCGAGCGTCTGCACCGTCAGGCACGGTATTTCCTGGCCCGCGCTGGCATATCCCGTCGCCCAAGGGCTATGGCAATGCAAAATGGCGCGAATGTCTTCCCGGCGCCTGTAGAGATCGAGGTGGAATTCCAAGTCCTTGGACGGCTTCAGATCCCGTTCAGACGGCAGGATCGTGCCGTCCAGCATCACAACCTGCAAGTTCTCGCGACTGCATTCGTTGAACCCGACTCCGGATGGCTTGATCAGGATAGCATCCTGGCTCTCGAGCCGAACCGAGAGATTGCCGCCCGAATTTGTCTGCAGGCGCAGGTCAAAGCAGCGTTTCGCGATGGCGATGAGGTCGTCTTTCTTTTGGGCAATATCGGTCTGGTCCAGCATGCAATTTCCTTAGAGATGGGGTTCCAGGCGTTCAAGCACGCGCTGCGCCGTTGGCTGCGCGTTGATGTGATGCGGTATCGACTCGACCTCGTAGTGACGGGCTCGCGCGACAAGTGTCTCGAGGCAAATGACGCGCAGCGCATCGTCCTCGATTTCGCCGCCCGGGCAATCCCGGTGCGAGAACCCGCCCATTGGCACGATGACATGCACCGGTGCATTTGCGGCGTTGAGTTGGGTGGCGAGAGCCTCGCACGTCTGCGCCATTTCTTCCGGAGTGACCTTTACGTGAGTGAAGCAGCTCGAGTGCTGATAATGCGGACGTGCGCTGTGCACCTGCGCCAGAGTGCCGAGAGGCCCGAGCCCGAGAAAGTTCAGACCGCCGGGAACAACGATCTGCGGCAGGTCGGCGGCGGCGGTGAATCTGTTCTTGATCGGGACATGGTCGCCGGCAAGGAGCAGCCGGTTCAGCTCATGGCATGTCAGGTCGATCACGGCCTTGAAGGCACCTTCCTCGGCACATCGTGCAAAGCCCGCTCCGCCAAACCCGTTGGCATGGAACACGGCGCATTCTTCACCCATGTCGCGTAGTCCGGTCTGAATGGCGATTGCCGCGTCACCGGTCGCTCCGAGTGCGGTCATGCCGATCATGGACCTTGCCTGCGGCGGACCTGAGATCGGCTGATCACACATGCCCGCGATGGTCGCCGCTGCCGACACGAGAACCTGACGCAGCACACTGTTGAGGCCGAGTATGTCCACGAGCGTCGGCACAATGACGAAAACCTTGTCCGCCAATGCCGGACGCGGATCGAATGGCAGAGTCGTAATCAGGACCTTGGGATGCAGGGCTGGCAGTGCATCGTAGACCCGCAACACGATTTCGCCGCCCGTTCCGCCCCCGATGCCAACGACGACGCCGATCTCTTCCGGTGTCTTGCAGGCGAGCGCTCGGCCGACGCGCGCAGCGACTTCGGACATGCGACGGTTCTTTTCGGCGCCGCCCAGCGTGGATGCGCCGCCTTGAAGGGAAATGTCGACAAGCTTCACGGACACGCCAAGCCGCTCCAGTTCCTTGCGCAGGAAGGACGCCTCTGCCTCCTTGGTTGCCAGCGTGGCGAGCAGAGTTGCAGTTGCGGCCATCACCTAACCCTTGACCGCGCTGGTGGTCATGCCCGTGATGATCTCACGCGACGCAACCAGCGTAAACAGGATGGGCGGCACAGCCAGCAACATGCCTGCGGCCGTGATCGTGCCCCGCTCGATGTTGATTTCGCTGGTGTTGTTCACGATCAGTATCGGTACGGTCTTGGTGTTCCGGTCGGACAGCGCCGAGGCTAGGAGATACTCGTTCCACGCTGTGCGAAACGTGAAGATGGCAGCGGCGGCAAGCCCCGGCTTGATCAACGGCAGCACAATTCGAAAGAACACTTGAAACGGACCCGCTCCGTCGATCCGTGCGGCTTCCTCAAGTGAACGCGGAACCTGCACGATGAAGCTCTGCAGGATCCAGATCACGAAAGGCAGGTTCATGGCGACATAGATCAGAATGAATCCAGAATGCGTTCCGCCAAAGCAGACATCGCCACGACCGCCAAAGACATCGCGGATCCAGGCACCGACAAGAATCTCGAAGAACACCACGGAGATCGCGAATTTCAGCGAGACTGAAACGCTCTCCCAGAACGTGGCATCCAGCCAGAGCTTCGTGTAGTTGCCGAATCCGACGAACTCACTTTCCGACAGTGTCTGGCTGGGATCCCACGCCCGGAAGCTCCCAAAGACCATGTGCAGCAGCGGGAAAAAAAGCGCGACCAACACTATGATCGCGGCCGGCGCCAAGAACAGGTACGGAGTCGCAGTGTTGAGCTGGTAGCGTTTCACGGAAATGAGGATTGCCTCGATAACCCTTGGTTGGCAAGCGTGGACGGCAGGACGCACCCGTTGCGATCACTGCGAACGCAAGCGAGCTTGTACGCCTGATCTACACGCTGGTCACCCGAGGGGAGGAATACGTGGAACGCAGGATCGAGGTCTACGAGCAGCGCCACGTGGACAGGTTCGTCTCAATACTCAGGCGGCGGGTGAAACAGCTTGGATACCGTCTGGTCAGGATGATCGATGACCTGGATACGGACAACGGCACGGAGTAAAATGGCGTAGGAGTGTTCTTACCCAAGAGATGTTCCCATAATTCCCTTTGAATCCAGTTCCAAACATTCGATGGGGTTGTCCTCAAGGACATTGCGGTCGCCGTCGCTGGTGCTGGCGGTTTGTGTGACAGCTCTACCGTATCTTGTGGCAGCGCCAATATCCGACGTCATCCTGAAAAAATCTACGAAACCGGCGGGACATTCGCGCTGCGCGACAGTTTTGCCAAAAAGTCCCGTAAGGTATACAAAGGAAACTTGAGTATGCAAAGTTGCGTTTCTTCCTCGATAATTGTAACTGACCCCGGAAGAAGAACTTGGCAGGGCATGTTGAAGAACGTCTCCAACCGCGTAGGTGGCCAGAAACATTCGATGGCAAAGCGCATTGAACAGGCGCTCCTGGAAGAGATCGGTACAGGCGCCCTTAAGCCAGGCCAAAGACTTGACGAGGCCGGTCTTGCAAGGCGATTCGGCGCTTCGCGGACTCCGGTGCGCGAGGCGCTGTCTCGCCTGACTGCTCAGGGCGTTCTCGTCCAGGGCGAGAGACGGGGCGTTTTCGTTGCAGAATACAGCCGCGAACAGCTCAGCCAGATATTCGAAGCCATGCACGAAATCGAGACCGCATGCGCAAGGATCGCCTCGCAGCGCCTCACGCTCCTGTCGAGGTCGGAGATCGAGGCGGCGCAGGCTGCCTGCGAGGCTGCTGCGGAAAGCGGTGACCGGCCGCAATACCTGCGTGCGAACGAATCATTTCACATGGCCATCTACCGTGCCACGGGAAATCCGTACATCACCGAAATCGCATCCGAGTTCCGTCGGCGCACCGGCCCCTTCCGGGCAAAGAAATTCGAGACCCGCGACGATTTAATTGCTTCTGCACGGAGCCATGCGGAATTGATCAATGACATTTTCTCCGAGGATTCGGCGACGGCGTCCCGAAGCATGCGCAGCCACATGACCGCGAGCTACCTCGAAACGCTAAGGGCAAATTGACGCCCAGCGCACCGGAGATTGACCTTGTAAATGTGTCCGTTTTCATACTTTTGTACACAGAAACTGAATCACTGAACGCGGAGCGATCCCATGACCGTTGCAGAGACGAGAATCTTTCCCATAAACACAGGCTGGCTTCATGGGGACCTCGGAACCTACATTTTCTGGAAGGGACCCGCAGGAAAGAAGAAGTGGCAGCCGGTCTACTGCCACTTCGTCGACACCGGCGAGCACAAGATCCTGATCGACACCGGGCTGCCGGATCAGGAACGCGCCAGCAAGTATCACCACAACTGCGAGAAGCGAGGCTGCCTGCAGGTCCACGAGCACCTGGAACAGAAGCTCGGCCTGCATCCCGACCAGATCGATGTGATCATCTTCACTCATCTTCACTGGGATCACGTGCAGAACATGAAGCAGTTCAGGAACGCGCGCTACATCGCCCCTAAGGCCGAGATTGAGATGGCGTACAACCCGTTGCCTCTTTACTACCGCACCTACGAATGCGGTCTCCTCGGCATCGAGCCAGCCTATGCAGGATGCGTCTTCGAGGCCGTGGACGGCGAATGCGAGGTGCTGCCCGGCATCACGATGTTTCCGACGCCGGGACACTCTGTCGGACACATGGCCGTGAGTGTCGCCACCAATGCGGGCGACATCGTGGTTTGCGGCGACGCGATCTTCGAAGAGCGCAATCTGGAACCGAATCCCGCCGAAATGTGGCGCTACTGGGTACCCGCAAGGTTCGTCAATTCCTATGAAGGCTGGAAGTCGGTTGAAGAACTGGACAAGCGCGCAGACTACGTCTTGCCGTGCCATGACCATGAAGCGAATGCGCGCTCGGACGTCTTTCCCTATGACGGCATGCCGATCCGCAGGCGACGTCAGGCGATTCCGGGCTACCAGTTCTATTTCGGTGACATGCCGGCCGGCGCTGCCGGAAAGGAGGCGCCTGCAATGGCGGCAGAAGACGTCGATGCTTACATCTCAAGCCTCGCCAGACCCGAAGACATGGAAGACTGACCCCGGATGACACGTGCCATCGAGAGCATCCTGGAGGTGGCAAAGGGATACGACGCCATCATTCTTGATCAATGGGGAGTGCTGCACGATGGCAGTGAACCGTATGCCGGCGCGGTGACGGCGCTTGAAGCGCTGCAGGGCGCTGGCGCGCAGCTTGCGGTCCTGTCCAACTCGGGGAAGCGGGCATCAAAAAACGAGGCGCGAATTGCGGCCATGGGGTTCGCTCCTGGCCTGTTCGACCAGGTCATGACAAGCGGCGAGGCGCTTTGGCTGGACGTAAGGTCTGGCCGCGTGCCGGAACGGAGCTACTTTTTCGTCGAGCGGGCGCATGGAGACGCAAATTCATGGGCCGGCGAACTGGACGTCACGATCTGCGACGTGCCGGAAGCAGCCGAGGCGATCCTGATCATGGGTCTCCCCGAAAACGCCGCCGCAGAGGATTGGCAGGATGTTCTGGATCACGCGATGACGGCAAACCTTACGGTCTATTGCTCAAATCCCGATCGCGCCAGCCCGCGTTCAGGGGAGCGCAACACGCTGGCTCCCGGCGCACTTGCTCACATGCATAAGGAAAATGGAGGCAACGTGGTCTTCTATGGCAAGCCCCATCGTCACGTGTTCGAGGCGGTGGAGCGTTCCCTTGGTGGATCGCGCCTGTTGATGGTCGGGGACAGCCTGGAGCACGACATTGCAGGGGCACATGGTGCAGGCTGGGACAGCGTGTTCGTCCAAGGCGGTCTCCTGCGCGAGAAATTCACGACTGGCGATGCGGCGGACAACCTGGCCGAACTCTGCGCTGTGGAAGGCGTACCGGAACCCACGTACCAGATGGAGCTGCTCGCATGAACACGGCCCTCGAACCTCCCGATTCCGAATTCCGGGTCCTTTCCGCCCGACTCGGCAAGGACCCGCTCCAGGTCCAGGGTCCTGGGGGAAACACATCCGTGAAAGACGGCGACGTCATGTGGATCAAGGCCTCGGGCACGGAGCTGGCGCACGCGGACCAGCAGGACATCTTTGTCGCCGTCGACCGCGCGGCGGCGCTAGCGGAAGCGAATGGGTCCGCCGGAGACGGAAGTTGCCAAGAAGCCGTTCTCGACCCGTACACCACGCTTCGACCATCGATAGAGACGACGTTTCACGCCGCGTTCGATCATGCGGTGGTAGTGCATACACATTCGATTGCAACTCTCACGCATGCGATCAGCCCCGAAGGTCGTGCCGCTGCACGGGACAAGCTTGGAGGCCTGCCCTTCGTGATGGTTCCCTACGCCAAGCCCGGCCTGCCGTTGACGAAGTCAATCATGTCCAGGGTGACGGCGGAAACGGCTGTGGTTGTCCTGCAGAACCACGGGTTGATCTGCTGCGGCAGTTCGGCGACCGAGGTTTCCGAACTGCTCGGCGAAGTGGAGGAAAGGCTTGCCATGCCGCTTCGCGAGGCGCCGTACACTCCCCCGGAAGCAAGCCCGGAATCCGGCATGGAATGGGCGAGCGAGGGGTGGATTGCACAGCAACCGCGTACCTGCAGATTGGCGATGTCCGGCTCGTACTATCCCGACCACGTCGTCTTTCTCGGACCAGGTGGGCTTCCTGCCAGTCGCCAAGACGGTGCGTGGCCAGCCATCCTGACGGAGGGCGTCGGCATCGCGCTTCGCGCCGACGCGTTGTCAAGCCAGCGAGCCATGCTCCGATGCCTTTCGGACGTGCTCGGCCGACTTCCGGAGGAGTGGTCCGCAAGTCCCATCGGACCAGAGGCAGAGGCAGAACTCCTGAACTGGGATGCCGAAAGGTACCGTCAGGCACTGGCCTCGCACCCATGAGCCTGGCGCTTGGCATCGACGTTGGCACGAGCGGCATTCGAACCGCCGTCGTGGACGAATGCGGAGAAGTTCTGGCGATGGCCCGCTCGACGCATCTGGCCCAGGACCCGGACCGCATTGACGCGGAAGAGTGGTGGCGAGCGGTGGAGACGTGCTTGTTGCGGCAAGTCTCGACACTGAAGGACTCCGGTCGCAGCGGGACGGAGGTTTCGAGAATCGCCGTCGACGGCACTTCGGGCAGCATGGTGCTGTGCGATGCAGGGCTGCACCCGGTCGGCCGGGCGCTGATGTACGATTCCGGCAGCTTTGACTCAGAGGCGGCGTGGATCGACAAGCACGCCCCGCCGTCGCACATTGCCCGAGGGCCGGGTTCCGCGCTCGCGCGCGCCATGCGTCTTGTAGCGGAAGACGCGGACGGACGTGGCCGGCATCTTCTTCACCAAGCCGATTTCATAGCGGCCAAACTGACTGGCTGCGGCGGACACTCCGATCACAACAACTCCCTGAAGACCGGTCTGGACCCCGCGACAGGAAGTTGGCCTGACTGGATCGGCAAGGTCATGGATACTGCCCTCCTGCCGCGCGCCCATGCGGTGGGAACGCCGGTCTCGGAGGTCAAACCCGATGTTGCGGCCAGGCTTGGACTGGCACCGAGTGCCGTTGTCTGCGCAGGCACCACCGACAGCATCGCGGCCTTCCTTGCGGCGGCTCCCCTCAAGGCCGGAACGGCAGTGACCTCCCTTGGCTCCACTCTGGCAATAAAGATGCTCGGTCGCGAGCGTATCGACGATCCTGCAATCGGGCTTTATTCGCATCGACTTGGCGATGGGTGGCTGGTCGGCGGCGCGTCCAATTCCGGCGGCGCGGTTCTGGCACACTTCTTTTCGCCCGAGGACATTGCCCGACTGAGCGCCGACATTGACCCAAAGGCACCCACCGGCCTTGACTACTATCCGTTGATCCGTGCCGGAGAACGGTTTCCGGTCAACGACCCGGACCTTGCGCCGCGCGTTACTCCTAGACCAGCTGATGATGCAATTTTCCTGCAGGGCCTGCTGGAGGGCATCGCGCGGGTCGAAGCGAAATGCTATCGCGAAGTCGTGACCCGAGGCGGCGGGTTCCCGGACGCAATCTTCTCTGCAGGCGGTGGTGCAAGGAACATTGCATTCACTGAAATCCGGGCCAGAACGCTTGGCATTCAGCCGGAATGTGCAAAGAACGTGGAAGCCGCGATCGGCGTTGCGCGAGTTGCGGCGGGCATGTCCTGAAAGCCGGGCAACGCAGCGACGAACGCCAAGACCTGGTACGACCCGCGAAGCGCACATCGTGTCACGGCCGCATATGACAAATTTCCTGATGGCGAGTGCCCGGCGGGATATCGGGTTGGCAACAGCGAAGACTTCGTCGGCCAACGTCTCGGTGAGTTCGGGCCGGTTCACGTCCCTCGACAAGACAAGGCAACAAGTTAGCCTGTCCGGCAGCCTCGAACTCTCGAACGGGTCGAGCGTCCCCATCCCGAAAATGGGGCTGCGCCGCGGAGTTCGCGCGCGTTCCGGAACAGGGGACGGCAGTACCGCCGCATCGGGTCGAGACCGATGCTGGTCTTCGCATTCCAACAGCGGAGAGTCGATGTGCAGATGGTTGCCGTCGCTGTCGCGGAAACTCGCCTTGGCTTGTCCGGCCGCGCGTACCGGGACAGTTTCCTTCGCGATGCCACCGACCTTCGCACCTCCAGAAATCCACGCAGTCCCGTAGCGGCAAAGGACGGGTGCTCGACCGCAGGAATTGCAGGGCGCCGATCCCGCTTCCCGCAACCAGACGCGGGACCGTCCGATGGCGCAAGTGAAGCCGGATCCGCGTCCCGTCCGGATCGTCGGGGACGACGCCACGTCCCGGTTCATCAAATGCTCGTACCGGCAAGCGAGACGCAGGCGCCCTCGATGCGGATGCTGACGTGACCAAAGCCCGCCAAGCGCGCCTGTGTCACCCTTTCACGGCCCCTGCGGTCATGCCAGATATGATCTGGCGTGCGGCAAAGAAGGTGAACAGGAGCGGCGGGATCACGATCAGGGTTCCCATCGCCATGATCCGGCCCCATTCGACACCGGTGTCCGTAATGAAGCCGGCCGCGCCAACAGGCAGGGTGCGCGTGGTGCGACCCGTAAGCAAGAGCGCGAGTATGAACTCGTTCCAGGCGATGCGAAACGTGAAGATCCCGGCGACTGCGTAGCCTGACTTCATGAGCGGCAGGAGCACCCTGAAGAACACCTGCAAGGGAGTGGCACCGTCAACTATGGCAGCCTCTTCCAATTCGACCGGGATCTGCTTGTAGAATCCAAAGAGCAGCCAGATGGCAAAGGGGAGGTTCAGCGCGGTGTAAAAGAAGATCAGCACTGCCAGATCGTTGTCGAGGCTGAAATTCAGAACCATCGCGAAGGCCGGCACGGCAAGCACGGCCGGGGGCACCATGCGCACCAGAAGCGTGGAATTCGCGACCAAAACGCGGCCCCGAAACTCGGTCCGGGCCAGCGCATAGGCACAAAGCCCGCCCAGGAACAACGTCAGGAAGGTCGCCACTGTCCCCACGATGACGGAATTCCAGAGGTAGCGGTCAAACTTGCCGCGTGTCATGATGTGTTCATAATTGTCCAGCGTCGGCACGAAGAAGAACCAGATCGGCTCTTTCTGCTGAACGATCACGTCGTCCTTGAAGCCCGTGGCCACCATGATCCAGATCGGCGCAAGCGTGATCAGTGCCAGCAGGATCAGCGCCGCGTAATGACTCAGGACGTGAAGCGGATTGTTGATCTGCCTTGCTGCCATCTCAGATATCCGCCTTTTCCTTCAACGGGTTGCCCATCTTCAGAATGCCGTAGCTCAGGATGAAGACGATCACGATCAAGAGCACCGAGATCGCTGAAGCATAGCCCAGCTGCTGGGTGTCGAAGGCCCGGTTGTAGATATGCAGCGACAAGAGTTCAGTGGCACGTCCTGGCCCTCCGCCTGTCAGGATGTACATCACCTCGAGCGCACGGAATACATCGATCAAGCGCATCAGAAGCGCGATCAACAGGATTGAGCGGATCATCGGCAGCTTGACAAAGAGAATATGCTGCCACCAGTTAGCCCCGTCGATCTTGGAGGCTTCCAGCACCTCTGAAGGCAGGGCCTGCAGGCCGGCGATCACGATTATGAAGATAAAGGGCGTCCATTGCCAGATGTCGGTGAAGACGATGGCAAAGAAGGCAAGATCGGCATCACCGAGCCAAACCTGCGGCTCGATCCCGATCTGCCCGAGGTAGTAGTTGATCCAGCCGATCCGCGCATCGAAGAGATAGCGCCAGATCAGGCCGACCACCACAGGCGACACCATCAGCGGCAGGATGAAAATCGTGCGAAAGACCGACGCACCACGAATGGGTTTCTCGAGCAGGAGCGCCAGCGACACGCCCAGGAGCATCTCGATGGAGATGGTCCAGAAGCCGAACTTGAGCGTGACCCAGATCGATTCCCCGACGTCTTCGTCCCCAATCATCCGGATGAAATGCCGCAATCCCACATAGGGGGCATCGTCGAAATCGGTTCCGATCTTCCAGTCATAGAAGCTGAGGTAGAATGCCTGGATCACGGGATAGACCAATCCCGCCAACATCACCGCAACGGCAGGCAGGATGAAGAAATATGGCCCCAACATCGAAAGATCCCAAGGTCGCCTTGCAGCGACAGGGACGATCTCTTTGGTGGCATCAGGCATATCAGCCAATCTTTTTGGGGGACCGAAGGGGCGGTCTCCCGCCCGCTCCGACTGCTTTCCGAACGCTTACTGGGCGGCTCGGTAGTTGGCCCAGGTGTAGTAGCCCTCGCGTTCCATGATGGCGCGCAGATCTTCATTGGCCTTGTCCATGATCGGCTGGATCGGATCATCAGTGGTAATGACCTGCGTGAGAGCCTGGCCAAGGACGTCGATGTTGATCTCGTTCCATTCCGGAATCAACGGGCGCCAGTCCGGGTCGGCGCAGGGAAGCTGCTCGGCCACGATCGGGTAATCGTCGAACCCTTCCGTGTTGTTTTCAAGCGTCGATATGCGAACCGGATCGCCGCCAAGTTCAACCATGCGCTGGTCGCCCGCCTTGTTGGTCATGTACTGGATGAAGAGGAACGCCGCCTCCCTGTTTGGCGCGTTTGCCGGGATGCCCATGGCGAATCCACCGGTTTCCGAGCCGCAACGGGTTCCCACCGGATGGAGGGCGTAGCCGACCTTGCCGTCGATCTTGGAAAGGCTCGGGTTGCGCGACATGGCCGCGATCTTGAGCGTATCCAGATGCATGGCGGCATCGCCTTGCAGGAAGGCCGCCGCAGC
>JAJEAC010000199.1 GCA_022824315.1 Silicimonas sp.
CAATTTCACCAGATTGTTGAAAATGATGTTTGACCGAAATTCCCCTTGAAAATTTCACCAAATATACTACTTTCACCACATGGTGAAACCGCATGAAATAGGGAAGTCTGTCGAGAGTGCGGCGGTGGACGAGGTCCGCGCCCTACTTGGGTACGTCCCGAACATACAGATCATCGGCGTTCGCCATGAGCAGCATTTCGCGTCCGGCCACCAGCTCGATGCCAAAATCGATCTGAGCCACGATGGAGACCGCTATGCGCTCCTCATGGAGATCAAGCCAAATGGGGCCCCGCGCTTTGTACGTTCCGCTGTCTATCAGCTCGAGAGTTATATCGCGCATTTGCATCGTTCCAAGCACCAGGACGACACCGGGAAGTTCATTCCGATGCTGGTGAGCCCTTACCTGTCTTCGGAGTCACGCTCGATCTGCCTCGATCACAAGATCTCCTACCTCGACTTCTACGGTAACGCCCACCTTGCTTTCGGCACCGTCTATATCGAGCGATCCGTCCCAGGCAGGCCGAAGCCTGAAGCCCGCGCGCAGCGGTCGCTGTTCACTCCGAGGGCAGGCGCAATCCTGCGGGTCCTCCTGCGCGAACCGGCCCGCGCATGGCGCGTCACGGATCTGGCCAAGGCAGCCAACGCCAGCCTCGGGCACGTGAGCAATGTCCGCAAAGCGCTGCTCGATCAGGAATGGGTCGACATAGGGGACGATGGTCTCGTTCTCGCCAAGCCGGATGCACTACTGAAGTCCTGGCGCGAGAACTACCGTCAACCAGCCAGCCATCACATCAGCGGATACACGGTTCTACACGGGAACCTGCTGCGCAATCGCCTGTCGGGAAGCTTGAACCTGGGACCGCAACCTCCGCGCGCGATCTGCGCGTTAAACTCGGCTGCCGAGTGGATTGCACCATACGTACGAAGCGGCACGCAAAGCTTCTATGCGGACGAACCCGGGGCGCGGATACTGCAAGAGGCGTTTCAACTTACCCACGCCGCACAGGGAGCCAACGTGATCCTGCGCATCCCCAGCGATGAGACCCTGTTCGAAGACGCCATTGAGCCGGCGCCGGGCATCTTCTGCGCCAATCCGGTCGTCACCTACCTCGATCTGTGGAATGGCAACGATCGGGATCGAGAGGCTGCCGACCATCTGGCCGCAATGTGCTTTCCATGGATGTGAGGGAACCCCAGGCCGCCGGTGACTACGATGACCGGACGACAGCGGCGGTCAAGTCCGTGCTCATCGAGATTGGCCAGATCCTCGGCAGCTTCAAAGGCAAGTTTGCAATCATCGGCGGCGCCGTTCCCTGGCTTCTGCTGAGCGAAGCCGAGATGCAGCACGTCGGCACAGTGGACGTGGATCTCGGCCTCGATCCGGTCGCCCTGGGCGACGGTGAATACGCCAGGCTCGTCGAAGCCCTCCAGGAACATGGCTACCTACAACGGGACAATTTGCGGCGCTTTCAACTCGTGCGCACCGTCTCTGCCAGTGATGGTGGGCCCGACATCGACGTCGTTATAGATTTCCTGATGCCGCGCGACGCCGAGATCACAAGAAATACGCCGCCGCTAATCAGCCAGTTTGCCGTCCAGCGTGCGGACGGCGCAGATCTGGCGCTCAGATTCTATCAAATGGTCGCCATCGATGGCCACATGCCCGACGGCGACCGCAACCGCGTCAGCATTGCGGTGGCATCGATTCCGGCTCTTCTGGCCATGAAGGGTTACGCCATCACCAACCGTCTGAAACGCAAGGATGCCTACGACATCTACTACTCCGTGAGGAACTTCCCCGACGGAATCAACGCCCTCGTCGAGGCAACCCGGCCTCTTCTTGCCGTTGAATCGGCACTTCAGGGATACCGCTCTATCTCCGACAAGTTTCGAAGTGTCGAGGATTTCGGGCCATCGAGCGTGCGAAGGTTCGTTGAGGGTTCCGACCTGCTCGGCGATCGCACAGCAGACCAGTGGCAGCAGGATGCCTTCGGACAAGTAGACGCCTGGCTCAAAGGCCTCGGCCTGAGGTAGTCATGACCGGAATTTCCAATGCCACGCTCCACACTGGGCTCTGTTGCATAGATTTACCGGACTTGCCGGGTGTGTGATCTGGCACTGCCTTTCCTCGAAATCCTTGCTGGAGAGTACCGACTATCTCGTGCACGAGATAAGCGGCACGCCTGTGCCTTGACGATTCTCGAGGCGACCGGCGACATCCGCAAGGTCTCGCTGTGGCTGGGACACCAGTCGCTCCAGACCACGGAGATGTACCTGCGCACGGATCCCGCCGAGAAGCTGGGCACCATCTTGGAGTGGCGTTCGCCGGGTCTCGGCAAGGGACGGTTCAAGGCCGTGAAGGACGAGTTGATGGCGATGCTTTCGAACGTCTGAGCATGAACTTTTTACGGGAACCCGATCAAGGCAAAACGGCGTGTCATCACAGGCGCTCGGAACCTCGGGTTCCCAAAACCATTCGGTTCCCATTATGGGCCCTAACCCAACATAGGTACCGAATCGGCCATAGGATTCTTATGTCTCGGGCTTCTTGATTCCGTTCTTCTTCATCCAGTTTGCGAAGTTGCCGGGCATCGTGTTGTAGCGCTTCGCGATGAACTTCTGGGTGGACCCGTTCGCGAGCAGCGCCTCGATCTCCGGACGAAACGGGTCAAGCTTGCTCTTGCCTGGCCCTTTTGGTCGCCCAAGCGGCTTTCCGGAAGCTTTTCTCGCCCTGAGCGCTTCCCTGGTTCTGGCCGAAAGCAGGTCGTGCTCGATCTCGGCGGCCATGGAGAAGGCCATGGCGATGATCCGGCTCTGGACGGTTTCGTCGAGCCGCCAGGATCCCTTGATCGCATAGACCCTGACGCCGGCGTCCGAGGCGATGGACAGGATCTCCATGCATTCGAGCATCGAACGGCCGAGCCTTGAGAGTTCGCTGACGATCAGGACATCTCCTTCGCGCAGTTCCTCCAGAATGTCCGCGATCCTTCGCTTGCGCCACGCGATCCGACCGGACGCCTTTTCCTCGACGAATTCGACGCGGCCGAGATCCTCCCTGTTGGCAAGGGTAAGGATGTCGGTCCGGTTCTTGTCCAGGTCCTGCTCCTGCCTGGACACCCGCAGATACCCGATGGTTCTGGGCCGGCGTTCGGCCATCATTGGTCAGAATTCGAAGAAAACGCTGTTTTCCGACATAAAGAACCTTCTTTCCGGTGGTTTGATCAACGACATTCATTGTACAGAACACGCCGAGAAAACGAACGTTTTCTTCGAATTCTCCGACAACGGATTCCCTCATGCCCAGAATGCGCATCCTGAGTGCGGCCGAACAGGTCAGTTACGACAGCCCGCCGGTCTTCAGCAGTGCCGAACGCAAGCGATACTTTGACTTCTCACAGTCCGTCATGGATTCAATGCATGGTTTGCGCAGTCCGGCCAGCCGGATCGGCTTTCTGCTGGCATACGGCTATTTCCGGGCGTCGCGGCGCTTCTTCCCCGCAGAGCGATATCATGAACGTGACATCGCCTTTGTTTCCCGGGCGGCCGGGGCCTTTCAATGGGACACTGTTGACTCTACGGTGGCGTGGCCGCACATGGCCGGTTTATTTTCGGGGAAGGGCGAAAGGATAAGGAATCCCTTCCGGAGCTCCCGAAATCTGGCATGGGTTGGCGTTTTGACGCCAGGAAGTCGGCGAGTTGCGCGGTGCCGACCGCAATTTCCGTGACCGTTTGGTTCAATTCGGCAGGGTCAGGCCGCTTCTTGCGGTTCGGCCTGCCCATGTGCAAGGTGGGGACATCGAGTCAACTGTGTTCAGTTGAAAGGGCCGGGGCCCCTCCTGACGCGTTTTCCAGCGAGGGTTACAAGCGAAGGACCCGTTTGCATCATCAGGGCCGCATTCTCGACCTGCAGGGCTTCCGACCGTTCGACGACCGTGCCGAAGGCCGGCTGGTCACGGAGATCGGGAAAATGGCGCGCGTCCATCTCAAGCCCCGGCTCATCTTCTGGCGCTGCGCCGACTTCCTGGTCGAGAAACGGATACAGCTTCCCAGCGCGCGACGGCTGACCGACCTGATCCGGACCCGGCTGAACGAGAGGAGGCGGGAGCTCGCAAGCGTGGTCGACGCGAACCTGTCTCCAGAACTGCGAATGTTGCTGGACGATCTGTTCGTGCAGGAGGACGGGGAAAACCGGTACCGGCTGACGTTGCTGAAGAAGATCTCGCAGTCCACGCGCCCGGGCAGGATCAGGGAAACGGTTGCCGACCTGGAAGTCCTGGCGGACCTGCACGAAAGGATCACGCCTGTTCTGGAAATCCTCGACATCGGGACCGAAGGTGTCAGGTACCACGCCGGTGGCGTCCACAGATCGGAAATGTTCCAGCTGCAGCGCCGCTCGGACGCTGACCGCCACCTGCATGCCATCGCCTTCGTCGCGGATCAGCACCACAGGCTTCAGGACGCCACGGCCGACATCCTTCTCAGCGTCATGCAGTCCTTCCGGACGACCGTGGACCGGGAGCACAGGGACGAGGTGTTCGCGCAGCGCAAGGCCGTGGGCGCACGGCTCGAGAAAGTGCTGGATGCCATCGACACGGAAGTCTTCAATCTGCAGCACGAGATCCGTGTGCTGCTCGACCACGAAACCATGCCCGATGCGCGGAAGCTGGAAGGCATCAGGGCCGTTCTTGATCGCGACCGGAAAAGCGCCGCCGACGTCCTGCGCGACGATGTCCGCAAGGTCGCTGCCGACGACGAGAGCCTCTACCAGAACATACTCGAGCATCGATCCATTCGCCTGCAGAACCGGATCGGCCCGATCCTGAAGCGTGTCGAATTCGTTGGCGATGAGAGCGCGGCGGACCTGGTGGCCGCAATCGCCTGCTTCCGCGAAAGGGAAGGCGGCATCGGCCCGGGCATGCCCTTGGCGTTCCTGACCGCCGCCGAGCGAGATGCCGTGTCGAACGGGCCGAAGGGGTTCAGGGTGTCGCTCTGCAAGGTGTTCCTCTTCCAGCACGTCGCCGCGGCCATCAAGGCCGGCAGCCTCAACCTCGAGGGTTCCTACAAGTATCGTCCGCTGGACGACTACCTGATCGGCCGAGACCGATGGGAACAGGAACGGCGGGCGCTTCTCGATCGCGCGGGGCTTGCCGACTTCGCCGATCCGGCGCCGGTGATGGAGGAGCTGAGGTCTGCGCTGGATCGACTATACGTGACGACCAATCGCGCGGCCTGCGACGGAACCAACCCGTACCTGAAGTTCAGCTCTTCTGGCAGTTTCCGGGTGGCCACGCCCGCTCTCGACGAAGTGGAAAGCGAGCCGCTTCGGGACGTCATGCCAAAGCGCAGCCTGGTGCCCCTTTCGGAGATCCTTGCCACAGTCGACCAGCACTGCGGCATGCTTGGGGAATTCAGGCACTGGCAGCAGTTCAACGTCGACCAGGCACCCTCGCCCGCGATCACGATCGCCGGAATAATGG
Source organism: Silicimonas sp. (assembly GCA_022824315.1). Classification (GTDB taxonomy): domain Bacteria; phylum Pseudomonadota; class Alphaproteobacteria; order Rhodobacterales; family Rhodobacteraceae; genus JAJEFO01. The sequence goes on from JAJEAC010000199.1 coordinate 5,478, forward strand.
GGCTCGGCTGCGCCATCGGCGTCCAGAAGATGGCACGTATCTCCCACGGAATAGCGGAGCGCGAGCTGGAGCACGCGGTCAACTGGCGCTTCTCGCGCGATAACGTCGTGGCCGCCAACGATCGCGTCGTGGCCGCCATGGACCGCATGGAGCTGCCACACATTCACCGGCGCTCGCGCGAGACACTCCACACATCGAGCGACGGCCAGAAGTTCGAGGTCCGGAAACCCTCGCTCAACGCC
>JAJEAC010000206.1 GCA_022824315.1 Silicimonas sp.
TCGACATTGCCGGAACATGGCACGTCCAGCGCGGGAACGCCAGAGGAAACTGCTGGCCCCGCCGAAACGCGCGCGCGTGCAACGCATACATGCCCGACGTCAAGTAGAATCAAACGAAATCAAGCGTGGGAAAGCCCTGTACCGTTGATTGCCCCTGTTGACAGGCAAAATGAGTCGCTCTATACGCCGCGCTACTCGGTCGGTGCCGCCTTTGGCGTGCCGACTTCAGCAAGACGAAAGTGGTCACGATCCAGGCGTGTGTGCCTTGATCCTCTGGAAGCCCGCCGCAGGCTCTCGAATGGCCGGGAGCTTCGCGGTTTTGGGCGTTTATTGGCCGCAAGAGACGCTGACGTGAACATGAACCGGGGCTTGAGCACCGGATGAAAACGAAAGACGGGGATAAGACGCAATGCCCACGATCCAGCAGCTGGTCCGGAAGCCGCGGCAGCCGAAAGTCAAGCGCTCGAAGTCGATGCATCTCGAGCGGTGCCCGCAGAAGCGGGGCGTTTGCACGCGTGTCTACACGACGACTCCCAAGAAGCCGAACTCGGCCATGCGGAAGGTTGCCAAGGTGCGGCTGACCAATGGCTACGAAGTGATCAGCTACATTCCGGGCGAAGCCCACAACCTCCAGGAACACAGTGTCGTCCTGATTCGCGGCGGACGCGTGAAGGACTTGCCGGGCGTTCGGTACCACATCCTCCGCGGCGTGCTGGATACGCAGGGCGTCAAGGACCGCAAGCAACGCCGCTCCAAATACGGGGCCAAGCGCCCGAAATGACCCGCCTGATGACACATGTCCCTTCGGCACTGGCGTCACTGACGCGCTGCATCGGCACACCGATGCTTGGATGCGAATTCGTGCCGTCGCCGGACGCAGGCAGATAGACAGAGGAAGGCAACATGTCCCGCCGACACGCAGCAGAGAAACGCGAAGTACTGCCCGACGCCAAGTTTGGCGACGTCATTCTGACCAAGTTCATGAACAGCCTGATGGTGGACGGCAAGAAGTCCGTTGCGGAACGCATCGTCTACAGCGCATTTGACAGGGTCGAGGACCGCCTGAAAAAGGCGCCGGTCGAGGTCTTTCACGAGGCGCTTGAGAACATCAAGCCGACGGTCGAGGTTCGTTCGAGACGTGTCGGCGGCGCGACCTACCAAGTGCCCGTTGAGGTTCGCACCGAGCGGCGCGAGGCGCTGGCGATACGGTGGCTCATTTCGGCTGCCCGCAGCCGCAACGAGAACACGATGGAAGAACGCCTGGCGGGCGAACTGGCTGACGCCGTCAACGGTCGGGGCGCTGCGGTGAAGAAGCGCGAAGACACCCACAAGATGGCCGATGCCAACAAGGCGTTCAGCCACTACCGCTGGTAATCCACTTCAGGGAGCAGGCAGATGGCCCGCGAATATCCTCTCGAGCGCTACCGCAATTTCGGCATCATGGCCCACATTGATGCTGGCAAGACCACGTGCACGGAGCGCATCCTCTACTATACCGGCAAGTCTCACAAGATCGGCGAGGTCCACGACGGCGCCGCGACGATGGACTGGATGGAACAAGAGCAGGAGCGCGGAATCACCATTACGTCGGCCGCAACGACCACGTTCTGGGAGCGCTCCGAGTCCGGAACCGATGCGCAGACCGAGAAGCATCGATTCAATATCATCGACACGCCCGGGCACGTGGACTTCACGATCGAGGTCGAGCGTTCGCTTGCCGTCCTGGACGGTGCCGTCTGCGTTCTGGACGCAAATGCCGGCGTGGAGCCGCAGACCGAAACCGTGTGGCGCCAAGCCGATCGCTACAGCGTGCCGAGAATCGTTTTCGTCAACAAGATGGACAAGATCGGCGCCGACTTCCTGGTCTGCGTCCGCATGATAAAGGACCGCACCGGGGCCCTGCCCATGCCGATCCAGATTCCGATCGGTGCAGAGAACAAGTTTGAGGGCATTGTCGACCTCATCACGATGGAAGAGTGGACCTGGAAGGGCGATGACCTCGGCGCGACCTGGACCCGCCAGCCGGTGCGCGGCGAACTTCAGGCGGCTGCCGACGAGTGGCGCTCGAAGATGATCGAACTGGCCGTCGAGCAGGATGATGACGCGATGATGGCCTATCTTGAAGGCGAAGAACCGGATGTCGACACCCTGCGGAGACTGATCCGAAAGGGTACGCTGTCGCTTGACTTCGTTCCCGTGCTTGCCGGCTCGGCGTTCAAGAACAAGGGAATTCAGCCGCTGCTGAACGCGGTGATCGACTATCTACCGGGTCCGTTGGACGTGCCCGCAAACAAGGGCTTTGCGCCCGGCGATGAGTCCGAGACGCGGAATATCGAGCGTACGGCGGACGACTCGCAGCCCTTCTCCGGCCTTGCGTTCAAGGTCATGAATGACGCCTTTGTCGGCTCCTTGACCTTCACGCGCATCTATTCCGGCGTGATCAAGAAGGGTGACAGCGTTGCCAACTCGACCAAGGGCAAGAAGGAGCGCATCGGTCGGATGATGATGATGCACTCGAATGACCGGGAAGAAATAGATGAAGCGTTCGCGGGCGACATCATCGCCTTGGCGGGGCTCAAGGAATCCACGACGGGCGATACGCTGTGCGACGCGAACAAGCAGGTCGTGCTGGAAACCATGATGTTCCCCAACCCGGTGATCGAGATCGCGGTCGAGCCGAAGACGAAGAACGACCAGGAAAGGATGAGCCAGGGTCTGGCGCGCCTGGCGGCCGAGGATCCGTCCTTCCGCGTCGAGACCGACATGGAGTCAGGTCAGACGATCATGAAAGGCATGGGGGAACTGCATCTCGACATCCTGATCGACCGCTTGAAGCGCGAATTCAAGGTCGAGGCGAATATCGGCGCGCCGCAGGTAGCCTACCGCGAGACGGTCTCGCAGGAAGTCGAACACACGTACACGCACAAGAAGCAGTCGGGTGGCGCCGGCCAGTTTGCAGAGGTCAAGCTCATCATCTCGCCCACGAAGCCGGGCGAGGGGTATTCGTTCGAAAGCCGCATTGTCGGCGGCGCGGTTCCGAAGGAATACGTTCCGGGCGTCGAGAAGGGCATCCAGTCGGTCATGGATTCCGGGCCGCTGGCCGGGTTCCCGGTCATCGATTTCAAGGTGGCGCTGGTGGATGGCAAGTATCACGATGTCGATTCGTCCGTTCTGGCTTTCGAGATCGCCGCCCGGATGGGCATGAGGGAAGGCCTCAGGAGGGCGGGTGCGAAACTCCTTGAACCGATCATGAAGGTCGAGGTCGTCACGCCCGAAGAGTACACCGGCGGAATTATCGGCGACCTGACAAGCCGTCGTGGGCAGGTTTCGGGTCAGCAGTCTCGCGGCAATGCCAACGCGATCGACTCGTTTGTGCCGTTGGCAAACATGTTTGGCTACATCAACAACCTGCGGTCCATGTCGTCTGGACGCGCCCAGTTCACGATGCAGTTCGACCACTACCAGGCGGTGCCGCAGAACATTTCGGAAGAGATCCAGGCGAAATACGCATAACCGGAGGGCAGCGCGAGACCTGCCCCCACACGAGAAGGAGGCCACTATGGCGAAGGAAAAGTTTGACCGCACGAAGCCGCACGTGAACGTTGGAACGATCGGGCACGTGGACCACGGGAAGACGACGCTGACGGCGGCGATCACGAAGCAGTTCGGCGAGTTCAAGGCGTATGAGCAGATCGACGCGGCGCCGGAGGAGAAGGCGCGCGGGATCACGATCTCGACGGCGCATGTGGAGTATGAGACGTCGGCGCGTCACTACGCGCATGTCGACTGCCCGGGGCACGCGGACTACGTGAAGAACATGATCACGGGTGCGGCGCAGATGGACGGTGCGATCCTCGTGGTGAGCGCGGCGGACGGCCCGATGCCGCAGACGCGGGAGCACATCCTGCTCGCGCGCCAGGTTGGCGTCCCGGCGCTTGTTGTGTTCCTGAACAAGGTTGACCAGGTGGACGACCCGGAGCTTCTGGAGCTGGTGGAGCTG
>JAJEAC010000042.1 GCA_022824315.1 Silicimonas sp.
GGTCGAGGACGTGCAGGCCGCGATGCAAGACGCCTGGATGGCGTTCGAGACCGACCTGGAACGCATCGCGTCGGTCACGAAACGGTCATGGGCCCACGTGCAGGACAACAGCAGCCCGGAGGGCGCTCTATAGGTCAAAACTTTCGAGAAATGGTATTACTTCCCAGCTCGCTGATACAGGGTCACTCCGGTACCAGTGGGATATGCTACGGTGCCAAACTGAAATTGCGCCGGCGGGACTTCCACCCGCAAGTTCAACAGCTAGATTCGCTGCACGTTACCCTTTCCTTCCTGCGGGACTTTCACCCACTGCACATTTACCTGGCGCACCCCCCTGCCGGAATCGACCCGTCCTTGGCCGGGTCGATGTCCAGCAATTCAAACGCACGACACTGCAGTTCCGTCGGCTTCGCCATCAGCGGGAAGGCGTGGTCCGGACTGCCCGGCAGCGTCACCTCGTTCAGCGTCGGCGTGGCCAGATCGGCGAGAAGGGTCGTCATGCTGTGGACCGGCAGCCCGTCGGGGGTGCGCTTCGTGTCGGCCTTGGCCTTCGCGCTCTCCGAGACCTCGGCCTTCTCCACGGGCGAGCTCCGCCGCGCCCGGGCGCCCTCGCGGTCGTCGTCCTCGAACAGCAGCGGCGCGAGACGCCGGCGCATGTGCCATTCGACGTGGTACGCGAGCATGCAGAGGAACACGTGGGCGCGGACATGGTCCTCCGAGTAGACGTGCACGGACCGGATCCACAGCCGCGATGTCTTCACCAATCGACCTGAACGGCCGCAATCCACTTTCTGCAAGAGACGATCAGGCGAGGTCCCGGCTTCGTTCGAACTCGCTCTGTGTCGGCGTGCAAGCCGACACAGAGCGTGACATTTGGTGGTCCCGAACTGGGGGCGAGCAGTTGCACAAAATGTAAAACAACTTGACAATATGTCGCTCAACCCTGACGATTGGTGCATTGCATGGCGATGGAACCAATGCCCATGCAACAAGGTCAGGGACCTAAGGCGGGCTGGGCCCTTTTCGGAACCAAAGCATGCGCCGCCTGACCGGAACACCAACATCTGAAGGAAGGTAAAAAAACCAACATCTGAAGGAAGGTAGAAAAATGTATGGAAGTCTAGAATTCACCAGGCGCATGGCGCTGAGCGCTCTTGCCGTGGCGGCGACGAGTCTTGCAGGCTTGCCGGCATATGCGGAAGAAACCGATGTTATCTTTGTTCAGCCGCATCCTTCGGCGATCAGTTCGTTCCCGGTTCATGTGGCCATCGGCGCGGGCTTTTATGAAGAAGAGGGGTTGAATGTCACCGTGCAGACGGTGGACGGTTCCGGTCTGGCCACGCAGGCCGTCGAATCCGGCCAGGCGCAATTTTCCCGTCCGGGTCCGGCTGTCGTGATGGCCGCACGGGAACGCGGTGCCAACGTCGTCTTCATCTACAATGTCGCCGCGCGCTCCAATTTCGGCATCGTGGTGCCGCAGGGCGGTGACATTCAGTCACCGGAAGACCTCAAGGGCACAGTCGTCGGCGTCGCAACCGCGGACGGCGCGGAAGTCGGCTTCGCTCGGAACGTGCTTGGAGGATCCGGACTGGTCGAAGGGGAGGACTTCGAGTTTCTGTCCGTCGGCGACGGCGGGCCGGCCGCGACCGCCTTCAACCGGGGCGAAATCGCTGCCTATACCGCGTCGCTTGCCGATGCCGCCATTCTGAACTTTCGCGGCGTGAACGTCGTCGACATCACACCCGTGGAGTTTCAGAAATTCTTCGGCAACGGCCTGATCACGACCAGTGAGATCATCGAAAACGATCCGGAACTCGTCGAGAAGTTCATCCGGGCAACCGCGCGCGGCCATGCTTTCGCGATGAACGAAGACAATCGCGAAGCAACGCTCGCCCACCTCGCGCAAGCCAATCCGCAGGAAAGCGAGGACCCGGGTTTCGCAAGCGCGCTGTTTGATGCCCTGAAGGCGAATGCGACGCCGCTTGAAGGGTCAGAAGGATTGGGTTGGATTCCCCCGGATGTCTGGCAGGAATGGCAGGAGGTCCTGGTGGAAACGGGCGCCTTGGAAGCGCCGCTTGACGCCCAAAATCCCGGATTCACCAATGATTTCGTGATGATGGTCCAGGGGGCCCTGGAGTAATGCACCAAGCCGCAACCGCTGCGCATACAAGCATGCACCATTCAGAAACGGTCTACGAACTCACCAATGTTGGCAAGACCTATGGCAAAGACGTGGTGGCGCTGGAGAACGTCTCGATTGCCCTGCACAAGGGCAGCTTCTCCGCGGTGATCGGATCAAGCGGTTGCGGCAAGTCGACATTGTTGAACATCATGGCGGGACTGATTCCGCCATCGAAAGGCCGGGTGGTCCTGCAGGACAAGCCGGTGCTTGGTCCTCGGGACGACATCGGTATGATGTTCCAGCAGGCGACACTTTTTCCTTGGCGGACGACCATTGAGAACATCGTTCTCCCGATCGAGATCCGGGACGGCCGAACGGCTGCCGAGAATGCCAAATCCCGGGCAAAAGAGCTGATCGAACTGGTCGGCCTGAAGGGGTTCAAAGACGCTTATCCGTCCCAATTGTCGGGCGGCATGGCGCAGCGGGCCTCGATCTGCAGGATGCTGATCACCGACCCCGCCGTCCTCCTGCTTGACGAGCCCTTCAGCGCAGTCGATGAACTGACACGAGATTTCATGAATATGGAGCTTCAGCGCATCTGCCTGGATTGCAATGCCACCACATTTCTTGTCACCCACTCGATTCCGGAAGCGGTTATCCTGTCCGATGTCGTCTACATCATGGCGCCGCGACCGGGCCACGTGGCGGAGGTTGTCGAGATTGACCTGTCACGGCCCCGAAATCTCGACATGATCACCACGCCGCGATTCAGTGAGATTGTGCATCACATCCGTGCGAGACTGGACGACGAAGCGGGCCAATGAGCGAACACAATTCCACAGAGCTGCCGCTTGAAGAGACCGTTTGGACGCAGAAGGTCTCCTGGATCGACAAGGTCCCCAGATCGGTTGGCATTGCCATGGTGCTCGGGGCCTTTCTGTTCCTGTGGTGGTTCTTGTCCACGTCAGGACTTGTCCCCTCGATTATCCTGCCGACGCCGATGGAGACGTTGGATGATCTGATCTTCGTCACCGAGAATGTCCTCAGGGGCGACTACATCGCATCGTCGCTCTGGACGACGATGCGGACGATCTTCTTCGGATATCTGCTTGCCATCGTGATCGGTTTCGGCCTCGGGGTCCTGGTCGGGGAGACCGGTTTCGGCGAGCGGTCGGTGATGCCGCTCCTGGTCGGGCTCGACACCATGCCGAAGGTCGCCTTCGCACCGCTCTTCGTTGCATGGCTGGGTTTCGGGATCGCCTCAAAGGTTGCGCTGGCCACATTCATTGCCACATTTCCGATCATTGTCGGCACTGCGGCCGGAATGCACTCGGCGGACCAAAACGCCCGCATGCTGTTCCAGTCCATGGGCGCCTCGCGTTGGCAGACCTTGTGGAAGATGAAGCTGCCGACCGGGCTGCCGCAAATCTTCACGGGTCTGAAGATCGGCGCCGTCGGTGTCATGGCCGGCGCGATCACGGGAGAGTTCATTGGCGGCGGCAAGGGCGTGGGCGAACTGGTCCGGCTTGCGGCGACGCAACTGGACACGCCACGCGTCTTTTCGTTGATAATCTATCTCAGCGTCATCGGGATGCTGCTGTATGCGCTGGTCGTCTGGGTGCAACGCTGGATCGTGTTCTGGAAGAAGGAACAGGTGCTCGCAAATCCGTAACGCTTGTCGCTTATCGACTCGCACGGCTTGCAAAGAACGGTCAGCCTGCTCACGACTGGTCGATTCACACTGGTACTAAGCCGATGTCCAAACATACGCCGCGGCGCTTTTTCTGCGGACCTTTTCGAGATCGGTGTAGATGGTTGCGCGCGAGACCGACAAGCGCTCGGCAATGAGATTGACCGAATTGCGAATCTCGAAAATCCGATGCTGATCGAGCGACTCGATCACGGTGCGCCGCTGCTTCGCATCCAGGTTGACGAGACTGCGTCTCAGCTTGCGTTCTTCCTGATCCAGAATGGTGTCGAGCAGTTGCGGCAGGTCCTTGGGAAAGGTGTAGGGCTTGGATTGCTCCGGTGCGCCGGCCAGATCCTGCAGCAGGTTGAGTACGTGCTTCAGATTGGAGACATCCAGGTTGAGACAGAACGACCCAACCAGATGCCCATGTTTGTTGCGCAGCGCCACTACGGTGGACTTGATTATTCTTCCGTCGCTTGTGCCGAGCATTCGGTCCAAGATGGCCGAAGGCCTGTCCTCGGCGTTGATGAGCTCAAGCGACAGGGGCGTGACCGGAGATCCGATCGTTCTGCCGGTCAGATTGCCTTCATAGGCAACCACGGACTTGTCCAGATCGCTGAAGTCGTGAACGACGATCTCGCACATCGCGCCCAAAGAAGGCTGAATCGCCTTCGCAATTGCGGACGCGGTCTCGATGATGCCGTCAGTATCGCCCGCGCTGACAAAGCCATTGTTCGGTGCTATCGTCTTGATCGTCTTGGTCATAGGTCGCTGCGTCCGAGTCATCCCGTGTTACTCCTAATGGATGATCGGCGCCTGGTCCATCGGCACCAAGGCAGTGTCTTCCCACGGTACTTTCCCTTTACAATTTCCGTTTCTGTGACCAAGTGTGCGCCGACTTTGGCCGGTGCGTCTTTCGCTGACTTTCCCGCACTGGTTTGTGGACGACAGGCTGTCGACGTATGGCCACCGCGTGCTGATCGGGGAGACCTTCTGTGATCCGGCCAGGATTCCGGGAACCATGTGAAAGGCTGCTGGCTGGCAGGCGATGGGCAGAACCAGGGGCTTCTCCCGCCGCAATGAAAAATACACCGACCCGCACAATAAACCGAAGCTGATCCTGCTCCGGGGCCAGAAGCGCGACGCGGATGGGCTACTGGCCCGCCCGGAACCCTTGCCGCTGTCGATGATGCCGGCGGTCGGCCACGATCTGGCCCAATATCGCCGGGCGCAGGGACACAAGCACATGGTCGCCTGCGTGCTCAGTGTGCACATCCTTGCCACCATGGCCAACCTGAGGGGGTGTCTTGCCGCGGCGCAGTTCGCCAAGGTCTTGTCGCAGGAACAACTCGCGACCATCGGCGCCTGGAAGAACCCGAAGACGGGCCTCCATGAGCCGGTTGCCAAGTCGACGCTGCACAGGTTTGCCCAGTCTCTCGACCCCGAGGCGCCGGGGGAGGTGCTTCATCGCTGGCCCCGCCCACGCCTGCCTCTTGCCCGGGTGATCGCGGCAGACGGCAAGCGCATCAGGGGTGCCAACCGCAACGGCCACCTCGAAACCGTGGCCCTCGTCGAACATGTGACCGGCACGCCCTTCACCATCCTCGGATACAACGACGACGGCAGCGAAATCGCCGCACTCAACGATCTCCTGCTGCGCTGAGACATCGGTGGCCGGATCATCACCGTCGACGCGTTGCACACGGCGCGGGAAACGGCGCGTCTGATCACGGAACGCTGCGGTGCCGACTACGTGCTTAACGTGACAGAAAATGCCTCGGAGACCTTCGCGCCGCTCGACAGCATCGACTGGGAACGTGACCGCGACCGCGCACATGTAGGGGAGTACGAAAATCAGCACGGGCGGATCGAACTGCGTAGCATCGACGTCTTGGCCCGGCTCAAGGGCTTGGTCGATTTCCCCGACGTCCGCCAGATCGCACGGGTGACGCGCTATCGGGAGGTCCTCAAGGACAGCACGGAACCGGGCAACGAGACCGTCTGTCTCATCACCTCGCTGGACAGCGCAACCGCATCCGCCGCCGACCTGCTGGCGTTGAACCGCGGGCATAGTGAAGTGGAAAGCAACAACCATCGCCGGCGCGATTGCAACTTCGGCGAAGACGCCTGCCTGACCCATACCGGGAAAGGGCCGCTGAACCGCGCCTGCCTCAACGCCATCGCACTGGCCGTTGATCCTGACCTCGGGTGATCGTCATGAATTTCCTGTGGCCCATTTCATGTCAGGAAAGTAAGCTCGTTGGGGGACTTTACCTGCAGTTCGCGCTCGTAGTGGGATTGCAATGTTCCCTGACCCCTGATGTGGGGCTGAAACCTCCGGACATTCTCAATGAAGCATGAAAACAGGGGGTCTGGCCTCCGTCTCACCAGCGGAATCCAGGGAAAAGGGTTCAGGAATGTTGTCAGCCTGACCCGTCGAAGGGACATCGGAGCCTAGGCGGGGCTGACGCCGAAGCGGAGCCAGTCGGGGGAGCGGGACGTGTCGGGCGAGATCACGAGGGCAGGCGATGCCGACCTGCGCACGGCGCTCTTCCAGGCCGCCACGACAATGCTGAACCGCACGACGAAGATGAACTGGCTAAAGTTCTGGGCGCTGCGTCTGGCGGCGAAGCGTGGCAGGAAGCGCGCCACGACCGCGCTGGACCGGCGCATGGGCGTGGTGCTTCTCCGGATGTGGCTGGATGGGACGGAGTTCCGGTTCACTCGCGATCAGGCGACATCGCCTGGTCCGGCATGAGCATGGCTGCAACGGATCCGCAGCCGGTGATGAAGAGGGAAGGAGCGGGCCCTGCCTCTTGAGAGGTGGCCCGTCCACGAACGTCCCCTTGCCGGGACGCGGTCTCCGATGATGTCGCAGATGTCCTCGTTGCCGAACCGCGCTGTCGCGTTCGAGCACGCTGGTCAGATAGACGCTCGGGGACCGGATTGGACCAGGCATCATGTAGGCGGCCGACGAGCCGACCACGGACGGAAGGAAGATGCCCGGCAGCGGACGTGACGTGGACCTTTCCCGGAAACGTGGAGACGAGGCCTTGAACGAAACCTGACAACCCTCGGCTCCGGACCAAACGCCAACGCCGCTCCCGGCATCAACGCCGTGCCCCTTGCCGCCGACACCGGGACTGTCTTGTCGGGTTCGGGCTTCGTGTCCGCTCATGCACAGGAATCGGTGCTTGACGTAGGGGCCCCATTACGGAAGGACATCTGCAATTCGCTCAGCGTGGGAAAGCTCTGGCACCAAGGTCTCCAGATGCCTGGAAATCGCCGGTCGCCGCATCGGAAGGCGGCCGGGCGGGATTGGCCGGGCAAGGCGACGCCATCTATCGCTCGGCCTGGCACGCCAACGCTCCCTGCATAGCCAACGCCGCGGCAAGAACAAGGGCATCTTCTCCGAAAGGCGCCGAGACAAGGACCCCGATCGGAAGGCCGTATCGATCCTTTCCGATCGGCAGGCTGACCCCGGGCGTCCCCAGATAGTTGCCAAGCATGGTGTTGCGAAGCGCCTTCAAATTCGTCGCAACGAACAGTTCGTCGGAAGCTTCCAAGGCCGCCAGTTCCGGTGCCGTAATCGGTGCCGTTGGAAAAAGCAGAAAACGCGATTGAAGGCATTCGGCGGTCTTGCGCTGAAGCGTTTCTCGCTCCCACTGCAGGCGGATATAGTCGGACGTCGTGAAATTGTTGGCCGTCAACATGCGGGTTCGTACGCGCTGATCCATGCGCGCGGCATCCTCGCTGTTCAGCAACTCCTCATGCAGTGCAAATGCCTCAGCAACCGTCAATGTTCCATGCTCGGAAAACAACCGTGTCACCTGTTCAAAGATCGGGAACACCTCGCGCGTGATTGTGGCTCCGGCGTTCTCGAGCGTGCTTATGGCCTGATCGAACGCGTCGGCAATGTCGGCATCGATATCGTCGAAGACGATCGACGTTGGGACGACGAACGACAACTCGTCCAAGGTCATCGTTTCCAGGCTCGGTTCAGAGAATCCGCGCATCATGGCGTCAACCTGAACAAGATCAGAGACCGAGCGCCCAAGGCAGCCAAGTGAATCAAGACTGCTCGAAAGCTGGAATACACCGGCCTTCGAATATCGGTTGTGCGAGGACTTAAATCCGACGACGCCGCAGAAGCTGGCGGGTACGCGCACGGACCCCGCCGTGTCGCTTCCAATGGCGACTGGACACAGACCTCTCGCCACAGCTATCGCGGACCCCGCCGATGAGCCGCCGGGCACGCGCGCGACGCCGTCTCCATGCGGATTCTCGGGGGTGCCATAGTGGGGGTTCAATCCCAAGCCTGAATAGCCGAACTCCGACATGTTTGTTTTGCCGAGCGCGATTGCCCCCAATTTGCGGCAGTCTTCCAGCACGACCGCATCCGATGTCGCTACTTCCGCGTTGCGATAGACTTCCGATCCGGCGGTGGTGGGAAGGCCCTTCATGTCGAAGATGTCCTTCCACGCGAACGGGATGCCATCCCATCGACTTTGAATGACGCCCGATTGACGCCGGAGATCGCTTCGCCGGGCCTCCTCGAGCGCACGTTCGGACGCGACACTTATGAAGATTGACTGGTCAGGGCAGTTTTCTATGGCGGCGATACACTCAGAGACAAGCTCCATGGAGGTCAACTTGCCAATCGCCAAGCCGTCCGCAAGTTGTTCGGCAGTCTTCCCGCTGGTGTCAAATTGCGCCATTTCGTGTCCGAAGCAATGCCGTTCCCTATGCGTGTGGAAGGTCGGTCCCCTCGCCCTTTAGGCTGATAAGTCCATGTGGAGCTGGTTCTGCTCGACCGTCGGCAACGCGATCTTGTGCGGAGCCGCCGAGAGCGATGCTGAAATTCGGGCCGGCTCGGCCGCGGGCGTTCACAAATCGCAAGCGCGAGGGGGGGATGGCGATTCTAGGCGGATGTCGGTGCAATGTCGCTTGCCCGAACTGCTATATGCGCTGCGCGCCCGTGATTGGTCTTGTGACAGACCGAATAGTCAGAACGGCTCCGAATTGGTCGAGTGGCTCTGGGTCATACATAATGCAGAACGATATAGAGCGCAATACAAAGTGTCAACTATGTAGATGAAATGTCGGAAATCCAATGCAAGCAGTCCGGACGGGCGTCGTTGCCACCCGGAAGTCGGAATCAGAAACATCCGCCGCAACGCGCCGTGAATGATGATGGATACCACCTGACGGTACGCGGTTCGTTGATGACATCGCTTGATGCGACTTCATCCATCCGTCCGCTTTGCGGCCAACCGACGTCAACGGGGTCCCTGTTGCAAAAACTGCTCTCAGCTGTCCAAGTGAGCGAGACAGCGGTGGATTTTGATGGGGACCACCAAAATCCGCGGGGTCAAGCAGCCGTTCGTTCCATTGCCTGATTTGAGTTTGCCGCGTCGAAGAGCCCGGGATACCAGGACTGGAACCTGGTCCTGAGCGTGCCGTCGAGCACGCGGGTTCGGGTCTGGAGCATGAGGTGCGCTCCGGATCTTGACCATCGCATCTGCTGCCTCTCCGAGAAGCGCTTTCCCACGACCGTGTTGACCGTGGATTCGACGAACGCGGTCGACACCCGCTCCCCGTATCGAAGGCGCTCGGCGTAGTTCGGGATGGTGTGGGCATTGTTGGCGACGCAGGGCTGGAACTCGCAGACACCTTTTCGGAACGCCTTGATGTTCGCATACCGGGTCTCGACGCATTCAAGGTCGGCGGCAAGGTCGTCGATGCAGGGAAGGGCCGCACGGATGTTGCC